>NZ_CP007790.1:2281359-2607268 GCF_000835165.1 Corynebacterium marinum DSM 44953
GCGTCCCCGCCGATCAGTTCACCCAGCCGGGGGATGAGCTGCCGGCGCACGGCCACGCGGCGGAAGGCCGGGTCGAGGTTGTGGGGGTCGTGCCAGGGCTCCAGGCCCAGCTCCGCGCATGCCCCGAGGGTGTCCGTGCGGCGGACCGTGAGGAAGGGCCGCACCAGCCGCCCGGTGCGCGGGGCCATGCCGGAGGGGTTGCCGCGCAGCGCCCCCAGCAGCAGGGTCTCGGCCTGGTCGTCGCGGGTGTGGGCCACCCAGACCTCCCCGTCATCTTCGAGGAGTGCGGCGTAGCGGGCCTGACGGGCGGCGGCCTCGAGGCTGCCCGAGCGTTCGACGGCGACGGTGCGCACCTGGGCGCCGGCGCCGAGCTGCTCCGCCTGCGCGCGGGCCTGCTCCGCGACCTGCGCCGAACCGGACTGGAGCTGATGGTCCACCACCACCGCCCGGACTACCTGGCCTTCCGCGACCGCGGCGGCCAGCAACGCCAGAGAATCCGCCCCGCCGGACAGTCCCACGGTGACCGCTCCGGGGCGGAGGAAGGGGCGCACGGCCACCCGGCACGCCAGAAAGTGCGGGCTGACGCGGGGGTACCGCACGTCAGGAATCCCGGATGGCGGAGGCGAAACGGTCCAGCGCCGCCCGCGCCGCCAGGATGTCCGAACCGTTGGACAGCAGTGCGAAGGAGTAGACCCGGCCCGAATCCGCGGTGACCACGCCCGCCAGCGCCGAGGTCCCGGTCAGCGTCCCGGTCTTGGCCCGGACCCAGCCGCGCCCGGGGAGATCCTGGTAGCGGTCGGTGAGGGTGCCGGAGCCGCCGGCGACCGGCAGGGTCGCGAGCAGATGGCGGAGCGGGGTGTCGGAGGCGGCGTCGTGGAGCACGTCGTCGAGCACCCGGGGCGGGATGAGGTTGTAGGTGGACAGTCCCGAGTTGTCCGCGAGGGTGACACCCGTGATATCGAAGCCGTGCCCGGTGAGCACGTCGAGGGTGGACTGGGTGGCCGCGGATGCAGAGCCGGGTTGGCCGCGGTGGACGGCGAGTTCATGGCCGACGGCCTCGGCCATCACGTTGTCGGACCAGATCATCATGGATTCGAGGCGGTCGATGAGCGGCGGCGACTGGGTGGCGGCGAGCACCTGCGCGTCGGCGGGAGCGGGGCCCAGGCCGACGGTGGCGGCGCCGACCCGGTCCGCGAGCGCGCGGGCGACGTCGAGGGCCGGGGTGTGGGAGCGGGGGACGTCCCCCTCTGTGCCGCCGATCCGCGCGCCGTGGAGCATGGCGGGTTCCAGCGGGGCGATGTATCCGGCGTCGACGTCCGCGGGGTCCCAACCGGGCATGAACGGGTCGCCGTCCCAGACGGAGGTGTCGATGGTCACCTGGTCCGCGGTTCCGATCTCCTCGGCGAGGCGGTCGAGCTGTTCCTCCGTCAGCCATACGTCGCCGGCGGCGCGGATGACCACGGTGCCGGGGGTGTTCCCCGCCACCACCTCGGTGGTGATGACGTCGTCGGGCCCCAGCTCGAGGATGGCCGCGGCGGCGGTGAGGATCTTTGTCGCGCTGGCCGGGCGCAGGGGGGCGCCGGAGTCCAGGTCCCACACGGTTTCGCCGGTGACGGTGTCGGTCACCCGGCCGTGGAGGGTTCCCAGTGCGGGGTCGTCGGCGAGCGTTGACAGGGCGGTAGCCAGGGCGGCGTTGTCCACCCCCGCCTCGGCCTCCGCGGGCACGAGCGCCGGCGACGGGGCCCGGACCGCGTAGGCCGGGCCGTGGGTGAGGTCGTCGTAGTGCTGCTGCACCAGGACGCCGAGCCCCGCCACGCCGGCGACCGCGGCCGCGACCACACCGGCAGTCACCGACCACCACAGCTTCTTTCCGCTCATTCTCCACAGGGTAGCGCCCCGGCGGCCCGGCCCGGAGGTCGCCGGGTGGGCCCGGTGCCCGGGGGCGTGCCGGGTGTTCGGCGAAACGGGGGGCGGCGACGGTAAGATGAGGTGCGATTCCCCGCCTTATTCCACTGAAGGAGACACTCCATGCAGGTTGAAGTCATCGTCGAGATCCCGAAGGGCTCCCGCAACAAGTACGAGGTCGACCACGAGACGGGACGGGTCTTCCTCGACCGCTACCTGTTCACCCCGATGGCGTACCCGGCGGACTACGGCTTCATCGAGCACACCCTGGGCGAGGACGGCGACCCGATGGACGCCCTGGTCATCTCCCCCGAGCCGGTGTACCCAGGTGTGGTGGTCTCGGCCCGCATCGTCGGCGTGTTCAAGATGACCGACGAGGCCGGCGGCGACGACAAGCTGCTCTGCGTCATCGACGACCCGCGTTTCGAACAGTTCCAGGAGCTCGAGGACATCTCCTCCTTCACCCGCGACGAGATCGAGCACTTCTTCGTCCACTACAAGGATCTGGAACCGAACAAGGAGGTCACCGGTTCCGGCTGGGGCGGCCGCGAGGAGGCCGTGCGCATCCTCGACGAGTCCATCGAGCGCTACAAGCAGGTGGGCACCAACACCCGCGAGGGCCTCGAGGAGGAGAAGGACGCGGAGAGCGACGTCGAGAAGAAGCTCGCCGAGTAATCAGGCGCGGAACTTCCACGTCACTCCGCGGGCAGCCGGGGAGAGGACCCCTCATCGGGGTTCATCTCCGGGCTGGCCGCGGTTTTTCTTCGCCCGGCCCCGGCCGGCCCACCGCCACCGAGGCGATGAGCCCGACGATCAGCAGCCACACCCCGACCGCCAGAACCAGAATGGCGGGCACATGTCCGGGAGAGGCGAGCAACCACACCAACCCCGCGGCGGAACCCGCGGCGCCGACCGCAGTCAGCCAGCGGGGGACCGCCACCGCCCGGCGGCGCAGCACCCAGGCGAGCGTGGTCACCGCGGCGACCGGAACGATCAGCACCGCGATGGTCACCAGCGCCAGGCCCAGACGGATCCCGAGCCACACCAGCCCCCCGCCCGCCACGCCGGTCACCACAGCCGTCAACCAGAGACGGCCGGCGATCATGCCGGTGAGACGGCGTAGCTCGACCGGGTTCATGCATTCCAGTGTGGCACGGGAGTACCATCACCCCCATGAAGACAGTGAATGTAAATGAGGTGCCGTCCGACGCCCAGCTCATCGATGTCCGGGAGGCGGACGAATACGCCGACGTCCACGCCGCCAACGCGAAGCTCATCGCCCTCTCGGAGTTCACCTCCCGGGTGGGGGAGCTGGACATCGACCGCGACATCTACATCATCTGCCGTTCCGGCAACCGTTCCGGCCAGGCCTGCGAGTACCTGGAGCAGGCCCACGGCATCGACGCCATCAACGTCGCCGGCGGCACGATGGCCTGGGTCGACGCCGACCTTCCCGTGGAGAAATAAATAGTGGGAATAAACCCATGATTTAACTTCGCCACGGTGGGTGGCCTAAGGTTGATGGCATGTCACAAAAGAAAGCCACCCCCACCGTGGAGGTCGCCGCCGCCACCGGCGTTCCCCTGACCCTGCTCGAATCGCCGAGCTTCCAGATAGAGCGCCTGCGCCGACGCACCCGCGAGCAGGTGGAATCCGCCCTGTCCACCCGCGACACGACGCTGCGCGAGTACTGGGTGCTCACCTGTCTCGCCGACCGGGACGCGGCCTCGCAGACCGCCCTGTCGGAGACCCTGGCCATCGACGCCTCCGACATGGTGCGGCTGATCGACGGTCTGGAGGAGAAGGGCTGGGCGCAGCGCGAGCGGGACCCCAAGGACCGCCGCCGCCAGATCGTCACCACCACCAAGGCGGGCCGCAAGGCTCAGACCGAGTTGGCGGACATGGTCGCCGAGGCGGAGTCCCTCGCGCTCGACGAATCCACCGGCAAGCAGCTCAAGCACCTGCGCAAGCTCACCCAGGCGGTGCTCACGACGGAATCGGTCGACCCCTGCCCGGATGCGCCGGACGACCCCGTAGCGAAGGGCGCCTAGAACGCATGTCGCTGCACAATGTTCCCCGCCAGTTCCTCCGCGCCGCGGAGGCCCCCGCGAAGCGCACGCTCTACGACATTCTCGCGTCCACCGCCGCCGAGAACCCCGAGGCGGCCGCCATCGACGACGGCGAGATCCTCACCTACGCAGAGCTGATGGACGAGGTCCACGCGCTCGCCTCCGAGCTGCACGCCAACGGCATCCGCCGGGGCGACCGCATCGGCATCCGGATGACCTCCGGCAGCCGCGACCTCTACATCGCGATCCTCGCCACCATCGCCGCCGGCGCGGCCTACGTGCCGGTGGACGCCGATGACCCGGAGGAGCGCGCCGAGATGGTGTTCTCCGAGGGGAAGATCAACGGCGTCTTCACCGACGAGGGTTTCCGTATGCTCGCCCCGCGAGCGGGCGGCGACAAGCACCGCCCGCAGCTGGCCGACACCGCCTGGATCATCTTCACATCCGGCTCGACCGGTAAACCGAAGGGCGTGGCCGTCAGCCACCGCTCCGCGGCCGCGTTCGTCGACGCCGAGGCCCAGCTCTTCCTGGTCAACTCCCCCGGCGGCCCGCTCGGCCCGGAGGACCGCGTCCTCGCGGGCCTTTCCGTCGCGTTCGACGCGAGCTGCGAGGAGATGTGGCTGGCGTGGCGCCACGGCGCCTGCCTGGTGCCCGCCCCCCGCAGCCTCGTGCGCTCCGGCATGGACCTCGGCCCGTGGCTCATCCGCCGCGACATCACCGTGGTCTCCACCGTCCCCACCCTGGCCGGCCTCTGGCCAGCCGAGGCCCTGGACAACATCCGCCTGCTCATCGTGGGCGGCGAAGCCTGCTCCCAGGAGCTCGTCGAGCGTCTGGCCACCGAGGACCGCGAGATGTGGAACACCTACGGCCCGACCGAGGCTACCGTCGTCGCCTCCGCGACCCGGCTGCGCCCGGACCGCCCGGTGGGCATCGGCCTGCCGCTGGCTGGTTGGGACCTGCTCGTCGTCGACGAGCAGGAACGCCCGGTCGAGGTCGGCCAGGTCGGCGAGCTGGTGATCGGCGGCGTCGGCCTGGCCCGCTACCTGGACCCGGAAAAAGACGCCGAGAAATACGCGCCCATGCCCACCGTCGGCTGGCCGCGCGCCTACCGTTCCGGCGACCACGTGCGCCTGGAGGAGGACGGACTGTATTTCATCGGCCGCGTCGACGACCAGGTGAAGATCGGCGGCCGCCGCATCGAGCTCGGCGAGGTGGAGGCGAACGTCGCCGCCCTGCCGAACGTGTACAACTCCGCCGTCGCCGTGCAGAAAACCGGCGCGAACCAGTCGGTGCTGGTCGGCTACGTCTCCCTGGACGACCCGGAGGCGGGTTTCGACCATCAGGCCGCCCACGAGCGCCTCGCCGAGACCATGCCCGCCGCTCTCGTCCCGCGCATCTGCGTGATGGAGGAGCTGCCCATCCGCACCTCGGGCAAGGTCGACAAGAAGGCCCTGCCCTGGCCCCTGCCGGGCGTGGGCGTGGAGGCCACCGACCTCAACCCCACCGAAACATGGCTCGCCGAGCTGTGGGTGGACGTCCTGGGCACGTCCGTCGCCGATGCCGACGCCGATTTCTTCACCCTCGGCGGCACGTCGCTCGCCGCCGCGACGCTGGTGGGACGCATCCGCCAGCAGGTCCCCACCGTCGCGGTCCGCGACCTCTACGACCACCCGCGCCTGGGTTCCCTGGCCGAGGCCGTCGAATCCATCGCTGAGAAATCAGGCGTCTCGCTTTCCGACGCCACCCCCGTCGAACCCCGCGAGGTTAACCCGGTGGCCACGGGCACGCGCCTGGCCCAGCTGCTCATCCAGGTGCCGATGATGACGCTGCAGGCCACCACCTGGCTGGGCTGGATCCTGCTGGGTGGCAACCTCGCGCACCTGGCGGGTGTGGAGTGGGCGGTGCACACCTCCTGGTGGCTCGTCGCGTTCCTGCTCGTGGTCTTCGGTTCCCCCATCGGCCGTCTGCCGCTGGGCGGCCTGGGCGCCCGCCTGCTCACCGCCGGTATCGCCCCCGGCCAGTACCGCCGCGGCGGCGCCACGCACCTGCGTATCTGGGCCGCCGAGCGCTGGGTGGACGCCTCCGGTTCGCAGTCGATCTCGGGTGCCACATGGGTCAACTACTACGCGCGTTCCCTCGGCGTGAAGATCGGCAAGGGGGTGGACCTGCATTCCCTGCCCCCGGTCACCGGCCTGCTCACGCTCGGTGCGCACTCCGCCGTCGAACCCGAGGTCGACATGTCCGGCTACTGGGTCGACGGCGACATCGTGCGCGTCGGCACCATCGAGATCGGCCCCGAGGCCCGCATCGGCGCCCGCTCCACCCTGTTGCCGGGCACGGTCATCGGCGCGGACGCCCACATCGAGGCAGGTTCCACTGTCACCGGCGACCGCCCCGTCAAACCCGGTTCCCGCTGGTCGGGTTCCCCCGCGGAGAAGGTCGGCCGCTCCAAGCACCGTTTCCCCGACGAATACCCTCCGCGCCGCACCCGCTGGGTGCCCATTTACGGGCTGACCTCCGTGCTGCTCAGTCTGCAGCCCCTCGCCGCCATCGCGCTCGGCGCCCTGGTTGTTCTCGGGCTGGTCGACTACACCGCCGGCAACCCGTTGCTGGGCGGCCTGCTGTTCGCCCCGCTGGGCGGGCTGGTGGCGTTCGGTTTCTACATGGCGGCCACCTGGCTGGGCGTGCGCCTGCTGTCCATCGGCCTGAAACCGGGTGTGATCCCGGTGCGTTCCTTCCACGGCTGGCAGCTGTGGACCATCGAGCGGCTGATGGACGACGCCCGCACCTACCTCTTCCCCCTCTACGCCGGCCAGCTCACCTCCGTGTGGCTGCGCAGCCTGGGCGCAAAAATCGGCCGCGACGTGGAGATCTCCACCGCCGTGATGGTGCCCAAGCTCACCGAGATCCGCGACGGCGCCTTCCTCGCCGACGACACCCTCGTCGGCGGTTACGAGCTCGGCGGCGGTTGGATGCTCACCGGTGAGACCCGCGTGGGCAAGCGCAGCTTCGTCGGCAACTCCGGCATCACCAGCCCCGGCCGCAAGCTGCCGAAGAACTCCCTCGTGGCGGTGCTGTCTTCGACGCCGAAGAAGGCCAAGGCCAACACCAACTGGTGGGGTTCCCCGCCGGAGCGCATGCGCCGCGTGCAGGTGGGCGCCGACGGCGGCGAGACCCTCACCTACAGCCCCGGCACGAAGGTGAAGATCTTCCGGGGTTTCATCGAGACGATGCGCATGCTCGCGCCGATGACCTCGGCCATGCTGCTGGCGGGGGTCGTCGGCACGCTCTACTGGCTGACCGTCAACGTCGGCGTCTGGGCCGCGTGGCTCGCCGGCGGCGTCACCCTCATGGCGGCGGGGCTGCTGGCCATGGTCGTCACCGTACTGGTGAAGTGGTTCTGCGTCGGAAAGCACCGCCCCGGCGACCACCCGCTGTGGAGCGAGTTCGTGTGGCTCAACGAGCTGCAGGACGCCTTCGTCGAGACCGTCGCCGGGCCGTGGTTCCTCATCCCGAGCCTGGGCACCGGCGAGCTCAACGTCGCGCTGCGGGCCCTCGGCGCGAAGATCGGCCGGGGCGCGTGGATCGACTCCTACTGGTTCCCCGAAACGGACCTGTGCGTCGTCGGCCGCGGCGCGACCGTCGGCCCGGGCACCGTCGTGCAGACGCACCTCTTCCAGGATCGCGTCATGAGCCTCGACTACGTCACGATCGCCGAGGGCGCCACGCTGGCCGCCCACTCGGTGGCGCTGCCGGCGGCCACGCTCGGCGCGGGCGCCACCGTCGGACCGGGCTCGCTGGTCATGCGCGGCGACCAGGTGCCCGCCAACACCGTGTGGCAGGGCAACCCGATCGAGCCGTGGACGGGCACGGCGTCATAGGAGGCCGCCCGGCGTTCCTTCTTCCGGCCCGCACCAGTCAGCGACTGGCACGGGCCGCCACATTTTCCGGGCTTTCCGTCGGTGCTGAGGCCTGGGGGTGGCGGCACCACCGCGCACATCGAACCATGCGGGCGGACGGACGGCTAGGAATAGAACGGACCCGCCCTGCCCGGACGGGGGAGGGCGGGTCCCGATGCTGACCTGGCTGATGGGGGTCAGTCGCCGATCTGGTCGCGGCCGCGCAGGACGATGAGCGGGTCCGGAGTGCCGACCACCTCATGGTCCTTGTTGGTGTACTCGAACTTCGACAGAATGTAACGCATGGCGTTGATGCGCGCGCGCTTCTTGTCGTTCGACTTGATGGTCACCCAGGGGGACTCGTCGGTGTCGGTGTAGCGGAACTGCTCCTCCTTGGCGCGGGTGTAGTCGTCCCACTTGTCCAGGGACGCCAGGTCCATCGGCGAGAGCTTCCACTGGCGCACCGGGTCGACCTGACGGATGGCGAATCGGGTGCGCTGCTCCTTCCGGGTCACGGAGAACCAGAACTTGGTCAGGGAGATGCCCGAACCCAGGAGCATGTTCTCCAGCATCGGAACCTCACGGAGGAACTCGGCGTGCTGGGACTCTGTGCAGAAACCCATGACCCGTTCGACGCCCGAGCGGTTGTACCAGGAGCGGTCGAAGAAGATGATCTCGCCTGCGGAGGGAAAATGCGCGATATAACGCTGGAAATACCAGGAGGTGGACTCCCGCGGGGAGGGCTTCTCCAGGGCGACGGTGCGGGCGCCACGGGGGTTGAGGTGCTCGTTGAAACGCTTGATGCTGCCCCCCTTGCCAGCGGCGTCACGGCCCTCAAAGAGGATGATGTGGCGCTGACCGGTTTCCTTGGTCCAGTTCTGCCACTTCAGCAGCTCTATCTGGAGTGAGCGCTTCGTCTTCTCGTACTCCTCGCGCGTCATCCGCTCCTCGTACGGGTAGTTCTCGCGCCACGTCTCAATCGGAGTGCCGTCCGGGCGGAGGAGAACCGGGTCGTCCTCGTCGGAATCGTCGACGATGTACCCCTCGGTCTTCGCCAGGTCGATGACGGGAAGTTCGTCGTCCTTATGGTCAGCCATGCCGATCAGTCTAGCCACTGACTTCCCGGGGAGCGCGACGAACCCGTGCGTGACCCGCGACTCCCCTGTCCCCACGAATCCGCCCGGACCCGGAAACGCAAAAACTCCGATCCTTGCGGATCGGAGTCTTCAGTGACCGCGCAGGCGGCCGGAGGCTCTTAGGAAGCCAGGCCGATCAGGTCGGCGATGGCGCCGGCGATGTCAGCCAGCGGACCCAGAACGTTGACGAGGACAGAGCCCAGGGAGGAAAGTTCAGCCATTGTGTACTCCTAGTACTAGTGAAGTGAAGAAAAACTCGGATGGGGGTGCCGGGGCCGTCAGACCCCGGCGAGACTCAGGAGAGTCTTATTAGGCCTCGAGGTCAGCCTCAGCCTTGACGGAGGAACCCTCGAACTCGGAGGAGGACTCGGAGGACTCGAACTCGGAGGAGGAGTCGCCCTTGGGGCCGTTCTCGCCCTCAACGGAGCTCTCGTAGGAGGACAGCTGATCCAGGGTACCGCCGTCGACGTCACCCTCGCCGCCGAAGAGCTTGACGATTGCCTTGAAGATGTCCTCGATTGCGCCGCCGAAGGTGGCGAAGTTGTCGAGCTGATCCTGGATGAAGGAAAGATCCATGAATTTTTCTCCTTGAGTGCGCCAGCAGAAGCCGGCTGTGAGTTTCCAGTTGACTGACACCCTCAGGGCGTCACAGGGAGCTATTCTGCCATACCTTCCCACCCCGTCAAGTGGTCAAATGCAGCCTGCGGCAGATATTCTCCCGTGGCCCGAAAGTTACCATCTGTGCGGATCGTCACAATACCCGCAGGCAGGAGACGGTGAACTGCGAAAAGCCATGATCACGGGTGAATAACACGTGAACTAACCGTTAATCCTGTAACGGCCCTCCGTCCAAGTCCGATCTTGGCGCCGCGGGCAAAAAACCGCCCCCGCCGACCACCCCCGGAAAGGGGGAAATGCCGCCCCCTCCCCCTGAGAGGGGGCTGGGGACGGCATGAAAATGAGCGGCGAAAGCTGAGGGCTAGAAGCCCATGCCGCCCATTGCGTCGGCGTCGGGAGCGCCCCCGCCAGCGCCGGCCGGCTCCGGCTTGTTGGCGACGACAGCCTCGGTGGTGAGGAACAGCGCGGCGATGGACGCGGCGTTCTGCAGCGCGGAGCGGGTGACCTTGACCGGGTCGTTGATGCCCTCGGCCATGAGGTCGACGTACTCGCCCGTGGCGGCGTTGAGGCCCTGACCGGACGGCAGGCCGGCAACCTTGTCGGCCACGACACCGGGCTCAAGGCCGGCGTTGAGGGCGATCTGCTTCAGCGGGGAGGAAAGCGCCTGGCGGACGATCTTGACGCCGGTAGCTTCGTCGCCGGTGAGGCCGAGATCATCGGCGAGCACCTCAGCGGCCTGCAGCAGCGCGACGCCGCCGCCGGCGACGATGCCCTCATCCACGGCAGCCTTGGCGTTGCGGACGGCATCCTCGATGCGGTGCTTGCGCTCCTTGAGCTCCACCTCGGTGGCGGCGCCGACCTTGAGCACTGCGACGCCGCCGGCCAGCTTGGCCAGGCGCTCCTGCAGCTTCTCGCGGTCGTAGTCGGAGTCGGAGTTGTCGATCTCGGCACGGATCTGCTTGACGCGGCCCTCGATCTGTTCCGGGGAACCGGCACCCTGGACGATGGTGGTGTCGTCCTTGGTGATGACCACCTTGCGGGCGGTGCCCAGCAGCGGCAGATCGGCGGTCTCCAGGGTCAGGCCGACCTCCTCGGCGATGACCTGGCCGCCGGTGAGGATGGCGATGTCCTGCAGCTGCGCCTTGCGGCGGTCACCGAAGCCCGGGGCCTTGACGGCGACGGACTTGAAGGTGCCGCGGATCTTGTTGACCACGAGGGTGGACAGGGCCTCACCCTCGACGTCCTCGGCGATGATCAGCAGCGGCTTGCCGGACTGCATGACCTTCTCCAGCAGGGGCAGGAGGTCCTTGATGTTGGCAATCTTGGAGGAAACCAGGAGGATGTAGGGATCCTCCAGGACAGCCTCGCCACGCTCCAGGTCGGTGGCCATGTATCCGGAGATGTAGCCCTTGTCGAAGCGCATGCCCTCGGTGACCTCGAGCTCGACGCCGAAGGTGTTGGACTCCTCGACGGTGATGACGGAGTCCTTGTTCACCTGGCCGCTGCCCACGGCGTACATAGCCTTGGCGATCTGCGCGCCGATCGCCGGGTCAGCGGCGGAGATGCCGGCGGTGGCGGCGATCTGCTCCTCGGTCTCGACCTCCTTGGCGGAAGCCAGCAGAGCCTCGGTGACCTTCTTGGTGGCGGCCTCGATGCCGCGCTTGATGCCCATCGGGTTGGAACCGGCGGCAACATTGCGCAGCCCCTCGCGGACGAGAGCCTGAGCCAGGACGGTGGCGGTGGTGGTGCCGTCGCCCGCGACGTCGTCAGTCTTCTTGGCGACCTCCTTGACGAGCTCCGCACCGATCTTCTCGTAGGGATCCTCGAGCTCGATCTCACGGGCGATGGACACACCGTCGTTGGTGATGACCGGGGCGCCCCAGCCGCGCTCGAGAACGACGTTGCGACCCTTGGGGCCGAGAGTGACCCGGACGGCGTCGGCCAGGGTGTTCAGGCCACGCTCCAGGCCACGGCGTGCTTCCTCGTCGAAGGCGATGATCTTTGCCATGTGTTTGTGCTCCTCATAGTTATTAGGACGACACTCGGCGTCTGCACTCCAGAAGGCGCCCGCGACGGCACGGTCGGTGAGTGTGAACCAACCTCACCCGCTGAAGTCATCGTTTCTGGCACTCGAATGAATCGAGTGCTAGTTCCCTTTTCTAGCACTCGCAGCGGTCGAGTGCAAGGCATCCGGCACCGGGCCTCGGTAACGTGGGGCGGCATGAGTCTCCCCGTCGATGCCACCACGCACTCAACCCACCTCGAAGGCCAGCGCGAGCGGATCTTCTCCGACCTCTCCACCCTGGTGGCCTTCAACTCCGTCCACGCCGAGCCCGGCTGCGAGGCCGACTACGCCTCGGCCGCCGCCTGGGTCGAGGAAGCTCTCGCCGAGCTCGGCCTCGACACCACCGCCCACCTCACCGCTGACGGCTCCACCGCGGTGATCGGGCGTCGAGAAGCAGCGGAGGGTATGCCCACCGTCCTCCTCTACTCCCACTTCGACATCGTCCCCGCCGGCGATCCCGCCCGCTGGACCTCTGACCCGTTCACGCTGACCGAGCGCGCGGGCCGCTGGTACGGCCGCGGCGCCGCCGACTGCAAGGGCAACCTGGTCATGCACCTCGCGGCCCTGCGCGCGGTGGAGGCCTCCGGCGGCACCCGCCTGGGCATCATCGTCCTGGTCGAAGGTTCCGAGGAGCGCGGCGGCGCCGGCCTGGAGGCGCTGCTCCAGGAGGACCCCGAGCTTTTCCGGGCCGACGCGATCCTCATCGCCGACTCCGGCAACGCCGCGGTGGGGGTGCCCACCCTGACCACCATGCTGCGCGGCGGCGCGCAGGTCACGGTCACCGTCGACACCCTTGAATCTCCGCTGCACTCCGGCCAGTACGGCGGCGCCGCCCCCGACGCCGTCGCAGCCCTGGTCCGCATCCTCGACTCCCTGCGCGACAAACACGGCCGCACCGTCATCGACGACGTGGCCAACGACGGCGCATGGGGCGGAGACCCGTACACGAAGGAGGACTTCCGGCGCGACGCCGGCATCCTCGACGGCGTGGCCATCATGGGCACCGACGCCGACGAGCCCGCCGACATGGTGTGGGCTCGTCCCGCCGTCACCGTCACGGGTTTCACCTCGACCCCCGTCGCCGAGGCCGTCAACGCCGTGCCCGCCACCGCCGCCGCGCAGCTCAACCTGCGGGTGCCCCCGGGGATGGACACCGTGGAGGTGGTGGAGAAGCTCGAGAAGCACCTCAGGTCCCGCACCCCCTGGGGCGCCCACGTGGACGTGCAGATCGGCGACATCAGCAACCCCTTCGCCACCGACGTCGGCGGCCCCGCCCTCACCGCGCTCGGGGACAGCCTCGCCGCCGCCTATGGCGCAGACCAGACCGCGACCGTGGGCTCCGGCGGATCCATCCCGCTCACCCTCGCCCTCCAGGAGCAGTTCCCCGCCGCCGAAATCGCCGTCTACGGCGTGGAGGAGCCGCAGTCGACGATCCACTCCCCCGACGAATCTGTGGATCCCACCGAAATTATCTGCATCGCCGCGGCCGAGGCCGCGTTCCTGCAGGCCTGGGAAGGAAAATAGTGCGGGGTTGTGTTATCGACGCGACAGGGGTTACCCTGTCGGTGTGACGTACAACATTTCTCTTCAGCGAGTAGCCGAGGCTACACACCCCAGTGCGGGCTAGGGACTAGCTCCCCGCACCTGGGGTAGTAGTCCTTAAGCCACACACCGCTGAAGAGCCGGTCCACTCAACCACAACTTCCTTCCCGAAGATACGAGGACCGTCACCATGTTCCACACCACAGCTCCCGCCACCGTCACCACCCGCACTTCCGCCGACACCGAGCAGGATCCCTTCAGTTCCCGCTTCGGCGCAGACCACCGTCTGCCCCGCGGACTGCGCGATGAAGCAGCCGGCATGTCCTGGCCGCTGTTCACCGCCACCTACGCCCCGGCCGCCGACATCCGTGTCACCGGCCTGGAGGCCACCCGCGGACGCGGCGGCAAGCAGCACTACACCGCCGAGCTGACCCACACCTCGAAGACCACGCAGCCGGTCACCGAGACGCGCGAGATCACCGCCATGGGCCCCGCCTCCGCGGTCTCCCACCTGCTCGCAGACTCCGGCCGCCACGTCGAGATCCTCTCCTTCCACCAGGCCGAGCTCTTCGAGGCGACCGTCACCTTCGTCAAGGTCGCCCACCAGCACAACGAGAACCGCCGTTCGTGGGCCATCGGTTTCGGCCCCACCCCGGAATCCTCCATCGCATCGGCACTGGCCTCCGGCGCGCAGCGCATCTACGGCTGAACCCCCGCGGAGTGAGCGCGCCCCCATCCTCCCCCGAGTACCTCTCAAGGGCGGAACCTGACACCAGGTTCCGCCCTTTCCCTTTTTCCCGCCACGAAAGCAGCGTATGGGAATAAACACATAAATAGGGCCCCTCCCGGGAATGTGGCAGAACCATATATAACAGTCATCAGTTACACTGGTTCCTCGTTGGCCGCGCCGTCTTCGACGCCGCCTTTAATCTTGGGTGTTTCTCAGTGCTCTCGTCTACCCGCCACCACACCCGGCGGGGATTCGCGGGGAAGCTACTGCCGCTGGGGGCAGCACGCACGTTGGCGACGACAACAGCGGAACGCGGTTCTCGCCTTGTCCTGCCCGCCCACCAGCGAAGGGGAACCACGCAGACGTGCTGTTACTTCTCGCCGCTCTGACCATCGCCGCCCTGGTAGCCCCCCTGCTCATCCGCACAGTCGGCCGAGCGGCCTTCGCACTACTCGCCCTCGTGCCGGCCGCCGGATTCTTCTGGGTGCTGTCCCTGTTCGCCGGCGGGACGTTCGCCGACGACGGAGCGCTGTTCTTCACCATGGAGTGGATGCCGGCGGCCCACCTGAATCTGGAGTTCCGGCTCGACTCCCTGGCCGGGCTGTTCAGCCTGATCATCCTGGGCGTCGGCGCCCTGGTCCTGTTCTACTGCTGGGGCTATTTCGACTCGAACCCCCGCCGCCTGGCCATCTTCGGCGGGCAGATGGTGGCTTTCGCCGGGGCCATGTTCGGACTGGTGATCTCCGACAACTTCCTGTTGATGTACATCTTCTGGGAGATCACGTCGGTGCTGTCGTTCCTGCTGGTCGGCTACTACGGCGAGCGGGCGTCGTCCAGGCGTTCCGCCGGCCAGGCACTCATGGTGACCACGCTGGGCGGACTGGCGATGCTGGTGGGCATCATCGTCCTGGGCCGGCAAACCGGCATCTGGCGGCTCTCGGAGCTGCAGACCTTCCCCGAAGTGTCCACGACCCCGTACATCACCGCCGCAGTCGTGCTCATCCTGGCGGGTGCCCTGTCGAAGTCCGCCATCGCCCCGGGCCACTTCTGGCTGCCCGGCGCGATGGCGGCACCGACTCCGGTGTCCGCCTACCTGCACTCCGCGGCGATGGTGAAGGCGGGCATCTATCTCGTCGCCCGCCTCGCCCCCGACTTCAACGTCGTCAATGCCTGGCATCTGGTGGTCATCCCGCTGGGACTTCTGACCATGCTCATGGGTGGCTGGATGGCGCTGCGGCAGCGCGACCTCAAGCTGATCCTCGCGTACGGCACTGTCTCTCAGCTGGGCTTCATCATGTCGACGGTGGCGGTGGGTTCGCGGGAGGCGATGCTCGCCGGTCTGGCGCTGACATTCGCGCATTCGCTGTTCAAGGCGACGCTGTTCATGATCGTCGGCGTGATCGACCACACTACGGGCACACGCGACATCCGCGAGCTCAGCGGCCTGGGGCGGAGGCAGCCGCTGATCGCGGGGCTGGCGGTGCTCTCGGCGGCGTCGATGGCCGGTGTACCTCCGCTGCTGGGTTTCGTGGCGAAGGAGAGCGTGTTCGAAGCGGTCCTCCATGAGCAACTGCTGGTGGGCATGCCCCGCAGCCTCATGCTCGTGGGCATGGTGCTCGGTTCGGTCCTCACCGTCGCGTACTCGCTGCGGTTCCTCAACGGCGCCTTCGCCACCAAGCTGCCCAGGGACGGCGCCGACGGAGGCGCTTCGGAGCCCGTGGCGAACATGGCGCCGATCGGCCCGCGCCTGTGGCTGGCGCCGCTGGCGCTCACCTCGCTGACGCTCTACTTCGGCATCTACCCGGCGCAGCTGTCCGGCGCGATCACCTCGCACCTGGACAACATCTTCACGCTCCAGGCGGGTGAATCCGGCGGCTACCTGGCCCTGTGGCACGGCTTCAACATTCCGCTGCTGCTCTCCGCGCTGATCATCCTGGCCGGCGCGGCCATGCACTGGCAGCGCGAAGTGGTGTCGAGGGCCCATTTCGCGGAGCCTGCCCTGGGCGACGCGGATTCCGCCTACGACTCGGTGCTGGACTTCCTGCGCCACCTCTCGCTGCGCCTGACGGCCTCCACGCAGCGCGGTTCCCTGGCAGTGAACCTGGGCATCATCTTCAGCGTGCTCATCGTGCTGCCCAGCGCGGCACTGATCCTGGGAGACCGACCCGACGTGCGGATGGTGCTGTGGGATTCACCCTGGCAGGCCCTGGCCTCGGCCGTAATCATCGTCGCGGCGATCGCCGCGACGCAGATGGACAACCGCCTCTCCGGCGTGATCCTGGTGGGTGTCACGGGTTACGCCCTGGCCGTGCTCTTCGCGCTGCAGGGCGCCCCCGACCTGGCGCTCACGCAGACCCTGGTGGAGACGGTCCTCATGGTCATCTTCATGCTGGTTCTGCGCAAGCTCCCGACGACCACGGAATGGACCCAGTCCCCCAAGGCGAACCGGTTCCGGGCGTGGCTGTCCGTTGCGGTGGGCCTGTCTGTGACGGTGGTGACGATGTTCGCCATCAACGCCCGCTCGCACGACCCGATCTCGGACTACATGCCCGACCTCGCCTACGACATCGGCCACGGCGCCAACGCAGTGAACGTGCTGCTGGTGGACCTGCGGGCCTGGGACACCTTCGGCGAGATCTCGGTGCTGGTGATCGCGGGAACGGGCGTCGCCTCGCTGATCTACCGGACCCGCTCCTTCAGCCGCGCCTCGAGGCGCCCGACGCTGGCTGTCACCGGCCGCCGTTGGCTGGCCGCAGGCGTGGAGACCGAGCGCGCGCAGAACCGTTCCCTCATGGTCGACGTGGCCACGCGCATCCTGTTCCCGTCGATGATGGCGCTGTCGCTGTACTTCTTCTTCGCCGGTCACAACGCCCCCGGCGGCGGTTTCGCGGGCGGCCTGGTCGCGGCGCTTGCCTTCACGCTGCGCTACATCGCCGGCGGCCGCGCCGAGCTGGAGGAGGCGCTGCCGGTCGACGCCGGCCGCATCCTCGGCGCCGGTCTCGCCCTGTCCGCGGTCGCGGCGATCTGGCCGATGTTCCTCGGCCACCCGCCGCTGACCTCCGCGTACACCTCGGTCGATCTGCCGTTGATCGGCAACATGTCGCTGCCCAGCGCACTGCTTTTCGACGCCGGCGTCTATCTCATCGTCGTCGGCCTCATGATGCACATCCTCTCCTCGCTGGGAGGCCAGCTCGACCTGGAGGAGGAGATGCGCAAGCAACGCGCCCGCGACCGGGCGCGCTCCATGGCCCGGGCTGCCGAGCTGCGCCAGTTGACGGGCCCTACCACGGAAGGAGACAAGTAGATGGTGGCGAACCTCGTCCTGCTGCTGGCGGCGGGCACCCTGATCTCCGCCGGTGTGTACCTGGTGCTCGACCGCGCGATGACGAAGATGATGCTGGGGCTGATGCTCATCGGCAACGGCGCGAACCTGCTCATCCTGCAGGCCGGCGGCTCCGCCGGCTCTCCACCGATCATGGGTCGCGAATCGTTGCGCTACGGAGACGAGATCGCGGACCCGCTGGCGCAGGGGATGATCCTGACGGCCATCGTCATCGCCATGGCCATGACCGCGTTCATCCTCACCCTGGCCTACCGCCAGTACCGTTACCGTACAGCGGACGTCATCGAGGACGACCTCGAGGACGCCGCCATTGCGGCCCGCCCCGCCACCGCGAGTGCGGCCCCGGACCACGACGCCTCCGACGACCCGTCGACCGGCCGTCTGACCAGCGAAGGCGACTCCTTCGGACCCCGCTCCTTCGAGGCACCCGTGAAGGCGGACGAAGATGACTGAGATTCTCACACCGTTCGTGGAGGCGCTGCTGCCGCTGATGCCTTTCCTCATCCCGCTGCCGGTGATCCTGCCGGCCGTGGCGGCGGCGCTGGCGCTGCTGGCGGGCAGACACCCCAACATCCAGCGCGTCATCGCGCTGGGCACCCTCATCGCGCTCATCGTCCTCACGGCGTCGATGGTCGTCGTCGTGGACCTCGAGGGCATCCAGACCGTCCAGCTCGGCGGCTGGGACGCCCCCGTGGGTATCACTCTGGTGGCCGACCGGCTGGCCACCGTGATGCTCACCGTCTCCTCCGTCGTGCTGTTCTGCGTCATGTGGTACGCCATCAGCCAGGGCATCCGCGACGGAGGGAAGGACGAACCCGTCGCGGTGTTCCTGCCCACCTACCTGCTGCTGAGCATGGGCGTGAACATGTCCTTCCTCGCCGGCGACCTGTTCAACCTGTACGTGGGATTCGAGGTGTTCCTGGTCGCCTCCTACGTGCTGCTCACGCTGGGAGCCTCGCCCGCCCGGGTCCGCGCCGGTGTGTCCTACGTGATGGTGTCGATGGTCTCGTCGATGATCTTCCTCTTCGGCCTGGCGATGGTCTACGCCGCCGTGGGCACGATGAACCTGGCGCAGATCGGCATGCGGATGGAGGACGTGCCCACCGGCACCCGGGCGGCCATCTTCGGCACCCTGCTGGTGGCGTTCGGCATCAAGGCCGCCGTCTTCCCGCTGGACGCCTGGCTGCCGGACTCCTACCCCACCGCCCCCTCCCTGGTCACCGCCGTGTTCGCGGGACTGCTGACCAAGGTCGGCGTGTACTCCATCATCCGGATGCGCTCGGTGGTGTTCACCGACGGCTCACTGGACGGGATGCTCATGTGGGTCGCGCTGGCGACCATGCTCGTGGGCATCCTCGGCGCCATGGCGCAGAACGACATCAAACGTCTGTTGTCTTTCACCCTGGTCAGCCACATCGGCTACATGATCTTCGGCATCGCGCTGGGCTCAGCCCAGGGGTTGTCGGGCGCGATCTTCTACGCGGTGCACCACATTCTGGTGCAGACAGCGTTGTTCCTGGTCGTCGGGCTCATCGAGCGTCAGGCGGGCACCTCCTCGCTGCGGCGGATCGGTTCCCTCGCCTACACCGCCCCGGTCATCGCCGTCCTGTATTTTATCCCCGCCGTCAACCTGGGCGGCATCCCGCCCTTCTCCGGCTTCCTGGGCAAGATCATCCTGCTGGAGGCCGGCGCGAACGAGGGCGGCTTCATGGCGTGGCTGCTCATCGGCGGCGCCGTGGTCACCTCTCTGCTCACGCTCTACGTGATGGTGCTGGTCTGGTCGAAGGCCTTCTGGCGCGACCGCAAGGACGCGCCGGAGGGCAACGTCGCCATGGCGCGGCCCGCCCCGCTCGCCGACGTCACCGACGAAGTCGAGTTCCTCGAGCGTGACGACGTCGGCCGCATGCCCGTCGGCATGGTCGCCTCCACCGCCACACTCATCGCCGCCTCCCTGGCGGTGACTGTTCTGGCCGGCCCCATCGCCAGCGTCACCGGACGCGCCGCGGAGTCCGCGCAGGACGTGAGCATCTACCGCTCCGCGGTCCTCGGGACCACCGCCGACGACCCCGGCCGCACCGTGGACCAGCGGCGCCTCGACGACGGTTCGGACACCCTCCGCAACCGGGACCACATGCTGCCCGAACCCCAGCCCGCCATCGAGGAGGAACAGTCGTGATCGACGGAATCCGCCGCCGTTTCCGCCCGTGGTTCATCGTGTGGATCACCCTCATGTGGTGCCTGCTCATGGGTGAATTCTCCTGGGCCAACTTCATCAGCGGCCTGCTCGTGGGCGGCCTCATCGTGTTCGGTCTTCCCCTGCCCGCCATGCCCATCGCCGGCCTGCAGGTCCACTGGTGGGCGCTGCTGCGGTACATGGTTTCGTGGGTGCGGGACCTCCTGGTCGCCTCGGTGAAGGTCGCCTGGCTTGCCCTGCGCCCGGCCGACCCGCCGAAGTCCGCCATCGTGCGGGTGCCCATGCGGGTGTCCAACGAACTGGTCCTGTCCTTCGCCACCTCGCTGTACAACCTCCAGCCGGGTGGTGCGGTCAGCGACATCGACATCGCCAACCGCATGTGGACCGTGCACCTGCTCGACGCCGGGGACGAACGCGCCCTCGCGCGCGAGATCGAGAACGTCGCCGCCCTGGAACGCAACATGATCCGCATCTTCGAGAGGAGCTGACATGGACCCCGCCATCTACAACTCGCTGCTGCTCATCCCGGCGGCCTTTTTCGCCGCCGCCTTCGTCATCATGGTCTGGCGGATCCTGACCGGGCCCAACTCGATGGACCGGATGCTCGGCCTGGACGGTTTCGTCGCCATGCTGCAGTGCGCCCTGGCCACCTACATCGTGTGGACGCTGGACACCACCGTCGCCAACGCCATGCTCGTCATCGCGCTGCTCGGTTTCATCGCCTCGGTGTCCGTCGCCCGCTTCCGCAAGAGGGACGGTTCCTGACATGACCTACCAACTCTTCGCCGACGTCGCCTCACTGGTGCTCATCCTGGCCGGCTCGTTCCTCGTGTTCTCTGCGGCGGTCGGCGTCGCGCGGTTCCGGGACACGATGTCGCGCATCCATGCAATCACCAAACCGCAGACCACGGGCCTGATCCTGACGATCCTCGGCGCACTGCTCAAGGTCACCGGCTCGCCGGAGTTCGGGATCGCTGAGCGCAGCGATCTCGGGGTACTCATCCTGCTGGTCGTTTTCGCCGCCATGACCTCCCCGGTCACCGCCCAGCGTCTGGGGCGTGTCTCCCGGCGCGAAGGCCTGTACGGTGCGGCCGCGGACATGTCGCGTAACGACGCCCCCGCCGACCGCTCGCTGCGCCGACGGTAGCACCGGCAAGAAGCCGCCCCGTTCCACCCTCCCCGGCGGACTGGACTTCAGGATGCGGTCCCCACCGACCTCAACGTCTACCTGCCGGTCGCCGCCGGCACCTTTGTGAGGACGGTGCCGGCGGCGGCTGCTGTTCACGGGGGCCGGCCTGGTGTTCATCGCCGGATATGTACTCTATGCCGGGTTGCTGGAGAGGAAATCGTTGATCTCCGCGACGAAGCGGGCGGGGTCGGCGGAGTAGTCGGCGTCGTCGATAAGCAGCGTCGGGGCGGTGATGCCGGCGAGGTCGAGGTCACGGGCCTCGGCGAGCGAATCAACGAGCGCGCCCTTGTCCACCCCGCGGCGGCGCAGCAGGAACTTCGGCAGCAGCTTCGCCGCCTTGACGTGGGATTCCTCGGGGCGGGGCAGCCCGGAGAGCACCACGTGGCTGACGCGGTGCGGCTGCTGCTTCGCGATGCCCGCCGCCACGAGCGCGCCGGTGCCGTGCCCTACGAGCACGACTCTCCGCAGCTCCTGCCGGTCCAGGTACTGCTCGGCGACGACGCGCTGCTGCGCAGGTGGGCCCGCGCCGAGGTGGGGCAGCCAGGGCTTCCAGTCGGCCGGCAGGGAACGGACCACGTCGGTCCACGTGTCCGGCATCAGACCCGCCGGGTGGAGCAGGACGATATCACGCATCGGGGACCAGCTCCTCCAGCTCGTCGCAGGTTTTGTCGATGACGTTGCGCCAGTCTCCCGTGCGCTGGTGGATCCGGCGCTGGCGCTGGTACCCGGCGCCGCGCTCGAGGATCTCCCGGACGAGGTGGAGCTCGTTCAGGCAGCCGAGTTCCTCGGCGAGGGGGGAGAGGTCGTCGACCAACTCCGCCAGCTCCTGGGTGACCCACCGCTCGTCGGTGTCGCGCGTGGTGATCACCAGGGCCTCCAGGCCGTACCGGGCGGCACGCCACTTGTTCTCCGCCACGTGCCACGGCTGCAGAATCGGCAGTTCCTCACCGCGGTCGAGCATCCGGTCGTAGTGGACGACCAGGCAGTGCGTCAACGCGACGACCGCAGCCAGCTCCCGCAGGTTCGAGGTGGCGTCGGAGACCCGCACCTCGATGGTGCCCCACTTCGCGGCCGGCCGGATGTCGAAGTGCATCGATCCGGTGTGGTTGATCACCCCGGAAATACCCTGGTCGTTCATGTAGGACTCCCAGTCCGCCCAGGAGGTGAACTGGTAGGGCATGCCCGCGGTGGGCAGCTGCTGGTAGAGCATCGTGCGGTTGGAGGCGTAGCCGGTGTCGATGCCGTCCCATCCCGGCGAGGAGGCGGTGAGCGCCAGCAGGTGCGGGTACCTGGTCATCATCGCGTTGATGATCGGCCACACGCGGTCCTCGTGGGAGATGCCGACGTGGACGTGGATGCCCCAGATGAGCATCTGCTGCCCCCAGTACCGGGTGCGGTTGATGATCTCGGCGTAGGTCATCTTCGCCGAGATGGGGTTTTTCCGGAAGTCCGAGAAAGGGTGCGACCCCGAGGCCCACAGGCGCAGGCCCAGGGTCTCTGCGGCCTCTTTCACGCAGGCGAGATCGTGGGCGAGTTCCCCGATGGCCGCGGGGACGGTCTCGTGCACGCCGGTGACCAGTTCGACGGTGTTCTGGAGGAACTCCTTCTCCAGGTGAACTTCGGGGTGGGCGGCCTTGACCAGGTCGATGACCTCCTCCGCCTTCGGTGCGAGGTCGCGGGTCTCCGGGTCGACCAGCGCGATCTCCCACTCAACGCCGAGGGTGGGCTTCGGGGAGCGGGCGAAGGGGATGGGCGGGACCATCATCAGAGGGCTACCTGTTCCACCAGCACCAGGGTCAGGTCGTTGCGGCCGGCGGTGCCGTCGGGCAGGGTCTCGTCGTACTCCCGGGCGACGCCGCCGACCCGGTCCGCCAGCTCCCGGGCGCGGGTCTCCGCGTCCTGGTTGCCGGGCTGGAAGAACACGGTGTTCTCCGGCAGGATCACCTCCGCGAGGTTGCCCACTTCACCGAGCTCGTAGCCGTCCCGGTCGAGGGTGCCCGCGATGTCGGCGGCCAGGTTCGGCACCGTGGAGTTGTTGAGCACGTGCACGCGCTCCGGATCCGCGGCCGGGGTAGCGCCGCGCGGAGCGGGCTGCGCCCCGGCCGGGGCCGGGGCGCCCGACGTGGGCGAATCGGGCGACTCGGACTCAGTCTCCGCCTCCGCGCCGGCCGCACGCTCCGTCTCCTCCGGCCGGGTGCTCTCGGCGGCACCGGTGGTGTCCTCCGCATCGGTGCTCTCCCCCGGGGACTCCTGCACGGCGGTGGCCGCCTCGGTGGTCGGGGCTGCGGCGCCGCCGGAGGAGTCCGAGTTCTGCGTCGTGGCGTACACGCCCCACATCGCCAGCAGGACGGCGACGGCGATGAGCACCATCGCCAGGCCGCGCAGCGGCAGGCCCGAACCCGCGGCCGCGCCCGGAGCCGGCCCTGAACCCGGACCCGGGTCGGCGGACTCTGACGTATTATCAGGATTCACATTAGTCACAGTAGTCACTCTAGCTTTCGTGGTTGCCTTCGGCGCGCTGGCGCTCCCCGGCACGCCGGTCGCGGATGCGCCGCAGACGTCCGAGCAGGACAGGATGGGCGGCCATGGCCGCGGGGACGTCGATAAGCAGGTTGAGACGCTGGTAATAACGCACCGGACTCATACCCAACTGCCTGCGGATCAGCTCCTCCTTCGCGCCCGCGGACCGCGGCGCACGCTCCTCGAAGTCGAGGAGGCGGGCGTCTGCGTCGCTGAGTTCGGGCATGCCTAAACTGTAGGCCATGAGCATCCGCCCGATTGTGATCCACGGCGACCCCGTGCTGCACACCCCCACCCGCCCCGTCGACCCCGCCGACCTCCCCGGCGAGGAGATGCAGACCCTCATCGCGGACATGTACGAGACGATGGCCGTGGCCAACGGCGTCGGCCTGGCCGCCAACCAGGTCGGCGTCGACTTGCGGTTGTTCGTCTACGACTGCCCCGACGACGACGGCGTCCGCCACCGGGGCTGCGTGGTCAACCCGGTCCTGGAAACCTCAGCCATCCCCGAGACCATGCCCGCCGACGACGGCTCCGAGGACGAGGGCTGTCTGTCCGTCCCCGGCGAGGGCTGGCCCACCCCGCGCGCCGACTGGGCGAAGGTCACCGGCCTCGACGCCGAGGGCAACCCCGTCGAGGTCGAGGGCACCGGCTTCTTCGCCCGCTGCCTGCAGCACGAGGTCGGCCACCTGGACGGCTTCCTCTACACCGACGTCCTCCTCGGCCGCTACAAGCGCCAGGCCAAGAAAACCCTCAAGGCCTACGGCTGGAACGTCCCCGGCCTGACCTGGCTGCCGGGCGAGGACGAGGATCCCTTCGGTCACTAGATGGGCATCTTCCACTCCGACGAGGTGGCAGTCGGCGACCGGGTGGTCGTCCGGCGCCGGCTCCCCGACACCCCCGGGCACTACACCGACGTCATCGGCCACGTCCTGTCGCTCACCCCACTGACGGTCAGGCCACAGTCCGTCGGCGGCCTGCCCTCCGCCGCCGAGGCGGTCGAAATCCCCGCCGGACAGGTCAAGGTGGTCAAACGGCTGTCTCCGCGCACCATCCGCAACTCGGATATCCGCGCCGTCGAGGTCGCCACGGCGAAGGCCTTCCCCGGCATCGAGCACACCTGGACCACCGACGGCCAGTGGCTCATGCGGGCCGGGGACGGCATCACCGAACGCTCCAACTCGGCCGCCCCCCTCGGCCGCTCCGCCGGCTTCGGCCACGTCCCCCTCGACGAGATCACCTCCTTCTACCGGCGCCACGGCCTGCCGGTGACGGTGCTCATCCCCGAGCGCATCGGCCGCCCCGCGGAGCGGCTCGTCGAGGCCGGCGGCTGGCAGCTCGGCCCGGAGATCATCGTGATGACCCGTCCCCTCACCGATCTCCCCGCCCCCGCCGAAGCCCCCGAGCTGCTTTTCCGCCTGGACGAACAGCCCGACGACGCGTGGCTGGCACTCTACAACTTCCGCGGCAGTCCCCTGCCCGTCCACGCCCTGGATCTGCTGCGCGGGCAGATCGACGGCCGCATGGGTTTCGGCCGCCTGAGCACCGCCGACGGGGAAACCGTGGCCATCACCCGCGGCACGCTCACCTCCTCGGACGACGGCCGCCGGTGGCTCGGCTACTCGGCCGTCGAAGTCGCCGCCGCTTATCGACGCCGCGGCCTGGGCACCCGCCTCGGCGCCGAGATGCTCGCCTGGGGGGCCGGGGCCGGCGCCACCGACGCCTACCTGCAGGTCATCGCCTCCAACGAGGCCGGGCGGGCCCTGTACACGAAGCTGGGATTCATCGAGCACCACCGCCACCGCTACGCCCGGCTGGAGGGGTAGCGGACCGGACAGGAAGGGCCGTAGAGTGTGACCTGAACCACCCCCTCCCCCCAGGAGCTGCCATGAGCGCCCAGTTCACCCCCTACATCTCCTTCCCCGGCAACGCCGCGGAGGTTTTCCGCTTCTACCACGAGATCTTCGGCGGGGAACTGGAGGTGATGACCTACGGCGAGATGCCCATGGAGGGCCTGCCCTTCGATCCGCCCGCCGACGCCGTCGCCCACGCCACCCTGCGCTCGGGCACTCTGCACCTGGCCGGCGGCGACGCCATGGGCCCCAATGCCCCGGGCCTGGCCTCCGACGTCTACTCCTTCATGCTGCAGCTCGACTCGGCCGCCGAGGCCGAGGAGCTCATCGGCAGGTTCACCGCGGCGGGCGGGGAGGTGTCCATGCCCTTCGAGAAGGCCCCGTGGGGCGACCACTACGGCCAGGTGACCGACCGGTTCGGCGTCCTGTGGGCCTTCAACGCCACGGAGGCCTGAGCGCCCGCACCTCCGGGCACCGTATCCCCGCAGCCCAGGTAGGGTGTACGGCATGCGCATCGTCAACTGGAACGTCAACTCCGTGCGCACCCGCGCGGACCGGATCGTGGACTTCCTCGTCCGCCACGACGTGGACGTCCTGGCGATCCAGGAGACCAAATGCACCGACGAGCAGTTCCCCTGGGAACGCTTCCACGAGGCGGGCTACGAGGTGGCGCATGAGGGCCGCAGCCAGTGGAACGGCGTGGCCATTGTCTCGCGGGTGGGATTGACGGACGTCGAGAAGCAGTTCCCCGGACAGCCCGGATTCGATAAGGACCCGGACAATCCGCAGGTGGTGGAGTCCCGGGCGATCGGGGCGACATGCGGCGGGGTGCGGGTGTGGAGCCTGTACGCGCCCAACGGCCGGGAGATCGCCGACCCGCACTACGACTACAAACTGCGCTGGCTGTACAACCTGGGCTTCCACGCGGAGAATTCTCTGCTCGGGGACCCGCAGCAGAAAACCGTCTACCTCGGCGACTTCAACATCGCCCCGCTGGACGAGGACGTGTGGAACATCGCGTTCTTCGATGGGAAGACCCACGTGACGGAGGCCGAGCGGGTCGTGTTCGAGGGGCTTATCGACGCCGGACTGGTCGAGGTCACCCGCCCGCTCACCCGTGAGCGTTTCACCTACTGGGACTACCAGGGGCTGCGTTTCCAGAAGGGTGAGGGCATGCGGATCGACTTCCAGCTGGCGACCCCGGCGCTGGCGAAGCTGGCGGAATCCGCGTTCGTCGACATCGAGGAGCGGGCCGGCAAGGGCGCCTCCGACCATGCGCCCGTCGTGGTGGACTACGTGGAGAAGCCCAACTTCGACGAGGTCCGTTAACCGCCGTGAACCTGGCCCTCGACCTCAGCAGCTGGCAGTTCATCGGCCTGATCATCGACTACACGATCAAGGTCCTGGCCATCGGTTTCGTCCCCGAGGGCCGCCGCCCGAGCTCCTCGACAGCCTGGCTGCTGGCCATTCTGCTGCTCCCCTTCGTCGGCCTGCCGCTGTTCCTGCTCATGGGTTCGCCCTACATCAACCGGCGGCGGCACCGTATCCAGCAGGAGGCCAACGTCATGATCGAGGACGTCCAGTCGGATGTCCCGGACTGGCCCGAGGCCTCCGATATCCGCCCGGAAGTCCAGTCCATCATCCGGCTGAACCGGCGCCTGACCAACCTGCCCGCGGTGGTGGGCCACAACCACGGGGTGCTCGGCGACTACGACGGGGCGATCCGCCGGATGGCCGCCGCAGTCGACGAGGCGGAGAACCACGTCCACGTTGAGATCTACATCACCGCCTGGGACGACACGACGGATGTGTTCTTCCGGGCGCTGGAGCGCGCGGTGCAGCGCGGCGTGAAGGTCCGCTACCTCTTCGACCAGATCGGCTCCATGAAGTACCCGGGCTACCTCCGCCTGGGACGCCGACTCACGGAGATCGGCGTGGACTGGCAGCTGATGCTGCCGCTCAAGCCCTGGCGGCTGCGCTTCCGCCGGCCGGACCTGCGCAACCACCGTAAGCTGCTGATCATCGACGACCGGGTGGGATTCATGGGCTCGATCAACATGATCGACCGTTCCTACCTGATCAGGCGCAATGTGTCGGCCGACCGGAAGTGGGTCGACGTGATGGTCGAGCTGACGGGGCCGGTCGTGGCGTCGATGGCGTTCGTGTTCGCGGTGGACTGGTACTCGGAGACCAACGAACTCCTCGACATCGCCCCGCCGCTGGAGGGGCCCGACACTCCAGGGCCGGAGGACAACACCAACGTCGTGCAGCTGCTGCCCTCCGGCCCGGGGTACACCACGGAGCCGAACCTGCGGATGTTCAACTCCATCGTGCACCTGGCCCGGCACCGGCTGGTGCTGTGCTCGCCCTACTTCATCCCCGACGAGTCCCTGCTCGAGGCGGTCACCTCGGCGTGCTACCGGGGGGTGCAGGTGGATCTGCTGGTCTCCGAGAAGTCGGACCAGTTCATGGTCCACCACGCGCAGTCGTCCTACTATCAGTCGCTGTTGGAGGCCGGGGTCCGGATCCACCTCTTCCCGGCGCCCTACGTGCTGCACGCGAAGTTCGTCCTGGCGGACCCGGACACACCGGGAAGCTCGGTGGGGACCATCGGCTCCTCGAACATGGACATACGCAGCTTCGGCCTGAACTACGAATCGACGCTGATGATCACCCGCGGCAACCTGCTCGCCCAACTCGACGAGCTCGCCGACGCCTACCTCGCCGTCTCCCGCCGCCTCTCCCTCGAGGAGTGGAACGACCGGAGTTTCTCCCGCCGCTACCTGGACAACGTCATGAAGCTCACTTCCGCCCTGCAGTGACCCGCCCGGCGTACAGGGCCCCGGACAGGGCGACGAGGGAACCGACGACCATGCCCAGCGCCATGGTCACGCCGGCGTCGGAACCCAGGCCCATGAGCGGGCTGACCAGGCCGGCCAGCCCGAACTGGCTGAAGCCCATGAGCGCGGAAGCCGACCCCGCCCGCTCCCGCACCAGGCCGGTGCCCAGGGCCGTGGCGTTGCCGAGGATGACGCCGTTCTGCGACACCGCGACAAACAGCAGCGCCATGATCAACCAGAGGCTGGGATACACGACGACCACGAGCAGCAGTGCCAGCGAAGCAGCCACGAGGATGCCCAGCGCGACGAGCAGGATACGGCGGACCTCCAGCACCCCGATCAACCGGTTGTTGAGCATGCTCCCGCCGATGAGGCCCACCCCGTTGACCGCGAACATCACGGCGTAGGCCTGCACCGACAGCCCCAGCTGCTCCTGCATGAGGAAGGGGGAGGCGGAGATGTAGCTGAACATGGCCGCGAAGGAGAAGGAAAAGACGACCAGGTAACCCCGGTAGCCGCGGCTGGCGAGCACGTAGGAGTAGTTGCCCAGGATGCCGCGCACCGTCGCGGGGCTGCGCTCCTCCGGGGGCCGGGATTCCCGGATGACCAGGACCACCACCGCCAGCTGCACCGCCGCCAGGCCGGCGAGAATCCAGAACAGACCCCGCCAGCCGACCGGCCCGGAGAGGAATCCGCCCACGACCGGCGCGATGATCGGGGCGACACCCTGAATGGTCATGAGGAGGGCGAACGCCTTCGCCGCCTTCTCCCCCTCCGCCAGGTCGGGGACGACGGCACGCGAGAGGACGATGCAGGCGCCCGACCCGAACCCCTGGACCAGCCGGGCGGCGATGAGCCAACCGATGCCGGGAGCCGTCGCGGCGAGAACCGCCGCTGCCAGCGCGACGGCGGCGCCCAGCAGCATGAGGCGGTGGCGGCCGAGGGAATCGGAGAGCGGGCCGATGATGAGCTGCCCGACGGCCAGCCCCGCGAGGAACCCGGAGAGCGTGAGCTGCACCATAGGCCGGGTGGTGTCCAGATCACCGGCGATCGCCGGCAGCGCCGGCAGGTACATGTCGATGGAGAAGGGCGCCGACGCCGAGAGCAGCGCCAGCGCCAGGAGCAGCGGAACCGTGAGCCGCTGGCGCCCCGGATCCCCGGGGGCCCTGGAGTGGGGAGTCACCATTCCGGCCACGATAGCGCAATCGTGAAAAGATGTTACCGGTGATAGATTCTGATGTACGTGCAGTGTCCGGCAAGTGTCCAGAAGGTTAAGGGGTGAGATGTGACGGCTGAGCGCCCCCGCCCCCTCCCCCTGCCCGGCACGCAGCACTCCGTGAACCCCAAGAAAATTCCCGCCGAACGGGACTTCGTCGCCCTCTCCACGTTCGGCGCCTCGGCGCGCTGGACCGTGGTCGCCGCGGCCGTGCTGCTGATGATCACGTCGATCTACCTCATCCTCGACGGCGCGCAGGGCATCGGAGCCGGCCCTATTTCGCACCTTTTCGATCTGGCCACCAACCCCCTCATCGGCCTGCTCATCGGCGTCCTCGCCACCGCGTCAATCCAGTCCTCGACCACCATCACCACGCTGACTGTCGCCGCGGTGGGCACCGGCGGAGTCTCGGTGCCCGTGGCCATCCCGATCATCCTCGGCGCGAACATCGGCACGACGATCACGGCGTCGATAGTCTCCTTCAGCTACATCGGCCACCGGGCGAACTTCCGCAGGGCTTTCACCTCCGCCTCCCTGCACACGTGGTTCAACGTCACCTTCGTGGCGATCGCCTTCATCCTGGAATCACTCTTCCACCCGTTGCAGCGGATCACGGGCAGCGTCTCCGACTCGTTGGTGGGCGAAGGTGCCACCAGCACCGGCCGCGGCCTGTTCACCGTGTTCGCCCCGTTCATCGAAAACGTCGGCGCCGACGGGTTCCTCGGGGCATTCCTGCCCCACCGGGTCGCCTCCGTGGTGAGCATCCTGCTGGGCACCGCCCTGGTCCTCGCCGCCGTGCGCATCCTCAACTCGCAGCTCTCGATTCTCACCGCCGCCGCCACCCGCACCATGCTCGAACGCGCCTCCGGCGCCTCGGACGCGCTGGGAGTCCTGTCCGGAAGCGTGATCACGGCGGCCGTGCAGGCCTCCTCCGTCACGGTGTCCTCGCTGCTGCCTTTCGCGGTGTCGAAGTCCCTGAAGCTGCGCGAGATCCTCGCCATCACCCTCGGCGCGAACGTCGGCACCACCCTCATGGCGCTGCTCACCGCCCTGGCCGTCCCCGGCGCCCTCGGCCCCTACGCCGTGCAGGCCGCTCTGGTGCACGTCACGTTCAACACCATGGGCGCGCTGCTGATACTGCTCGTCTCCCCGCTGCGGGAATGGGTCATCCGCCTGGCAGAGCTCTCCGGCAGACTCGCGGCCCGGGGTTACTCCGTCGCCGCCGGCACCATGTTCGCCGGCTATTTCCTCATCCCGGCGGTCATCGTGGTGGTGTACACGCTGCTCACCGGTTAACACCGGGTCAGGCGTCCCGGCGCTGCAGCACCACCACTCCCGCAGCCCACGCCACCACAGCCCAGAGCAGGAAGAACGCGCCGGAGCCCTTAACATCCCAGGGCACCCCGTCCAGGGCAAAATCGTTGACGAAGGCGTTAAGGTTCTCGAAGGGCAGGAACCCCACGATGTCCTGCCCCACCTTCGGGACCACCCGGAAAATCTGCTCCAGCCCCATGAACCAGATGAGCATGAGCGCCACGCTGCCCGCCGTCTGCCGCAGCAGGAGCGCCACACCCTGGCTGATCATGACGATCATCGCCGCCGCCGCGGGGTAGACCCACAGAATCTCCGCCGCCGCCGCATCTTCGAAAGGCACGAACATCGCCGCCGCCGACTCCGGTGCCATCGCCTTCGCCAGGAAAAAGCCGGCGACCACCACGAGAAACGTCAACGCCGCCGCGAAAGCCGCGTACAACAGCAGCTTCGCCAGTGCCACGGTCCAGCGCCGGGGCGTGGCCAGGTAGGTCGCCGACTGGAGGTGGTAGCGGTATTCCGTGGTCACCAGCATGATCGACTGGATCATGAGCACCGGGAATCCGATGAGGAAGACGGCCGCCACCACTGAGGAGGCCCACAGGGTGGGGAACCCGCCCTCCGCCTCCAGGGTCGTGGTGCCGGTGAGCGCCGCCCAGCCGAGCCCGATGACGATGAACAGGAGGGTGGTCCACCAGAAGGACGCAGTGGTCCGCAGCTTCGTGAACTCCGCCGCCAACGTGTTGAGGAACATTGACTAACCCGCCGCCTTCCGCGCGTGGTACTGCACCGCAGCGCCCGTGGAATCCATGAACGCATCCTCCAGCGACGCCTGCCGCATCGACAGTTCCTGCAGACGGAACCCCCCGGTGAACGCCAGCGAGCCCACCTGCTCGGTGGTGGCGTCCGCCACCTCGAGCGCCGGCCCGGGTACCTGCACCGGGCTGAGCCCGGCGCGGGTGAGATGCTCCGCGAACTCCGCCAGACGTTCGCTGCGAACCACCACCGTCGACGCCGAATGCTCCCGGATGAACTCCGCCGTCGAGGTGTCCGCCACCAGCCGCCCGCGGCCGATGACGATGAGCCGGTCGGCGGTCAGCGCCATCTCGGAGAGCAGGTGAGAGGAAATGAACACCGTCCGTCCCTCCGCCGCCAGCGCCTTGAGCAGGTCTCGTACCCAGCGGATCCCCTCCGGGTCGAGACCGTTGACCGGTTCGTCCAGGACGAGGATCTTCGGGTCGCCCAGCAAGGCCGCGGCGAGCCCCAGGCGCTGCCCCATGCCGAGGGAGAAACCCCCGGTCTTCTTGCGGGCGACATCCGTCAGGCCCACCAGCCCCAGCACCTCGTCCACCCGCTCCGGCGGGATACCGTTGGACTGCGCCAGCCACCGCAGATGATTCGCGGCGGTGCGGTTGGGGTGGACCGCTTTCGCGTCGAGAAGCGAACCGACCACGGTGAGGGGACGGCGGAGGTCGCGGTAGGGGCGGGCGTCGACCAGCGCGGTGCCCGAGGTCGGGGCATCCAGGCCGACGATCATCCGCATGGTGGTCGACTTGCCCGCCCCGTTGGGACCGAGGAACCCGGTGACAATGCCGGGCTGCACCGTGAAGGTGAGGTCCTCGACGGCCCGAACCGGACCATAGTCCTTGGTCAGAGCTTCAACGTGGATCATGTTCTCCACCCTGCCACAGCATCCGGGGACATCTAGGGACGGAGCCTGCCAATTTCCTGAACAAGTCCCGGGAGCGCATCGGCGAAGGCGGGCATGAGCGGCAGCTCCCCGATCTTCGACAGCGGCACCCACCGCAGGTCGAGGGATTCTTCGTTGCCGAACGTCTTCAGCGTCCGCCCCGACACCGTCCGGGCGAGGACGGTCGTGTACGTCCATCCGCCGGCGAGCTCCGGCTGGCGCGGATCCGCCGGGTACGGCCCCGCGGTGACCACCTCCCCGAGCACCTCGACGAGCGACGGGTCGATGGAGCACTCCTCCACCGTCTCCCTCACCGCGGCGTCCGCCGTCGACTCGTGCGAGTCACGCGCGCCGCCCGGCAACGCCCACGTGCCGCCGTTGTTCGTCCACACCGCACGGTGCTGCATCAGCACCATCGGGTCCTCGCCGCCGGCCAGGAGCATGAGCCCCGCCGCGCCGTGGCGGCCCCACACCTTCACGCCGCCGGGACCTGCGGCCCACCCGTTTCCGTCACCGTTCATGTTCTCGAGCGTAGTCGGCGCGGGGGGGGGAGCATTCCGGGGGACACGGGCGCGGCCCGGCCGGGGGCGGGTCGGACATGGCGCAGCACACACCAGGCGGGTTATCATGTGGTAATGACCGGCGCGACGGAAACCCCTGATCCAGCGCAGCCAGATACGGGGGCGGAACCTGTGCGCCCCTCGGAGCGGGTCTTCTCCGGCCCGGCGGGCACCCTGCTGCACTACCGTCGGACCCGACTGCGCAACCAGGCTTCCGACGCCCCCCGGAAGGAGGCGGCGGAGGATGACGCCGCCGACGTCCCCGAGGACACCCGGGACCACTGGCTCGACGAGGTCACCTCCGACGATGACCACCAGCACCGCGGCATGTGGGCCCGCACCAGGACCACGTTCGCGGTGCCCTACCTGTGGTTCCGCCGCGTCTTCGCCTTCCTGGTCACCACTCCCGGAAAGCTCGTGGGCATCTCCGTCATCCTGTCCATGTCGATCTTCGCCGCCGGCTACTCCATGTCCCAGTCCTCCTCCGAGCGGGAGTCGGAACTCGACTTCCTGCTGACCACCACCGAGCCCATGAGCTACGCGGCGCACAACCTCTACACCTCCCTGTCGCTGGCGGACACCATCGCCACCACCGGATTCGTGCAGGCCGGCGTGGAATCCGCCGGCACCCGCGCCCGGTACAACGCCGCCGTCGACCGGGCCATGGTGTCGGCCACGGAGTCCGCCGCGGGCATCTCCCCCTCCGACGGGGAGACCCTCCAGCTCATCGCGGACATCGAACGGCAGATCCCCGTCTACACGGGGCTGGTGGAGACCGCGCGCACGAACAACCGCATGGGTAACCCCGTGGGCGTCGCGTACATGGCCGAGGCGTCCTCCCTCATGCGCGAAACGATCCTGCCTGCGGCAGCCCGCCTGTTCAGCCTCACTTCGACCGAGGTGCGGAACCAGCAGAACCAGCTCACCCGTCCGCAGTGGGTGCCCCTGTCCGGTCTGCTCGCCGCGGCACTCTTCCTGGTCGTCGCACAGTGGCTGCTGTGGCGCATGACCCGCCGCCGGCTCAACCGGGGCTTCCTCGTCGCCACCGCGCTCATGCTCATCGCGGTGGTCTGGGTCTCCGCCTCCAACTTCGGCACCTGGCAGGCCGGCACACGCGGCTTCGAGGAGGCGTCCATGCCGTGGGACTCGCTGACCGCGTCGCGGATCCAGGCGCAGCAGGCCCGGACCTCGGAAACCCTGGCCCTGGTCCGTCGGCAGTCGGTCACGGACAGCAACATCTCCTTCGAAGCGACCGCCGACGCCGTCACCGTCGCGCTGAACGACTTCGAGCAGGCACAGGGGCACAACCCCAACGCCTCCAGTGCCAACCGCATGCAGATCACGGAGGCCCGCTCAGCGCTCGCGGACTGGGAGGCCGCCCACGAACGCTTCACCTCGGCCATGACCAACGGGAATTACCCCGAGGCGGTCCGCCTCGCCACCACCACGACACTCATTCCCGGCTCCCCCGCCACCTCCGCCGCGGCCTACGACCGCCTCGACGGCGCCTTGTCGCGCCTCATCGCCGACGCCCGCTCATCCATGCGCGCCTACATCAACGACGGCCTCGCGGCCACCAAGCTGGTCTCCACCGCGGTGCTGCTGCTGTCCGTCCTGGCCATCATCTCCGTGTGGCTCGGCGTGCGCCCCCGTCTGCAGGAGTACCTGTGATGCGCCGATTCCCGCTCCTCCTCGCGGCCGCTCTCCTGCTGAGCAGTTGTTCCCTGCCCGGCCTCGATCTCCCGCGCGACCCTGCGGGCCCGGACCCCGCCCAGCCCGCCCGGCCCCTGGCGCAGGCCTACGGACCGCCGCTGCCCGACGGCGCGACCGTGGAGGAGCCCGGCGAACAGGAACCCCGCGAGATCAACACCTGGGACATCACCGGTTCGCTACGGCCGGAACCGGGCGAGGTCAACCTGGAGGAGACCATCCCCCGCATCATGGAACGCGGCCGCATCATCGTCGGTGTCGACCAGTCCCAGAACCTGCTGAGCTACCGCGACGGAGTGACAGGAGAACTCCGGGGCTTCGAGGTCGACCTCGCCCGGGAAATTTCCCGCGACATCTTCGGCGATCCCGACCGCGTCGACTTCCGCTTCGTCGAATCCTCCTCGCGCGTCGAGGCGCTGGCCCACCGTGAAGTCGACATGATCATCCGCACCATGACCGTCACCCGCACCCGCCAGCAGGACGTCGCCTTCTCCACCCCGTACCTGACCAGCGACTCCCGCCTGCTGGTGATGCGCAACTCCGACATCGAGGACGTGAGCCAGCTGCCCGGCCGCACCGTGTGCGTCACCGACGGTTCGACCGCGTTGGAGAAGGCCCGGATGTACGCCCCGCAGTCCAGGATCCTCAAGACCCGCAGCTGGGCCGACTGCCTCGTCGCGCTCCAGCAGAACCAGACCGACGCGATCCTCTCCGACGACACCATCCTCTCCGGCATCGCCGCCCAGGACCCCTACACCACCATCATCGGCAGCTCGCTGGCCTCCGAGTCCTACGCCGTCGCCATGCCCATCCCCGGCGACGAGTACGACTCCTCCGGCCTCATCCGGCAGGTCAACACCACCATTGAAAGGATCCGCGAGGACGGGACGTGGTGGCGCCTCTACGACCGGTGGTTCGCCGTGTACCTGGCGACCTCCGGCCCGCCACCCCTGTCCTACCGCCCCGAGGCCGCCGCCCAGGAGGAGACACCGTGAACGACCGCGAGCTCAATTTCCCCGGGGACCTCCCCGAATCGCTGGAGCCCAGCGGCACCCAGTCGGTCCACTTCGATCCCTTCGCCGACGACGATGACGAGATCGACCCCGGGATCGACCCCGGGATCTCCGCGCTGATCGCTGACCTGGGCCAACTCCGCGACCAGCACGACGCGCAGGCCACCCATGCGACGGCGGTCGGCACGGTGGGCACGGTGGCGGGCGTCGGCCCGGCCACTGCACCGACTGCCGCCTCCAAACGGGACGACACCTCCGCCCGGGCCCGCCAACTCGCTCTGTCCACCTTCCGACAGCGCCGCGGAACCGAGCGCGGCGACCGCTCCATCGCCGACGGCATGGTCGAGCTGCCCTTCGTCGTCCCCACCCGGCCGGAGGACGCGCTGCAGGATCCCGCCGAAGCTACGGGGGTCCCCGCCCCGCAGCTGAAGCCCGGTGACATCGTGGCCAGCCAGTACGAGATACTGGGTGTCATCGCGCACGGCGGCATGGGATGGATCTACCTGGCCAACGACCATTTCGTCTCCGAACGCCTGGTCGTGCTCAAGGGGCTGCAGTCGGAGAAGTCCTCCGACGAGCAGGGGGCCGCCGTCGCCGAACGGGAGTTCCTCGCGGACATCACGCACCCCGGCATCGTGAAGATCTACAACTTCATCGACGACCCGCGGGTGCCCGGCGGGTTCATCGTCATGGAGTACGTGGGCGGGCCCTCGCTGCGCAGCCGCCGCAACGAGCAACCCGACCGTGCCCTGCCCATTGACCTGGCGATCGGCTACATCATCGAGATCCTGCCCGCCCTGGACTACCTCCACTCCCGCGGCGTCGTCTACAACGACCTCAAGCCCGACAACATCGTGGTCACCGAGGACCAGGTCAAACTCATCGACCTGGGAGCGGTGTCGGGCATCGGCGCCTACGGCTTCATCTACGGCACCAAGGGTTTCCAGGCCCCCGAAGTCGCCTCCCACGGCCCTTCCGTAGCCAGCGACATCTACACCATCGGCCGCACTCTTGCCTCCTTGACCATCCGGCTGCCGAAGGGCGACACCGGCGCCTACCTGCCCGGCCTGCCCACGCCCGGTGAGGAACCGTTGTTCCGCAAGCATCTGAGCTACTACCGGCTGCTGCGCCGCTGCACCGCCGAGGATCCCGCGCGGCGTTTCCGTGACGTCGACGAGCTGTCCACCCAGCTCCACGGCGTCCTGCGCGAGGTGATCGCCGTACGCTCCGGGCTGCAGTTCCCCGCCCAGCACTCGTTGTTCTCCCCGCAGCGAACCACATTCGGCACCAAGCACCTGGTTTTCCGCACCGACCAGCTCATCGACGGCATCGACCGCACTGTCCGCATCACCGCCCCCGAGGTCGTCTCCGCCCTACCCGCCCCGCTGATCGACCGCAGCGACGTCGGCGCCGCCATGCTCTCCGGTTCCTCCTACACCGAACCGCAGGAGGCGCTGGAGACCCTGCGCCAGGCGATGAAGACCAACGACTACGAGAATTCCGCGGAGATTCCGCTCGGCGTGGTCCGCGCGATGCTCGACCTCGGCTTCACCGGCCAGGCCCGCACCTGGCTCAGCTCGCTGGAGGGGCGTCTCGGACATGACTGGCGTTTCCAGTGGTACTCCGGCGTCACCGCCCTGCTTCTCGACGACTACGCCAACGCCCAGCAGCATTTCGCCGAGGTCCTCAGCCTCCTCCCCGGCGAGGCCGCCCCCAAACTGGCGCTGGCGGCCGTCGACGAGCTCATCCTCCAGCACCTGGGCCACCACCACGCCGCCCTGCTCCCGGAGAAGCTCGCCCGCTCCGCCTCGCTGCTGAGCACCAGTCTGGAGACCGTCGACGCAGACGTCTTCGCCGGCTTCAACCCCACGTGGACCCACATCACCCAGGACCCGGCCATCCTGCGTTTCAACACCATCGGCCTGTACGGGCTCGTGTGGGCGACCAACCCCACCACCGTGTCCTCCGCCTTCGGGCTGGCCCGTCAGCTGATGGCTGAAGGCCAGATCGAAATGGCGGTAGCCGCCCTCGACCGGGTCCCGCAGGCCTCCCGCCACCACCGCATGGCCCAGCTGACGACCATCCTCCAGCTCATCTCCGGAGGCCTCACCGAGTCGCGGATCCGGCGCGCCGCCCGCCGGCTCGAGGAGATCCCCACCAACGAACCGCGGTTCCTGCAGATCAAGATCGCCGTCATGTCCGCCGGCCTGAACTTTCTCCGAGACGCCGACGTCGAATCCGCGGCCTCCCCCAACGACCTCTTCGACTACCCCTTCACCCAGCGCGGCCTGCGCTACGGCCTCGCCTACACCCTGCGGCAGCAGGCGCGGCAGGCCCCGTTCGCCCGGCACCGGTACGCGCTGGTGGACCTGGCGAATCAGGTGCGGCCGGTGACGTGGTTCTGACTGCGCACACCCGTTCATTATTCATTCATCACACGTAGGCCCACGAGGGTGGGAAACTCTCCATCAATTCCACCCGGCCGTTGAAGGACATGCGGGACCTCTCGCTGGCATACACCCCGGGTGTGGCCACCGTCTGCCAGGCGATAGCCGAGGACCCGGCCGTCGCCCGGCCCCACACCGGCGTCGGCAACACCGTCGCCGTCATCTCGGACGGCAGCGCCGTCCTGGGCCTGGGCTACATCGGACCGCAGGCCTCCCTTCCGGTCATGGAGGGCAAGGCCCAGCTGTTCAACGCTTTCGCCGACCTGAAGGCAGTGCCCCTGGTGCTCGACATCCGCGACGTCGACGAGCTGGTCGACACCATCGCCGCCCTCGCCCCCTCCTTCGGCGGCATCAACCTCGAGGACATCTCCGCCCCCCGGTGCTTCGAGGTCGAACGCAAGCTGATCGAACGCCTCGACATCCCCGTGATGCACGACGATCAGCACGGCACCGCGGTGGTCCTGCTCGCCGCGCTCCGCAACGCCGCCGGACTGCTCAACCGTGACTTCGCGGACCTGCGTGTCGTCCTCTCCGGCGCCGGGGCCGCCGGCATCGCCTCCGTGAACATGCTTCTCGACGCCGGCGTCCGCGATATCGTCGTCCTCGACTCCCGCGGCGTCATTCACGCCGACCGTGCCGACCTCACCCCCGTCAAACAGGCACTGGCCGAGAAGACCAACCCGCGTGGCGTCACGGGCGGCGTCAACGACGCCTTCACCGACGCCGACACCTTCATCGGGCTGTCGGGCGGGTCCATCGGAGAGGAGGCCCTGCAGCTGATGGCTCCGGAGCCGATCCTGTTCCCCTCGCCAACCCGACCCCGGAGATCGACCCCGAGCTGTCCCGCCGGTACGGGGCCGTCGTGGCCACCGGCCGCAGCGACCTGCCGAACCAGATCAACAACGTCCTGGTATTCCCCGGCATCTTCCACGGCGCCCTCGCCGCAGACGCCACCGCCATCACCGGGGAGATGAAGCCGGCTGCCTCCCGCGCCATCGCGGACATCGTCGGAAACGACCTCGCGGCGGGGTACATCGTCCCCTCGCCGCTGGATCCGCGGGTGGCACCGGCCGTGAGCGCCGCGGTTCAGGCCGCGGCCCTGGGCGGAGGCCACCTCCCGACGCGCGAAGACCCGCGATCAGCGTGATCGCGGGTCTCTGTGCCACGGGCCCCCGCGGGACCGGGCCCGGGTGGAAGGGCTTAGACCTGCGCGGTGGCCAGGGCGGTGGCCTTCTGCGCGATGGCCAGTTCCTCGTTGGTCGGGACGACGAAGACCTTGACCGCGGACTCGTCGGTGGAGATCTCGCGCGGACCGTCGTTGGGCAGGTCGTTGCGATCCTTGTCGATCTGGATGCCGTACATCTCCAGGCCGGCCAGCGCGTCCTCGCGGACGAACTTGGCGTTCTCGCCGACACCTGCGGTGAAGGTGATGGCGTCGACGCGGCCGAGCGCGATCATGTACGAGCCGATGTAGCGGCGGAGCTGGTGGATGTAGATGTTGTAGGCGGACCAGGCGTCGGTGTCGCCGTTCTCGATCATCTCGCGCAGCTGGCGGAAGTCGTTGACTCCCGACAGCCCCTTGATGCCGGACTTCTTGTTGAGCAGGGTGTCGATCTCGTCGATGCTCAGGCCCGCGGTGCGGTAGAGGTGGAAGATGATGCCCGGGTCGATGTCGCCGCACCGGGTGCCCATGACCAGACCCGCCAACGGGGTCATGCCCATGGAGGTGTCGATGGCGTGGCCGCCCTTGACCGCGGAGGCCGAGGCGCCGTTGCCCAGGTGCAGGACAATCTGGTTGACGGCCGACGGGTCCTTGCCCAGGAGCGCGGGGACCTGCTGGGAGATGAACTCGTGGGAGGTGCCGTGGAAGCCGTAGCGGCGTACCCCGTTCTCCCCGGCGACCTCGCCGTTGATGGCGTAGAGCGCGGCTGCGGGCGGCAGGTCGGCGAAGAAGCCGGTGTCGAACACCGCGACGTGCGGGATGTCCGGGAGGATCTCGCGGGCGACCTCGATGCCGTCGACGTTGGCGGGGTTGTGCAGCGGGGCGAGCGGGATCAGGTCGCGGATCATCTCGACGACCTGGTCGTTGATGATCTCGGGCGCGGAGAACACCTTGCCGCCGTGGACGACACGGTGGCCGACGGCGGTGAGGTCGAGGTCCTTCGGCCCGACGCCGTGCTCCGCCATGATCCCGAAGGCTTTCGCCAGTCCGGCGGAGTGGTCCGGGATCGACTCCTCGGAGGTGTACTTCTCGCCGCGGATCTTGATGACGAGCTTGCCGTTCGGCTCCCCGATCTGCTCGACGAGGCCGGAGACCAGCGGCTCGTCGGACGCGGCGGCGGCCGAGTCGAGGACCTGGAACTTGATGGACGAGGAACCGGAGTTCAGGACGAGTGCGTAGGTCATTTAGTTTCCTCCGGCCTGGATGGCGGTGATGGCGACGGTGTTGACGATGTCCGGGACGGTGGCGCCGCGGGACAGGTCGTTGACGGGCTTGTTCAGACCCTGCAGGATCGGGCCGATGGCGAGGGCGCCGCCGGTGCGCTGCGCTGTCTTGTAACCGATGTTGCCGGCCTCGAGGTCGGGGAACACGAAGACGTTGGCGTGGCCGGCGACGTCGGAGTCCGGCATCTTCTTGCGTGCCACGCCCGGGTCCACCGCGGCGTCGAACTGCAGCGGGCCGTCGACGGCGAGCTCCGGATCGATGCGCTTGGCGGCGTGCAGCGCCTCGATGGCGCGGTCGACGTCGGGGCCGGAGCCGGAGGAACCGGTGGAGTAGGAGAGCATGGCGACCCGCGGTTCGATGCCGAACTGCGCGGCAGTCCTGGCGGAGACCACGGCGATCTCACCCAGCTGCTCGGCGGTGGGGTTCGGGTTGACGGCGCAGTCGCCGAAGGCCCAGACATGGCCGCGGAAGACCATGAGGAAGATCGACGAGACCACGGAGGTCTCGGGGGTGGTCTTGATGATCTGGAAGGAGGGCTTGATCGTGTGCGCCGTGGTGTGGGCCGCGCCGGAGACCATGCCGTCGGCAAGACCCTTGTGCACCATCATGGTGCCGAAGTAGGAGATGTCCTTCATGGTTTCGCGCGCCTCGTCGAGGGTCACGCCCTTGGCCTTGCGCAGCTCGACGAACTCTTCGGCGAAGTCGTCCAGCAGCGGGGAGGTGAGGTGGTTGATCACGTGCGCGTGGGAGAGGTCGATGCCGAGCTCGTCGGCGCGGTTCTCGATCTCCGCCGGGTCGCCGAGGATGGTGAGTTCGACGATGTCCTGCTCCAGGAGCTCGCCGGCGGCGAGGAGGATGCGGTCGTCCTCCCCCTCCGGCAGAACGACGTGCGCATTGGCGGCCTTGGCGCGGCCCAGCAGCCACGTCTCGAACACCGGAGGCGACATGACGGGGTGGACCTCGACCTTGAGGGCTTCCTTGAGCTTCACGATGTCGCGCAGGCCGTCCTCCGTGACCGCCGCGGCGATGACCGCGTCGAGCTCCTTGGCGTGGCGCTCCGCGAGGTGGACGTGGCGGCCCTTGGCGTCGGCGAGGAGAATGATCGGGAGGCCGAGAGCGGCTGCGACCTCGGAGTCGAAGTGGAGGTTTCCGGTACCGACAACCAGAACCGGCTCGTCGTCGACGAGGCTGGCTGCGTAGATGGGACCGACCTTCGGCTCGTAGTCGTCGAGACGGCGGACGCTGAGACCGAGAGAAGCGGCGAGTCCGTCAATATCGACTCCGTCGAAGTTGCGGTTGACGACGCTGAGCAGTGCTGATCGAGGGCCAGACATGCAGAACCTTTCTGTCGCTGAGCGGAGTGTCGGAAACTACACAGCACGCCGCCCTTGTGGGATCGGTCGCCATTCTATAACCAATGTCGCCTCCACCACACTGCTACTGCGAGGAATTTCCAGAATTAACATGACATAACTGGACGCGCCGGGCTCCCGCACCCCGGATGGGCGGCAGGACGGGGACTGGCCGGACGTTCCGGAGAAGAACATCCGACCAGGTCAGAGGCGAGGAAACGACTACAAGAACCCAAGCTACACCGCATGCGGGGATGCCGCCCGGCCCGATCCCCGCACCATCGGGATCTCCCTCACACGCCCCTCAACAACCCTGTGAATTTCGGCGAATCGGCCAGTCAAGGCCCCTCTCTCCCACCCCATCGGCACCCCCGCCCCGGGATTCATGGCCACCGGCGGCGGCCAGTAGTATGGATCAGAAGAAAGCCCGTCCCCGAACGTCAAAGGATGTCACACCACCATGTCCCGACCCCTGCGCGTCGCCGTAGTCGGAGCCGGCCCGGCCGGTATCTATGCCTCGGATCTGCTCGTCAAGTCCGGGGAGGACGTGACCGTCGACCTCTTCGAGCGCATGCCCGCCCCCTTCGGCCTCATCCGGTACGGCGTCGCCCCGGACCACCCGCGCATCAAGGGAATCGTCAAATCCCTCCACGCGGTGCTGGAGAAGCCGGAGATCCGCCTGCTGGGCAACATCGAGGTGGGCAAGGACATCACCGTCGACGAGATGCGCGAGTACTACGACGCCGTCGTCTTCTCCACCGGCGCCACCGGCGACCGCGAACTGCGGATCCCGGGATCGCAGCTGGAGGGCTCCCACGGCGCCGGCGAATTCGTCGGCTTCTACGACGGCAACCCTGACTTCTCCCGCGACTGGGACCTCTCCGCCGAGAAGGTCGGCGTGATCGGTGTGGGCAACGTCGCCCTCGACGTCGCCCGGGTCCTCGCCAAGACCGCCGACGAGCTCAAGGTCACCGAGATCCCGGACAACGTCTACGACAACCTGTCCCGCAGCGCGGTCACGGAGGTCCACGTCTTCGGGCGCCGCGGCCCGGCCCAGGCGAAGTTCACCCCCTTGGAACTCAAGGAGCTCGACCACTCCGAGAACGTCGAGGTCATCGTCGACCCGGAGGACATCGACTACGACGAGGCGTCCGAGGCCGCCCGCCGCGAGTCAAAGTCAGTGGACCTGGTGTGCCAGACCCTGGAGGGTTACGCCATCCGCGAACCGAAGGGCGCCACCCACAAGCTTTACCTGCACTTCTTCGAGTCCCCCGTGGAGATCCTCGGCGAGGACGGCCGCGTCGTCGGACTGAAGACCGAACGCACCGAGCTGGACGGCACCGGCAACGTCCATGGCACCGGGAAGTTCACCACCTGGGATGTCCAGGCGGTGTACCGCGCCGTCGGTTACCGCTCCGAGGCCGTCGAAGGCGTGCCTTTCGACGCCGAGCGTGCCGTCATCCCCAACGACGGCGGCCGGGTCCTCGACCCCTCCACCGAGGCACCGGTCCAGGGGCTGTACGCCACCGGCTGGATCAAGCGCGGCCCCGTCGGCCTGATCGGCAACACCAAGTCCGACGCAAAGGACACGACGACCATGCTGCTCGAGGACTTCAACGCGGGCCGCCTGAGTGCCCCGGCAAAGCCTGAGCCCCAGGCCGTCCTGGAGCTTCTCGACGCCCGCGGGATCGCCGTCACCACCTGGGAAGGCTGGCGCAACCTCGACGCCGCCGAGCGTTCACTCGGCGAGGCCGAGGGCCGGGAGCGCAAGAAGATCGTCGAGTGGGACGAGATGGTCGTCTCCTCGCACCCCGAGTACGAGATCTAGCGGCACGACGACGCCGGGCCGGGGACTTCTTTCATGTTCCCGGCCCGGCGTCGTTTTTTCTGACTGTTTAGAAGCGGATGCCCAGGTTGCCCAGGGCGTCTCGCAGCCAGTTGACAACGGGGGCGAGAATCTCCGGCACCGGGAAGGTCTGGCTGCCGATGCTCACGGTGTTGGCCTGGGCCTGGGCGGGTGCCTGGGCGGGTGCCTGGGCGGGAGCCTGTCCGGGGGCGGGGGTCTGAACCTGCTGGCCGCCCTGCTGGACGGGAGCCGGGGCCTGGCCGTTCTGGGCGGCGGGGGCGGTTGCACCTCCCCCGATGAGGCCGCAGCGGTGGGCGGCTTCGTCGACACGTGCGAGCGCGTCGCGGATTTCGCCGCCGCGCGGATGGAAGTTGGCGGCCAGCAGCGCCTGGCTGCGCTTGCTCTGGTAATCGCCGGCGTCGGTCCAGTAGTTGTTTGCCTGCTGGCAGGAGATCTGGCCGGCGGGGATGGCCGCGAGGTAGGTGTCCACGACGTCGGCGTGGGCGACAGCGGGAGCGGCGGCAACGAGACCCGCGACGGCGAGGGTGGTCATGGTGTTACGGAACTTGCGCATGGCCACCATGAAACCACACGCCGGGGAATCTCACACTCCCACCCTAATAATCTTCTACGGGTGCACGGCGGGTCAGACCAAGGTTATGAGGCCAAAACAGGTCGCACTGACTTCGGAACCGCGCCGTCGACGAATGCGGCGAGCCAGTTCCACGGTTCGGGCGAAGCGCGGGTCGTGTCGGTGGGACTGGCCAAGTCGGCCACCCTGGCGATCCGCGAACGCCGCCGTGACCATGCAGTTCTGCAGAACATTGGGGAGGACACCGCGGGGCGCTCGTCCGCACCGGTCCCGTCGGGCTTTCCGCGGCCCCGCTACCCCGGGGAAGACTGGCCCAACGGTCCGGGACCGGCCGCCGGAAAACACACCCGTACGCAATGCATACGGGGCATTTTGGTGAGGGAGGAACTACTCGGCGACAACTTCATCCGCACTGGGGTGAATATCACATCCCCAATTGCTTTGATCATTGAGCCCCTCGGAGTTCAATAAAAGGTGTTATCTTCCGCTGGAAATGGAGCAGCCATGACAATCCAGAACATCGTTTCCCATCTCGACACCACCAGAAGCGCCCGCGAAGAGCTGTACAAGGAATTCCACCGAATCCCGGAGCTCTCCCTCCAGGAACACAAGACCTCGGCGAAGATCCGGGGAGAGCTCGACCGCATCGGCGTCGACGAGCTCAACCCGGTCGGCAGGACCGGCCTGGTCGCCATCCTCCGCAACGGTGACGGCCCCGTTGTCGCGATGCGCGCCGACATCGACGGACTACCCATGGCCGAGCAGTCCGGCAAGGACTACTCAGCCGAGGGAGTGACCCAAGTCGACGAGAACACCGGTGTGGAAACGCCGGTCGCGCACACCTGCGGCCACGATGTGCACATCATGTCCCTGCTCGGCGCCCTCGAGGCCCTGGCCGCCGCCCGCGGAGAGTGGTCCGGCACCTTCGTCGGCGTCTTCCAGCCGGCCGAGGAGATCGCGGCCGGCGCCCAGGACATGGTGGACAACGACATCGCCGCCAAGATGCCCACCCCGGACGTCTACCTGGGCCAGCACGTGCTCGGGATGGTCCCGGGCGGGGCTGTCGGCACCCGCCGCGGCCCGCTGTTCTCCCAGGCGGCCTCGATCAAGATCACCATCTACGGAAAAGGCTCCCACGGCGCGATGCCCAACCTCGGCGTCGACCCGATCGTCCTGGGCGCATCCATCGTCACCCGCCTGCAGACCATCATCTCCCGCGAGGTCGCGCCCAAGGAGACCGCGGTGGTGACCGTCGGCTCCTTCCACGCCGGCACGAAATCCAACATCATTCCGGATTCGGCGATCCTGCTGCTCAACACTCGCGCCTACAACGCCGAGGTCAGCGCCTCGCTGCACGAGGCGATCGAGAGGATCGTCAAGGCGGAGTGCGAAGCCTCCCGCAGCCCGCGGGAACCGGAGTTCGAGTACTTCGACGTCTACCCGCTGACCAACAACGACGACGACGTGACGGACACTGTCGCCGCCGCCTTCGACGACTTCTTCGGTGAGAACTCCGTCGAGATGGGTCCCGTGCCCGCCTCCGAGGACTTCTCCGTCATCCCGGATTCCCTGGGTGTGCCGTACACCTTCTGGGGCCTCGGCGGGTTCGCCGACACCGCGACCGCGCCCGGCAACCACTCCCCCTTCTTCGCACCCGACATCCAGCCCACACTCGACCGCGGCGCTGAAGCCATCATCGTCGCCGCGTCCCCGTGGCTCCTGAAGGAGAACTGAGCATGACCACCACGACCACACCAGTCAGGACCGATTTCAAGGGCAACGACCTCTCCCTCTTCGGCATCGTCCTCGCGGTCATCACCTTCTGGCTCTTCGCCCAGACGACAATGAACATCGGCCCCCTCATGGCCGACGACATCGGCATGCCGATGGAGGTGATGAACATCGCGATTTCGCTGTCCGCCCTGTTCTCCGGCATGTTCATCGTCATGTGGGGCGGCTTCGGCGACAAGTTCGGCCTGAAGAAGATCGCCACCCTCGGCAATGTCTTCGGCATCATCGGCTCCCTGCTCATCGCCTTCGCCTTCAGCGAGGCCGCCTCCGGCATGGTTCTCACCGGCCGCGTGCTCCAGGGCCTGTCGGCCGGCGCCATCATGCCGACCACCATGGCGCTGCTCAAGGTGTACTGGGAGGGTCCCGCCCGCCAGCGCGCCGTGTCCATGTGGTCCATCGGTTCCTGGGGCGGCTCCGGCCTGACCGCCATCTTCGGCGGTTTCATGGCCTCCACCGCCCTGGGCTGGCGCTCGATCTTCATCATCAGCGCAGTCGTCTCCGTCCTCTCGATCATCCTCATGCGCCAGATCCCCGAGGCGGCGCCGGGCGCGGGCAAGCCCGGCCGGACCGACTGGATAGGCATCATCTCCCTGGCGGTCGCTCTGGCGTCCCTGCTCATCGTCGTCACCCAGGGTTCCTCCATCGGCTGGACCAGCTGGATCACCTGGGCCCTGCTGGCGGTTTTCCTCGCCGCGTTCGGCGTCTTCATCAACCAGGAACGCAACACCGGCACCCCCTTCGTCGACTTCGCGCTGTTCAAGAACGCCGTGTTCACCGGCGCGACGATCTCGAACTTCCTCATCAACGGCACCGCCGGCGCCCTCACCGTCTCCCTCTGGGTCCTGCAGGGCGCAGGCAACATGTCGGCCGCCGAGGCGGGCTACCTGACCCTCGGCTACGCCATCTTCATCATCGCGTTCATCCGCGTGGGTGAGAAACTGCTGCAGAAGTTCGGTCCGCGGAAGCCGATGATCTGGGGAACCCTCATCGTGCTGGTCTCCATCGCACTGCTCATGGCCACCAACACCATGCAGGGCACCTACCAGATCCTCGCGGTGATCTCGTACTCCCTGTTCGGCCTGGGACTGGCGTTCTACGCCACTCCCTCGACAGACGCCGCACTGTCCAACCTGCCCAACGACCAGGTCGGCTCGGGCTCCGGTATCTACAAGATGGCCTCGTCCCTGGGCGCCGCTTTCGGCGTCGCCGCGTCCGCAGCCATCTTCACCGCGCTCCAGACCTCCGGCCTCGACATCGTCGGTGCGGCTATCGAGTTCTCCGGCCGACAGGACAATGTGGCGGTCCGTGAAGCCGGCTTCGTCGGCCTCGCCTTCAATGCCCTGATGGCGATCGCCGCCCTCATCTCCATCACCTTCTTCATCCCCAAGGGCAAGAAGGCCGAGGCGGAAGCCTAGACTTCGGCGAGCTCCGGGCAATGACCGCCGCTGCGGGAATCACCTCCCGGGCAGCGGTCATTGTGGTTCAGCACCCGACAACCATAAGGAATGCCAATGTCAACGCCCACCGCAGACACCGGCCCCACCGGCGCGGACCGTGAGTTCACAGGCACGAACCCGACCCTGCTCGGCCTGGTCCTGGCCGTCCTGACCTTCTGGTTGTTCGCCCAGTCGGCGCTCAACATCGGCCCCGTCATGGCCGGCGACACCGGCATACCGCAACCGCTGATGAACACCGCCATTTCCCTGGCGGCGCTGTTCGCCGGAATGTTCGTCGTCATCGCCGGCGGTTTCGGCGACCGGTACGGCCGGGTACGGTTCCTCACGATCGGGCTCGTCATCAACATCGTCGGTTCCCTGCTCGTGGCCGGAGCGTTCAGCGACCTGTCGGCGGTGATGATGCTGCTGGGCCGTGCGCTGCAGGGCCTGGCCGCGGCGTTCATCATGCCCACCTCTCTCGCGCTGGTGAAGACCTACTGGCAGGGTAAGGACCGCCAACGCGCCGTGTCGATGTGGTCGATCGGCACCTTCGGCGGGTCCGGGCTCGCAGCCCTGGTCGGTGGTTGGCTCACCGGCACTGTGGTCGGCTGGCGCGGGCTGTTCGTGCTCAGCGCGGCCGTGGCCGTCGCCGCGATAATCCTCATCCGGCCACTGCCGGAGTCCCGGCCCGCCGCGGGGCTGGAGCGCAGGCTCGATGTCGCGGGCATCGCCAGCTTCCTCGTCGCCCTCCTGTCCGCCCAGGTGGTGGCCACCCAGGGATCCTCCCTCGGTTGGGCCCACCCGATCATCCTCACGCTGGCAGCTGTCGCCGCCGCCGCGCTGATCGTCTTCTTCCGGGTCGAGTCCGGTAATCCGGATGCCTTCATCGACTTCCGGCTCTTCCGCAGCCGCTCCTTCTCCGGTGCCGTGCTGGCGAATTTCCTCATGAACTCCTGCGTGGGTGTGATGACGGTGGCGCTGTGGATGCTGCAGCAGGCGGGAGGCCTCTCCGCCGCCGACGCCGGTTACGTCACCCTCGGCTACGCCGTGTGCGTCATCGCCTTCATCCGCGTGGGCGAGAAGATGCTGCAGAAGCTCGGCCCCCGCAAGCCCATGGCGTTGGGCGCGGCGACGATGCTGGTGGCCGTCAGTTTCCTCATGTTCACCAACCTCTACCAGACCTCCTACATCATCATGGCCGCGATCGGTTTCTCCCTGTTCGGGCTGGGACTGGCCTTCTTCGCCACCCCGGCGACGGACACCGCCCTCTCCTCGCTCCCGGACGAGTACGCCGGTTCCGGCGCGGGACTGTTCAAGATGGCTTCTTCCCTTGGCGCGGCCTTCGGTCTCGCGGGTTCCACCGCCATCTTCACCGCGCTGGAGGAGACCGGGGTGCCTGCCCTGCGGGAGCTGATCCCCTTCGTGGGCGTGCAGTACAATGTGGCGTTACGCGAGGCAGGCATGGTGGGCATCGGATTCAATGCCCTCCTGGCTTTCATCGCCCTCGTCGCCATCCTCGTCGTCGTGCCCCGCCAGAAGCGGCCGGCCGACCAGATCGCCGTCGATTCCCCCACGACCCACAAGAGTTGAGGCTCACCGTGCACACTCTCATCGCCGCCCACCCCCTCGCGGCGTTGTCACCGCTCGAGGTCCACAAACTCTACAAGCTGCGGGTGGACATCTTCGTCCACGAGCAGCGCTGCCCGTACGCGGAGATCGACGACGTGGACGCGGATCCGGACACCGTCCATCTGCTGGCCTGGGACGTCGCCGGGCGGCAGCTACTGGGGACTGCACGGGTCTTCCCCGACGGCGCCCGGCTGCGGCTGGGACGGGTGTGCGTGACGCCGTCGGCGCGGGGCACGGGACTGTCCGGACAGCTCGTTGAAGCAGCGACCGGGCTGGCCGAGGGCCGGGACGTGGTCCTGGACGCCCAGGTTCCGCTGGTGGCGTTCTACCGCGGGTTCGGGTTCGAGCCCGTCGGCGACGTCTTCTACGACGAGGGAATCCCGCATCAGCCGATGCTGCGGGTCGCCGCCTCCGAGGCCTGAGCCGCCCGGCTGCGGGCGCTGTCAACGGTTTCTGCGGTGACCAGGACCATGGCCCGCTCGTCGCGGTAGAGACGGACGTCGGCCTCCGGCACCGCGAGAGCGGCGGCGAGGTCGTTGACCGGCCCGTAGAGCATCGTGCAGGCGCCCGGGGAGACGAGCGTGGTGTCGATGGGCAGCCCGAGGACCGCCCGTGCATGGAGGTCGTACTGCGAGAAACGCTGGGAACTCAGCGTCACCGTCGCCACGTCGTGCGGGCGGGGGGTGACCCCGGAAAAGTACACGTCGTCGCCGGACACGAACATCTCTACCGCGAAGACACCCCGGCCGCCGAGCGCATTAGAGATCCGCGCGGCCATGGAGCGGGCGTTGTCCAGCGCGGCGGGGCTCAGGGCCGTCGGCTGCCAGGATTCGAGCAGCCGACCGTCGTGGTTGATGTGGCCGATCGGCTCGCAGAACCAGGTGGCCAGTTTGCCGGTGGCCGGGTCGACGGAGCGCACCGCCAGGAGCGTGATCTCGGAGTCGAAATCGACGAAACGTTCGACCATCACGTCGTCGCCGTCGCCGCGCGCGTTGTCCCACGCCGCGTCGACTTCCCCTTCTCCGCGAATGACGGTGTGCCCGTGCCCGGCGGAGAAGGTCGCCGGCTTGACGATGCAGGGCAGGCCGAGGTCCGCGACCGCCTGATCGAAGTCCGCCCGGTTGTCCACGAAGCGGTATGCCGTCGTCGGCAGCCCCAGATCCTGGTTGGCGGTGTGCCGCAGCGTGTCGCGGGCGACGGTGAGCTCGCAGCCGTGCGCGGAGGGTACGACGACGACATCGCCCGCAGCCTCCAGCTCAGCCAGGACCTCCACGGCGGTGTTCTCGATCATGGGGAGGATGAAGTCCGGGTGGTGCTCGTCGACGAGCGCCCGGAGCCCCTCCGGGTCGCGGGCGGCGTCGTTGTCCGCGGTACGGACCTCGACGCCGAGCCGGCGGAAGGCCACGGCGAGTTCCTCGGCGAACTCCCCGCTCCCGAGGAACAGTGCGCTGGTCGGCGGCATAGGCACTGAGTTAATCCGCCAGGACGTCGTGGCGCACGATCGTCTGGTCGCGGCCGGGGCCGACGCCGATGTAGGAGATGCGGCAGCCGGAGAGCGCCTCCAGGCGCAGGACGTAGTCCTGGGCCTTCTGCGGCAGCTCCTCGAAGGTGGTGCAGCCGGTGATGTCCTCGTCCCAGGCGGGCATGGTCTCGAAGATCGGCTCCGCGTGGTGGAACTGGGACTGGGTGAGCGGCATCTCGTCGAAACGCTCCCCGTCGACGTCGTAGGCCACGCAGATCGGGATCTCGCCGATGCCGGTGAGCACGTCCAGCTTGGTCAGGAAGTAGTCGGTGAAACCGTTGACGCGGGAGGCGTAGCGGGCGATCACCGAGTCGTACCAGCCGCAGCGACGCTTGCGGCCGGTATTCACGCCGATTTCGCCGCCGACGGTCTGCAGGTACTCACCCCACTTGTCGAAAAGCTCCGTCGGGAACGGGCCGGCGCCGACGCGGGTGGTGTACGCCTTGATGATGCCCAGGCTGGTGGTGATGCGGGTCGGACCGATGCCCGCACCCACGCTGGCGCCGCCGGCGGTCGGGTTGGAGGAGGTGACGAACGGGTAGGTACCGTGGTCGACGTCGAGCATCGTGGCCTGACCGCCCTCCATGAGGACGCGCTTGCCCTCGTCGAGGGCTTTGTTGAGCATGTACTCCGCGTCGACGACCATCGGGCGCAGGCGGTCCGCGTAGGACAGGAAGTACGTGACGATCTCCTCCGGGTCGATCGCCTTGCGGTTGTACATCTTCACCAGGACCTGGTTCTTGATGTCGAGAGCGGAGGTGACCTTCTGCCGCAGGATCGACTCGTCGAAGATGTCCTGCACGCGGATGCCGATGCGCGAGACCTTGTCCGCGTAGGCGGGGCCGATCCCGCGGCCGGTGGTGCCGATGGCGCGCTTGCCCAGGAAACGCTCCTGCACCCGGTCCATCACCTGGTGGTATGGGGCGACCAGGTGGGCGTTGGCGGAGATGCGGAGGCGGGACGCATCCGCGCCGCGGGCTTCCAGTCCGTCGATCTCCTCGAAGAGCGCCTCGAGGTTGATGACGACGCCGTTGCCCAGGATCGGGACGGCGTTCTCTGAGAGCACTCCCGCGGGCAGCAGCTTGAGTTCGTACTTCTCGCCGCCGACGACGACGGTGTGGCCGGCGTTGTTGCCGCCGTTAGGCTTGACCACGTAGTCGACTTCGCCGCCCAGGATGTCGGTGGCCTTGCCCTTGCCCTCATCGCCCCACTGGGCACCGACGATCACGATTGCAGCCATTATTGGGTCACTTCCGCTCAAGTTTCGGGAACGCGTGACTGGTTGCAGCCACGGACGGCTTATCATTCTACCCCCTCGGGCCTCCCTTGTAGTATCAAACCCCATGCGAGTGCTCATCCTGCGTTGCGGCGACGCGCCCCTTCCGGACGATCTCCCCGGCACCGTCCTCGATCTGCCCGCCGTCCCCGGCCGCCGGAACCTGAAGCTTCTCGACGACGCCGCCGCCAACCTCCTCCCCGAGGATCCGACTCCTACCCTGGACGAGATCTCCGCCCAGCCGGATGTCCCCCACCTGGCGACGCCGGGCCCGGCACCCCAGGCCGAGCACCTTCCGGAGGCGCTGCGCACGGTCGTGGTCGGCGGAGATGCGGCACTGTCGGCGGTCCTGACCAGGATGATGCGCGGAGACTACCTGTGGGCGGAGGTCGGCTTCGTCCCCGTCGGCGAGTCCGCGGCCGCCCGGAGCTGGGGCCTCACCGGCGCGGATGCCTGGCAGGTGGCGCTGAACGGCACGGTCCGCCCCGCTCCACTCATCCGCTCCGACCTGGGCATCGCCCTCGCCGGCTCCGCCACGATCCGCGCCTGGGACGACGGCGAGTTCACCGGCGAGATCATCGTCGACGACCATGTTCTTGTCCGGCACGAGGCACGCGACGGCGTCCGTTTCGACGGCGTCTTCGGCGCACGCCTCGTACCCATGGTGGATGCCCCGGGCATCGCCGCAGTGCGGGCCACCGAGCCGGAAACGGTGTCGTTGACCTGGCGGGAGAAGATCGCCCGCAGACTGTCGGGATCCTCCCCGCTGGACGCAGATTCCCTGGCGACGGGCCGCGCCGTCCAGGCGGGCGGACCTTCCCTGGCCGTAGCTATTGACGGCGTGCGCCACAAACGACCCCTGGAGCGGGTGACTTTCTACCGGCATCTGCGAGATCTGCAGGTCGTCCGCCCATAGTGTGATTTAAATCACCTTTTAGATTAGGTAGGGAATAGGACCCATATCACACCGAATGCCCCTGACGCTAATGCCCGGCAGCTGCCCCGAGCAGCACATTTGGTCCGGATGCGACAAAATCCCCTGCATTATACCAGCTAGAAGGCCAGAAACAAGATCTTCCGGACCTCCCCCCGAAACCGTCGCGGGGGTGCGGCGGGGTGCCTACTGTCGGGATTAAGAACCCCGCGAAAGGACCCCCCACCATGAGCCACCGAAGCATCAGGCAACTCGGCCACGCCACCGCCTACGACCGGGACGGACACAAGCTCGGCCACGTCAAAGAAATCTACATCAACAACCAGACGGGTGAGCCCGACTACATCGAGGTCAGCCACGGACTCTTCGGACTCCGCTCCAGCATCGTCCCCCTCCGGGGGCACACCCTGGAGGACAAGACCCTCACCCTCGCCTTCAGCAAGGATCTGATCAAGGACGCCCCCCACATCACCAAGGAGGAGCACCTGCCCAAGCGCAGGGGCGAGCACGACGAGATCTGCGACTATTACGGCCTGGACTTCGTGGACGACGTGCACACCTACACGGACGAACCCCTCGACTACTCGACAGGACAGTTCGACGACGGCCACACAGCCCGGGGCTTCGGCGACGGCCCCCTCCACGGCGGCTCGGCCGACCGCCTGCGCGCCACCTCCGACCACGAGCTCGGCCTCGACCGCACTCCGGAGGACCGCGCGATGCGCGGCACCAGCGCCCACGGCATGAGCGACGAACCCCGCGAGTACCGGCGCGGCCTGGGCAACGCCGACGCCACACCGCCCGAGAGGGGCGAGACCGCCTGACAAGACACCCTCCACGCTACCCGGCTACAATGTGTTCAAGGTCACATTCCCTGCCCGGGGTGGCCGAGTGGCGCCGGCGACGGCGCCGCACGCCCGTCGAGGAGGGGGCGTCGACAAGCATCAGCCCTGCGCAATCCTCCGGACCGCCCGGATGTGATCCAGTCCACGGCGGGATTGTCATGAACCTGCCGGAGATATTAAGACCCCGCCGGACCTCCCTACAGTCGGACATCACCACCCAACCAAGAAAGGACCGCACATCATGACCCTCCACAACATCCACGACCTCACCGAGGCCACCGCCTACGACAGCAACGGCGACAAGCTCGGCAGCGTCAAGGAGGTCTACATCAACGACACCACCGGCCAGCCCGATTTCGCCGAGGTGGGGCACGGGCTCTTCGGGCTGCAGTCCAGCATCGTCCCCCTGCGCGGCCACACCCTCCGGGGAGGGGAGCTCCACCTCGCATTCACCAAGGACCTCATCAAGGACGCGCCGGACATCAAACATGATGAGCACCTCTCCGAAGAGGACCATGCCACCATCTACCGCCACTTCGGCCTCGAGCAGGTCACCGACGTCCACAGCTACGAGCGCCCGGGACCCGACCAGCCGGCCGGACACCTCGAGGACGACCGCAGGGAGGGCGGGCTGTACCAGGACCCCGTACGAGAGGCGCCCCTGCCCGGTGCATCCTCCGACCGGCAGCGGGCTGAGTCAGACCATGAACTCGGCCTCGACCAGACCCCGGAGGACCGCGCGATGCGCGGCACCAGCGCCCACGGCATGAGCGACGAACCCCGCGAATTCGACCGGGATCTCCGGGAGGGTGGCGACGCCGCGGAGGGCCAGGTCCACGACCAGCGGGCCAACCTCGGCCAGGACGGACCCGTCGACGCCGACGGCCGCCCACTGGCCGAGGGCGACCGGAACTACCCGCGCTCCGAGTACTAGGGGGCGCCGGGAATCACCGGTCAGTCCTCCTCCAGGACGCCCGGCCACACCTCCGGCGGGTAGGCGGGCGTCTCGGAGGTGGGCGCGAGGGCGGCCAACGCCGATTCGCGGGACCAGCCGCAGACTTCGAGAAGATCCGCTGTGATGGACCGAGCCTGCGCGAGGATGACGTATTCGGACAGGACGCCGTCGTCGCTGATCACGCCCATGTCCGAACGGGCCCCGATGATCTGGAGACGGCGGACCAGTTCCGGGATGTCCTGCGCCTCGTTGGCTTCGGTGCGGGCGTCGAAAACGTCGGAGAGCGATGCGGCGATGTCGGCCAGCTCGTCCACGATGTTGATCAGGCGGGTGGAGACTGAATCCCCGTCCTGGGACAGGACCATGGCGCGGCGGGCGATGACCCGGGTGTTGCGCATGGCGTTCTCGACGGGGGGAATGAGCCGTTCCAGGGAGCGGACCCGGCGGCGTGAGCCCCACATCAGCGGCGAGATGTTCGACACTTCCCGTCCGACCTTGGCCGCGGACACCATGTTGTCGATGTCCGGCTGCGAGTTGTGGACGGCGTCGAGCGCCTGGTCCAGTTCATGGGCGTCGCGGGTGCCGTGGGCGTCGAGGGCCACGGCGACGTCGTCCAGCACGGACGAGACGATGCCGAGGAGTTTCGAGACCTCCTGCCGGCCGGAGGTCAGCGGCGAGGACGGCAACAGTGCGATGGTGGCCAGGCCGATGACGGAGCCGATGAATGCGTCGATCATCCGGTCGGGCCCGCCCCCCTCGGTGCCCGGAGGAAGGATGGTGGCGATGAGGATCGAGCCGATTGCCACCTGGTTGCTCACCAGCGGGGATTTAGACAGGAAAGACGCGACGAGCAGTGAGATGCCCACGATGAGCGGGATCTGCCACATCCCGCCCGGCAGGTAGTGCACCAGCAGGTCACCCAGCCCCACCCCCACAGTGACCCCCAGCGAGAGTTCCAGGGCGCGGCGAATGCGGTCGCCGCCTGTCAACCCCAGGATGATGACCACGGTGATCGGCGCGAAGAACGGGGCCGGATGGTCGAAGAAGTAGCGCGCCACCCAGAAGGCGAGACCGGCGGCCACGGCGACCTGGACGATCGCGAAAGTCCGCTTCCGCACCCGGTTGACCCGGGACTCCAGGGAACCCTCCACCTGGCGGAGGCGTTCGAGGGTGCTGATTCTCAGTTTCGCCATGACCTAGACCCTAGTGAAAAAAACGGAAGCCCCGCACAGGGCGGGACATCCGGGAGTTGCGGGCGACTACTTGACGGTCTTGCCCACGGAGTGGAGGTCCTGGCAGGCCTCGAGGACGCGGGCGGCCATGCCCTGCTCCGCCTTCTTCAGGTAGGAGCGCGGGTCGTAGGCCTTCTTGTTGCCCACCTCACCGTCAATCTTGAGCACGCCGCTGTAGTTCTCGAACATGTGACCGACGATCGGGCGCGTGAAAGCGTACTGGGTGTCGGTGTCCACGTTCATCTTGATGACGCCGTAACGCAGGGACTCCTCGATCTTCTCCTTCTCGGAGCCGGAGCCGCCGTGGAAGACGAAGTCGAAGGGCAGCGCGTCGTCAGACAGGCCCAGCTTCTTGCGCGCGACCTGCTGGCCCTCGAGCAGGACCTCCGGGCGCAGCTTGACGTTGCCCGGCTTGTACACGCCGTGCACGTTGCCGAAGGTGGCGGCCAGCAGGTAGCGGCCGTTCTCGCCGGTGCCGATGGCGTCGATGGTCTTCTCGAAGTCCTCCGCGGTGGTGTAGAGGTTGGCGCCGGCCTTGGCCTCGACACCGTCCTCCTCGCCGCCGACGACACCGATCTCGATCTCGAGGATGATGTTGGCGTTGCGGGACTTCTCCAGCAGCTCCTGCGCGATCTCGAGGTTCTCGTCGATCGGCACAGCGGAGCCGTCCCACATGTGGGACTGGAAGAGCGGCAGCTGGCCGGCGTCGACGCGCTCCTGGGAGATGGCCAGCAGGGGGCGGACGTACTCGTCGAGCACCTCCTTCTGGCAGTGGTCCGTGTGCAGCGCGACGTTGATGCCGTAGTGCTTCGCGGCCTCGTGCGCGAAGGAGGCGAGAGCGACTGCGCCGGCGACCTTGTTCTTCACTCCCAGACCGGAACCGAACTCGGCGCCGCCGGTGGAGAACTGGATGATGCCGTCGGACTCCGCCTCTGCGAAGCCCTTCAGAGCAGCGTTGATGGTCTCCGAAGAAGTGCAGTTGATCGCCGGGAAGGCGTAGCCGCCCTCCTTGGCTCGATCGAGCATCTCGTTGTAGACCTCGGGAGTTGCAATAGGCATAGAGTTATCCTCCAGATAGATACTGTGTAATCACAGTCGACGTAACTGACACGCGTACGGGCCAGCAGCCCGGCACTGGATCCCAGTATGCCCGCAATTTCCCTGCCCCGCCGGGGAACATACCCCCTCTTGGGCGCCCCGGGGCCCCGGGGTCCTTCGACCTGCACGCCCGGAGGCTGGACCGCCGGAATTGCCCGGCCACCCGCCCCATCTTCCGCCGAAATGAGGGGCCGCTCCGAAGATACGGCGCGAGATGATGCGGCCAGTGCCGAGGACGCAGGAATCTACGGGTCCTGCGACGGTCCAGCCGCACAAGGTCGGCCGGGTGGTTCACTACAGCCTCACGGACCCCCGGATCCACGAGCTCCTGCACCACCTGGGTGGCACACACTCCCACGACAATCCACTGCCCGGAGAGTGATCAAGCGGCGACCGGGGCCGCCCTACATGCTCCGGGAGCGGTCCCGGTCGGCCACCACGCGGGCGGCCGCCTCGAGCAGCATCCAGCCGGAGAGCTGGACGGAGAGGTCGCGCTCGTCGATACGCAGGACGCCGAGAGCCTCGGGCAGTGTCGAGGGTGCGAGCCCGTAGTTGTGCGGCAGTCGGGCATCGGCGGTCCAGTCGGTGGCGAAGACCGGCAGACCGTCGACCTCGAGGCGGCGGTTCCAGACCGATTCCGCGGAAGCGAGGACGAGACGGGAGGCGATCCTCTTCGCGGCCCGGTTGGCGGGGCTGTCGGAGGGCAGGCGCACAGCGACATCGGCGAGGTACCGGACGAGTATGCCCTTGAACAGCCCGCCGTCGCCGTCGCCGGTCTGCCAGTCGATGACGCCGGCCGGAGTGGCCATGCGGGTCGCCACGGCCTGGACCAGGGAACGGATGCGGGTGATGTAGGGCATCGCCACGTCGACGGCCTCCGCGTCCGCCACACCGTCAATCTCATCGGCATGCTCGAAGCCGGCCTGCGTGCGCAGCGCCAGGGCGATCTCCAGGTTCGCGCCGAGGGTCACGCCCTGGCAGTAGGGGTGCAGGTCCTTGACCAGCTCGGGGCCGTGCATGCGCATCCGGATGCCATCCATGATCAGCCCGTGGTCGTCGACGAGGTTGTCGTGGATCCACTCCACGATGGTGCGGGCCTGCCCGAGCCGGCCTGTGCGCGCCATCATGATGGCGGCCGGGCCGTTGGAGGGCACGTTGTAGAACGTCTCCCCGGTCCGCCAGGGCAGGACGCCGGTGAGGGAGTCGATGCCGTCGACGAGGTTGTCCTCCAGCCGAGTGACCTGGGCCGGCATGGGGACCTGGGACAGTGCCCCGGCGCGGCGCATCGCCAGCGCCAGCCAGGCCTTGTCGTCGTAGTACCGGTTGGCGGTCAGGGGGCCGAGGTTGCGCAGACGGATGCCGTTGACGGTGTTGCGGATCGTGCTCCGGCGCGCCCGGGTGGGGCGCCGCTCGCCGGCGTCGACGAGGCAGTCGAGATAGTGGGCCTGCCACCAGTAGTGCCAGTGATGGAAGAGGACTTCCTTGGTGGTGGGGGGCCAACTCACCACGGCGAGGTTCGTGCGGGGCAGACCCCACAGCCGCCTGGCGTGGCGCTCATTGATGGCGGATTCGGCCAGATCCGCCCGATGGGCCCAGGTTTCCTGCACGTTTCTTCCGTCGCTCCCGAGGGTCAAGGTGTAACATCTTTTATGTCACACCAGGATAACGATTTGCTCTTCACGGCGTCACCAGGCGTGGCGGAGATCTCCGTGTTGGCGGATCCACGTGTGCATCGCGATGCCGGCAGCCACACCGGCGTTGATCGACCTGGTCGAACCGAACTGGGCGATCGAGCAGGTCATCAGCGCACTCTCCGCAGCCTCCGGGGTGATGCCCGGCCCCTCCTGCCCGAAGAGCAGGAGGCACTCGCGCGGCAGCTGGGCGGTCTCGAGCGGAACAGAACCCGGGGTGTTGTCGATGGCCACCACCGTCAGATCGTTCCGGATCGCCCACACCAGCAGCGAATGGACGTCCGGGTGGTGCATGAGGTGCTGGTACCGGTCGGTGACCATCGCGCCCCGCCGGTTCCACCGCCGCCGGCCGACGATGTGCACCGTGTCCGCCGCGAAGGCGTTCGCGGTCCGCACCACGGTGCCGATGTTCGCGTCATTCTCGAAGTTCTCGATCGCCACGTGCAGTGGGTGCCGGCGCTTGTCGACGTCCGCCAAGATCGCCTCGCGCGTCCAGTAGCGGTACGCGTCCACCACGTTGCGGCGGTCGCCGTGCTCGAGCAGGTCGGGGTCGTAGCGCCCGTCAGCGGGCCAGGCGCCTTCCCAGGGACCGACCCCGTGCCGCCCCTCGCCCCATTCCGTCGGCCCCTTAGACGAGTCCAAGGTCATCCAGCCCCAGCAGGGACCGGTACTCCAGGCCTTCGGCGCGGATGACCTCGTCCGCGCCGGTCGCCCGGTCGACGACGGTGGCCACCCCGATGACCTCGGCGCCCAGCTCGCGCAGAGCGGCCACGGCGGTCAACGGAGAGTTGCCGGTGGTGGTGGTGTCCTCGACGACGAGGACCTTCTTCCCGACGACGTCCGGACCCTCCACGCGGCGCTGCATGCCGTGTTTCTTGGCCTCCTTGCGCACCACGAAGGCGTCGATCGGGCGGCCGTCGGCGTGCATGACGGCGGTGGCCACCGGATCAGCACCCAGGGTGAGACCACCGACGGAGACGAAGTCCCAGTCCGCGGTCAATTCCCGGAGGAGCTCGCCGATGAGCTTGGAAGCCCGGTTGTGCAGGGTGGCCCGCCGCAGATCGACGTAGTAGTCGGCTTCCCTGCCTGAGGACAGGGTCACCTGGCCGTGGACGACGGCGAGTTCCTTGACCAGCTCTGCCAACTCGGCGAGCTTCTCCTGGTCGACGGTGGGGTTCGTCATGGCTGATGTCCTTCTCCTGCCGGGGATGTCTTGACAGTCCCAGCATAGATTCCGCGTCCACCCGACGGGTCGATCAGGCCCCGGGCTCGTCGTCGAAGATCGAGGATCCGCGCCGCAGGTCCCGCGGCATCTGCACACCCCGGGGATGATCGACGTGCGAACCGTCCGCGATCGGCGCCACCTCGTCGGCGCCCACCCCGCGGGGCTCCACCACGCCGCGGGCCACAGGCTGCCGGCGGCTCGGCATGTCGAGCGGCTCCTCCGGGCGCTGGACCAACGGACGATCCCCCAGCTCCGGCCCGTCCCCGACCAGCTCCAGCACCCCGAACCCGGGCTGCGGCGGCTCCGGCATCTGCCGGGTGGGATCAAGATCGTCCAGCTGCAGCACCTGCGCCGCCACACCTCTCGGAGGGAGGGCGCGGGCGGCGTCCGCGAGCAGGCTGAGCGGGGCGAGCATCGCCTCCCAGTCGGCCGAGTGCGAGCCGCGCGCCGTCTGCGCCAGCACCCAGTCCGATTCCATCCACACGGCGGTGACGACCTCCGGCATCACCTCGAAGGCGGTGGTCACCCGTTCGTCGACCAGCCGCTGAGCAACACCCGTGTCCGTGGCCAGCACACGGAACTCGCCCAGCGTGAGAGCTTCGATGAGATCGGCGGAGGACTCCTCCTCCGGGGCCGAGATCCGGCGCGCATCGATGACGACGTCCGACGCCGCCCCCCGGCGCACCGCCATCACGTTGACCCCGCCCAGGTCCATGAGCAGCATCTCGTGCCCGTAGGCCTGGCCGCTGACAATGTCCTTCGCCGCCGCCCCGCCGGCCGCGGCGCCCCGCGACCATTCGTCGTTGAGCCAGTCGTCGGAGCGGGAGAATTCGAAACCCTTCTCCTCCGCCCAGGCGCGGCGCTCCCGGCGCAGGGCGAGGGGCAGGGTGAGACCGTGGCGGCGCTCCGGGGCCGGAGCCGAGGCCGGCTGCTCCTCCGGTGGCTGCGGCGGCGGCTGCAGCTCCACCTCCGCCTCCGGCTCCCGTTCGGCAACCGGCTCCCGCTCCGGCCGGGGCCTCTGCCGGGCGTCGAAACGCCACAACAGGGCCGCCGCACCGGCGGCGAACGCGGCGAGAGCAAAGGCAATGGTGGACATCACCCTCGACAATAGTGCGCAATGGCGGTGCGCTCTAGAAGCCGCGCTCCACCGGGTTGGCCGTGTCGGCCGACCACTGGGACCACCCGCAGACGTAATGGCGGGCGATGCCCATTCCGGCATGCTCCATCGCGGCGAGCAGCAGGGCCGAATGGTTGCCGGAACCGGAGTACACGATCACCCCTCCGCCGGAGGTGATCCCTTCCCGGGCGAAACGGTCCCGGATCTCCTCGGGGCTGCGCACCAACCGGTCCTCGTCGTACAAGTCGGCTGCCGGGATGTTGACGGCGCCGGGGATGTGGCCGGCCTTGAGGTCCAGGATCTCGCGGAGGCCTTGAAAACGGCGGGAATCCCGGGCGTCGACGAGCACTCCCCCCTCGGCGAGATGCTCCCGCACGTCGTCGATGTCCGCCACGGGTAGCATCCCTGCGCGGACCTCGGCGCCGTTGGCGGTGGCGAAGTTGCCCGGCCCGCCCACGATGGGGAAGTTGAGGCGGTCCCAGGCCCGGAGTCCGCCGTCGAGCAGCTGCACGTTGGTCAGGCCCGCCCAACTCAGGATCCACCAGGTGCGGGCCGCCATGAGGCCGCGCCCCTCGTCGTAGACGACCACCCTGCCCCCGTCCGACAGACCCCAGCGCCGGAACCAGTCCTGCAGGTGGTGGGGTTCGGGAAGGGGGTTGCGGCCGTCCTCCGAACTGGGGACGCCGGCCAGCGCGTACGCGGGATCGCAGAATAGTGCGGTGGGCACGTGCTCGGATTCGAAACGGTGGAGGCCCGCGCCTTCCCTCGGCTCCCAGAAAGCACCGAGCACCGTCTGCCGGTGGCCATGGTAGATGTCGTCGCGGAGGGACTGTGCGCTCACGAATGGGCTCATCCCCGCAGTTTAGAGGCGGTTCGGGCTGGACGCAGCATCCGGCGGGACGCCCCCTCCGGCGCAACGGCCGCGAAACAGGAGGCGGCCCCTTTCCACCGCGGCAGCGCCGGGCATACCCTGTCCCTGTGAGGCCTTTCCACCACGTTCTGGTGAACACCATGCTCGCGAACATCACCACGAGCTACCTCTGGTTCTGCCTGGCCTTCTGGGTCTACCTGGAGACGCGCAACGTCGGCCTGACCGGCCTGGTCAACGGCCTCTACATGGCCCTGATCGCGGTCGGGTCGATCTTCTTCGGTTCCGTTGTCGACCACCACCGGAAGAAGACGGTGATGGTGATCGCGGCCGCCGCCACGCTGGTGGCGTTCGGCCTCGCCGCCCTCGTGTGGGTCCTGTGGGTCGACCCGGCGCAGGTGCGTGCCGACGACCCCGCCATCCTCGCCTTCGCCGCCCTCGTCCTCGTCGGCGCTGTGGTCGAGCAGATGCGCAACGTGGCACTGTCCACGACCGTGACGCTGATGGTCCCCGAAGCCGGGCGCGACAAGGCCAACGGTCTGGTCGGGATGGTGCAGGGCATCGCGTTCTTCCTCACCTCGGTGATCTCCGGCCTGTCGATCGGCTACCTCGGCATGGAGATCTCCCTGTGGATCGCACTGGGGCTGACTGTGCTCGCGCTGGTGCACCTGGCGCCCATCCGGATAACGGAGACCCAGATCGTGACCTCGGGAACTGCGGACGGCGCAGCTGACGTGACCACTGCCGGCATCGACCTGCGCGGCTCGTGGGCGGTGATCCGGGTGGTGCCGGGGCTGCTGGCGCTGATCCTGTTCTCGTCCTTCAACAACCTCATGGGCGGGGTGTACACCGCACTCATGGACCCCTACGGGTTGGAGATGTACGGCCCGCAGCTGTGGGGGATCGTCCTCGGCGTGACGTCGGTCGCGTTCATCCTCGGCGGTGCGCTGGTGTCGAAGGTGGGCCTCGGCGGCAACCCGGTCCGCACCCTGCTGTTGGTCAACCTGGCCGTGGCGGCGATCGGCACGGTCTTCGCGCTGCGGGAGTGGTGGTGGCTCTTCGCCCTCGGCATGCTCGCCTTCATGGCCCTCATTCCCGCCGCGGAGGCCGCCGAGCAGACGATTCTCCAACGCGTCGTCCCCTTCCGTCGGCAGGGGCGGGTGTTCGGACTGGCGATCGCCATCGAGATGGTCGCCAACCCCGTCTCGGCGATCACCGTGGCCGTGGTGGCGCAGTCCTACGTGATCCCGTGGATGGACTCACCCGCCGGCCGTGATGCGTTCGGCCGGCTTCTGGGTGAGGGCGGGACACGGGGCATGGCGCTGATGTTCCTGGCCTCCAGCGCAGTGATGGTGGCGGTCGTCGCGCTCGCATTCTTCTCCCGCCCGTACCACCGGCTGTCGGAGTATTACGCCTCCACCAGCCAGGATGTGGCGGGGCAGGCGGACACCCCCGTCAGTTGAGGCTGTTGACAGCCTTGGCCAGCAGGTCGGAGACCTCTTCGGCGGCGGCGGTCAGCTCCTCGTTCCCGGCGGCGGCCATGAGCGTGCGGGGATCGACGGCCTCGACGAAGATCTCCTCGGCGTTCTCCGGGTTGCGGCGGACGGTGACGTTGCAGGGCAGGAGCGCCCCCACCTGGCGTTCGACCTGCAGCGCCCGGTGGGCGAAGCCCGGGTTGCAGGCGCCGAGGATGAGGTAGTCCTCGATGTCGGCGTCGAGCTTCTTCTTCAGGGTGGCGGTCATGTCGATCTCGGTGAGGACACCGAAACCCACCTCGGCGAGCGCGTCGCGGGTGCGCTGGACGGCGTCCTCGAAATCGGTGTGGAGGGTGGTGGCGATGGTGAGCGACATGCAGGTTCCTTCCGATACAGCGGGATGGATGACATCGCCCACACTACCGGCGGGAAACCCCCGTCGCAGGGACCCCGGCTCACTCCGCCGCGATCTGCACGACCCCCTGATCCGCGAGGTCGGCGAGGTGCGCCCGGATCCCCTCCCCCGGTGCATCTGGCCCGACGCTGAGCACCAGCAGGCCCGGCAGCGGCTGTTCCACCCGGCACCCGAGGTCCTCCAGCCGCTGGCGGAGCGCGGCGGCGAAGGGGGCGTCGACAAGCACGCGCACCGTGGTGTTCCCGCCGGCCACGACGACGCGGTCGACGTTGGGCCGCCCGTCCAGGGTGACGCAGGAGACGATGTCGCCGAGTGCCAGGCCCTCCGCGACGACCGGGATCGAACAGAGGACGAAATGACCGCCGCCGAGGGGGTCGGCGGCGAGTTCCTCGGAATCGACGCCCGGGAGCGCCACCGGCGCAATGAGAGTGACCATGATGGACCGCACCCTACGGGGTGAGGGCGTCGCCCCGGTCGGTCGAGCCGCCCTCGACGAGGACCGTGATGTTGCCCGGCCCCGGTTTCGTTTCCCCGGTGCGCCCGGCGGGGATGGTCACCCCGTGGTCGGCGATGACCGATTCCAGCCTCGCCCCCGCGGGCACCAGGACGTCCCCGATGAGCACGCAGCGGGACACCGTCGCGCCCTTCTCCACCGTCACGCCGGGACCGATGAGGCTGTGCTCGACCGTTCCCCGGATGCGCGCGCCGGGGCAGATGAGGCTGGCGGCGACGGCGGCGCCGGCGTCGATGCGGGCCGGTGAACTCACCTGGAAGTTGCTCAGCAGCGGCCAGTCCGGGCGGTTGAGCTGGATGCCGGAACCGTCGATGAGTTCCATGTGTGCCTGGAAATAGGCGTCGATGGTGCCCAGGTCCCGCCAGTAGCCGGTCATCCGGTACTCATGGACCCGGGCGTGCTCGACCAGGTGCGGGACGATGGTCTCGCCGTAGTCCCCCAGGTCGGTGCCGTCGGCCCCGGTTTTCTGCGCGAGCAGCTCACCGATGGCCCGTTTGAGTGCGGCCACCCGGTAGACGAAGACCTCGGTGGCGACGATGTTGCCGACCGGGTCCGCGGGTTTGTAGTCGTAGGAGGTGACCGCCCCCTCCCCGTCCGCGCTGACCACCCCGTACCGGGAGGGGTCCTCCGCCACCTCGGTGGTGACGACGGTCAGGTCGCTCCCGCGTTCATGGTGCTGGGCGAGGACCGGCCGCAGGTCCAGCTGGTAGAGATGGTCCGCACTGAGCACCACGACCGTTTCCGCCCCGAACTCGGTCAGGGCGTCGAGCTGCTGGTAGAGGGCGTGGCCGTTGCCTTCGGAGAATCCGTCCCGGTCGTCGTCGTCCCGCTCTTCCGGCGGGATGATCCGCAGCCCGCGGCGCGTGCCGTCCAGGTCCCACGGCCGACCGCCAGCCAGGTGCCGGTTGAGCAGTCCAGGGCGGTACTGCTCGACGATCCACACGTCCCGCAGGCCCGAGTGCACCAGGTTGGACAGGGCGACGTCAATGAGCCGGTAGGTACCCGCGAGAGGGACGGCGGGCTTGGGGCGGGCATCGGTGAGCGGGGACAGTCGGCTGCCGGCCCCGCCCGCCAGGATCAACGCGACCACGGTCCGGGAGTTGTCGTTCATGCCCTCATGCTAATGAAAACCGGACCCGTGCGACCAGCGGTCGCACGGGGCCGGGATCGCCGGTGCACCTCAGGCGCGGCTCACCTCCAGGGATTCTCCGCCGTCGGCGAGGTCCACGTGGACCGTGTCGCCGTCGCGGATGTCGCCGGAGAGCAGTTCCTTGGCCAACCGGTCGCCGATCGCCTGCTGAATGAGGCGGCGCAGCGGGCGGGCGCCGTAGGCCGGGTCATAACCCCGGTCCGCGAGCCACGCCTTCGCGTCATCGGCGACGTCCAGGCTCAGCCGGCGGCCCGAGAGCCGGGCTGCCAGCTGGCCGATCTGGATGTCCACGATGTGGGTGAGCTGCTCCCGGGAGAGCGGGTCGAAGATCACCACGTCGTCGAGGCGGTTGATGAACTCCGGCTTGAACGTCCGCTTCACGGCCTCCATCATCTGCTCCCGGGCGCCGCCGGCACCCAGGTTCGAGGTGAGGATGAGGATGGTGTTGCGGAAGTCCACCGTGCGGCCCTGGCCGTCGGTGAGCCGGCCCTCATCGAGGACCTGCAGCAGCACGTCGAAGACGTCCGGGTGTGCCTTCTCCACCTCGTCGAAGAGCACGACCGTGTACGGCCGGCGACGGACGGCCTCCGTGAGCTGGCCGCCGGCGTCGTAGCCGACGTAGCCCGGAGGGGCGCCGACGAGACGGGCGACGGAGTGCTTCTCGCCGTACTCGGACATGTCGATGCGCACCATGGCGCGCTCGTCGTCGAAGAGGAACTCCGCCAACGACTTCGCCAGCTCGGTCTTGCCCACGCCGGTGGGGCCGAGGAAGAGGAAGGAACCGGTCGGGCGGTTGGGGTCGGCGACGCCGGCGCGGGCCCGGCGGGTCGCGTCGGAGACGGCCTGCACGGCCTCCGCCTGGCCGACGACACGCCGGCCCAGGAAGGACTCCATGGCCAGCAGCTTCTCGGTCTCGCCCTGCAGCATCTTTCCGGCGGGGATGCCGGTCCACGCGGAAACCACCTCGGCGATGGTGTCGGGGGTGACCTCCTCGCTGAGCATGGCGTTGTTCGCGCCGTCGGCGACCTCCCGCTCAGCCTCCTCGACCTCCTTCTCCAGCTCGGGGATGCGGCCGTAGCGCAGCTCGGCGACCCTGCCGTAGTCGCCCTCGCGTTCGGCGATCTCGGATTCCTGGCGCAGCTGCTCCAGCTCCTCCTTGGCGCCCCGGACCTTGTCGATGGAGCCCTTCTCGTTCAGCCAGCGGGCCGTGAGTTCGCCGAGCTTCTCGCGCTCGTCGGCGAGCTCGGAGCGCAACTTCTCCAGGCGGTCCCGGGAGGCGTCGTCGGTCTCCTTGGCCAGGGCGACCTCCTCGATCTCGAGGCGCCGGACGATGCGCTCGAGCTCGTCGATCTCCTGCGGGGAGGAGTCGATCTCCATGCGTAGCCGGCTGGCCGCCTCGTCGACCAGGTCGATGGCCTTGTCCGGGAGGAATCGGTTGGTGATGTACCGGTCCGACAGGGTCGCGGCGGCGACGAGGGCGGAGTCCTGGATGCGAACACCGTGGTGGACCTCGTAACGCTCCTTCAGGCCGCGCAGGATACCCACCGCATCCTCCACGCTCGGCTCGCCGACGTAGACCTGCTGGAAACGGCGCTCGAGGGCGGCGTCCTTCTCGATGTACTTCCGGTACTCGTCGAGGGTGGTGGCGCCGACCAGACGCAGCTCACCGCGGGCCAGCATCGGCTTGATCATGTTGCCGGCGTCCATGGCGGACTCGCCGGAGGCGCCGGCGCCGACAATGGTGTGCAGCTCATCGATGAAGGTGACGATCTGCCCGTCCGAGCCCTTGATCTCGTCCAGGACGGCCTTGAGACGCTCCTCGAACTCGCCGCGGTACTTCGCGCCGGCGACCATGGAGGACAGGTCGAGCGAAATGAGGGTCTTGCCCTTCAACGACTCGGGCACGTCCCCCGCCACCATGCGCCGGGCCAGGCCTTCCACGATCGCGGTCTTGCCCACGCCGGGCTCGCCGATGAGCACCGGGTTGTTCTTGGTGCGGCGGCTGAGCACCTGCACGACGCGGCGGATCTCCGAGTCGCGGCCGATCACCGGGTCGATCTTGCCTTCGCGGGCGCGTGCGGTGAGGTCGGTGGAGTACTTCTCCAGCGCCTGGAACTGACCCTCCGGGTCCTGGCTGGTCACCTTGGAGGCGCCGCGCACGGACGGAAAGGCCCCCTTTATGGCGTCGTAGGTGGCCCCGCGGCCGGTGAGCAGCTTCGCCGCGTCGGATTCGCCGCGGGCGATGCCCGCCATGAGGACCTCGGTGGAGACGTACTCGTCGCCGAGCTCGCCCGCCAATTCCTGGGCGGCGGTCAGCGCGTTGAGAGCCTCCCGGTTGAAGTTGGGGTTGGCCAGGTTGGCGCCGGCGGCCTTGGGGTAGCCGTCGACGAGCGCGCGCGCCTCGCGGGCGACGGTCTCGGGGTCGACGCCGGTGGCCTTGAGCACGGGGGCGGCGATGCCGTCCGGCTGGTCGAGGATAGCGGCCAGCAGGTGTGCCGGACGGATGTCCGGGTTGCCGTTGGCGGATGCCTGCTGCAGTGCGGACTGCAGGGCCTCCTGGGTCTTGGTGGTGGGATTGAACGAGGTCATACCACGTTTCCTTTCTCTTTTATTCGTCTACTAACAGTAGTAACGCCTTAAGAGTTGAGTCTGTTCCACTCAAGGGAAAAATATTTGAGCCGTGCACGCTCAAGTTTAGACCCGCCGGGAGGGAGCCGCCGCCCCCGCGGGCGACGCGACTGTCAGGCGTCCGCGGCGGCCGGCGCGCCCGCCGCCGAGGCCGCCTTCCGCTGCCTGCCCGGCGTCCGCTTGAGGAAGATGGGCACCAGCAGCACCGCCAGCGCGATGAGCAGCGCCAGCCAGCCGAGCCCGGCGGTCAGGCCGACGATGACGGCGATGGGGGCGAGGATGGTCATGCCGATCTCGAAGGGGGCGAAGCCGACGTAGGCGACGCCGTACTCGTTGAGGGTGCCGGACTTCAGCTTCGGGTCGACGATCTTGAGCAGGGCGATACCGGTGGCGACGGCAGCGGTGGACCAGCCCCAGGAGAAGATGCCCCGCTCCAGCCACTTCTCGCCGAAGAACTCCGGCGAGAGCACGAAGAAGACGAACAGGCAGTAGGCGATGCCGAGGACGAACAGGACGACCAGGGGAACCCAGTAGTCGGCGATGGCCGCCGGGACGATGGAGGCGACACCGAAGGCGATGAGGTAGTCGGTGGCCGCGCCGGACATGGAACCGACGGTCGCCTTGTCCAGGAACTCCTTCCTCCCCAGGACCCCCAGCAGGATGCGGCCCAGCAGGCCGATGACGAAGGACATGGCGAAGAGCGGGACGGAGACGCTGGGGAAGATGTCGTTGATGAAACCGTTGACCAGGTAGGCGATGAGCACGGTCAGCATGACGAAGCCCAGGTGGAGGGCGAGCGGCTCAATCGCGGAGGGGTTGGTCGTGGCCCTGCCGATCGACGGCCGCGCCTTGAGGTCGTCGATGTAGCCGGAGCGCAGGTCCCAGGGCAGCTTCTTCGGCATGGTGGACGTGCGGCCGGTACGGATCCCCCAGCTGGTGAAGATGAGGCCGCCGACGATGGCGGAGAGCGTGCCCACGGTCGCAGCCATGAAGCCCAGCGAGCTGGCGGCCACCGCACCAGCCTCCTCCAGGGAGGTGCCCACGGCCGCAGCCGTGCCGAAGCCGCCGACGAAGCCGACCGGCAGCATCATGCCGAACCAGTTCTCGGTGTCGAACACCGGCTGGAAGAGGTACACGCCCAGGAGGATGAACAGCCCCCACTGGCCCATGAACATGCCGGTCGAGTAGGACCACATGTTCTTCGCGCCGGTCCGCACCGAGGGGGTGAGGTCCATCGAGTACGCCATGGAGGCGAAGACGAAGGCGATGAGGATCGAGGTGTAGGTGCCGATCTGGTCGGAGAAGTTGATCCAGCCCAGCACCTGCGGCCCGAACAGCAGGCCGAGCAGCCCGGCGGTGATCGAGGCCGGCATGAGCAGCCGCTGGAACAGGCCGACCTTGCGCCTCAGAAGGTTGCCGATAACCATGAGCAGAGAGATCCATCCGACGTCCACGAGCAGGCTGTAGGGGGTGTAGTCCACGGCGCTATTCACTTCCTTCCGGTGCTGCACGCCTCCCGGGCAGGGTGAGACCGGGGCGTTGCACGATTTTATGTGTCTGCCCTCACTGTATCCTGCAGGCCCGATCATGCCCGGACCATCCCGGTCGGCCATATTGTTGACCCATCACCAATGTGGGATAAGGTTAAGTCCATGAAGTTCTCGGACGTGCTCAACCGCCACTACCGGGCTGTGGTCATCGGCGCAGGCCAGGCAGGCCTGGCGGCGGCGCACGAACTCCACCGGCGAGGGCTCCGGCCCGGCCCGGACGGGGATTTCCTCGTCCTCGACGCCAACGACGGCCCCGGCGGCGCATGGCGCCACCGCTGGGACTCCCTCACCCTGGGCAGGGCCCACGGGATCGCCGATCTGCCGGGGCTCCCCATGCCCCACCCCGACCCGGCCGCACCGGCGGCCGCCCTGGTCGCCGACTACTACGGCGGCTACGAGGACGAGTTCCACCTCGCGGTCGTCCGGCCCGCACCCGTGTCCAGCGTCGAAGCCGTCGACCCGGATCCGGCCTCCCCCCTCCGCATCACCGCGGGCACTGCCGGCGCCGGGGACGGCGCCCACGAACTCACGGCCGACATCGTGCTCAATGCCACCGGCACGTGGGACAACCCGTACATCCCGTACGTCCCGGGCATCGGCGACTTCCGCGGCCGCCAGCTGCACACGAAGGACTACCGCCGGAAGGAGGACTTCTCCGGCCTGCGCACCCTGGTCGTCGGCGGCGGCCTCTCGGCCGTTCAGTTCCTTCTGGAGCTCGCCCCCGCCACCGAGACGGTCTGGGCCACCCGCCGCCCGCCGAACTTCACCGGGCGCGAGTTCGACGCCGGCTGGGGCCTCGCGGTGGAGAGGGCGGTGCGCGAGCGCACCCACGCCGGGCGGGCGGCGGCGTCCGTGGTCCGCACCACCGGTATCCCGCAGTGGTCCGAGTACCTCGACGGTGTCCGGGACGGCGTCCTGGTCTCCCGCGGCATGTTCGACCGGGTCACGGAAGGAGGGGTCATGTTCGGCGCCGCGGACCGGACGCGGACGGAGGGGCTGGGGCCGTCGAGAAGCAGGCAGCTGCAGGTCCCGGCGTCCTGGGACCCGCTGCCCGCCGGGACCGCGCTGGAGGTGGACGTGATCTTCTGGAACACCGGATTCCGCCCGTCGCTGCGCCACCTCGCGCCGCTCAAGCTGCGCGAACCCGGCGGCGGCGTGCGCATGGCCGACGAGGTCACCCCGGCGCGCGATGCCCGCATCCTGCTCGTCGGCTACGGATCGACCGCCTCCACCGTCGGCGCCACCCGCGCGGGCCGTCTCGCGGGCCGGCGGGCCGCCCGCCACCTCGAACAGAAAGTAGTATCAGCAGCGTGAAAGCATTCGGATTCCTCAGTTTCGGCCACTACGCCATCGGCAACCAGCCCGGCCCGGACGCCGGCCAGACCCTGAAGCAGGCCCTCGAACTGGCCCGGGCCGCCGACGAGCTCGGCGTCAACGGCGCCTACTTCCGGGTCCACCACTTCGCCCCGCAGGGCGCCTCCCCGATGCCGCTGCTCGGCGCCGTCGCAGGGTCAACGAAGCACATCGAGGTGGGCACCGGCGTCATCGACATGCGCTACGAGAACCCCCTCTACCTCGCCGAGGAGGCGGCGTCCCTCGACCTGCTTTCCGACGGCCGCGTGGCCCTCGGCGTCTCCCGGGGGTCGCCGGAGCCCTCCCAGCGCGGCTGGGAGTCCTTCGGCTACAGCGCCGGGACCCCCAACGGCGCGGACATGGCGCGCGAGAAATTCGAGCGTTTCCTCCATGCCGTCGACGGTTACGGCGTGGCCGTCGCCGCCCCCGCCGAGGAGCAGTACCCGCGCATGTACCAGGCCGGCACGCCGCTGCCGATCTTCCCCCACGCCCCCGGGCTGCGCCGCCGCATCTGGTGGGGCGCCGGTTCGCACGGCACCGCCGAGCAGGCCGCCCGCGACGGGGTGAACCTCATGAGCTCCACGCTCGTCTCCGAGGCCGACGGCTCCTCCCTCGGCGACATCCAGGCCGAGCAGATCGCCCGCTACCGCGCGGAGTGGAAGGAGGCCGGCCACGACTGGACGCCGCGCGTCTCCGTTTCCCGCTCGGTGTTCCCCATCGTGGACGACCGCTCCCGCGAACTCTTCGGCCTGCAGGCCACCGGCCGCGACCAGATCGGCTCCCTCGGCGAGGGCGCGCCGGTCACCTTCGGCCGCACCTACGCCGCGGAGCCGGACAAGCTCATCGAACAGCTACGTGCCGACGCCGCCGTGATGTCCGCCGACACCCTCATGCTCACCGTCCCCAACCAGATGGGCGTGGAGGTCAACGTCTCCATCCTGGAGGCCTTCGCCGGGCACGTCGCCCCCGCGCTGGGCTGGATCCCGGCGGACAAGGGCCCCGTGGAGGGTTACCCGATCGACTAGTCCAGGGACCCGGACAACAGGTCGAGCGCCTGTTTCAGGGCCGCCGTATCGAGGCCGGGCACGCGGTAGAGGCGTTCCAGCTGCCCCGGGATGTCCGCCGCTTCCCGCCTGAGATCGCGGCCCCGGTCCGTCAGGGCGATGAGCAGCCTCCGCTCGTCCACGGGGTCTCGATCCCGAGTGACGAGTCCCGCCTGCTCGAGGCGGCGACACACCGGCGTGAGCGTTCCGCTGTCGAGGCCCAGCCTCTGCGTGATCTCCTGCAGGCTGTGGGGCCGGTCGTCCTCCCAGAGGACGAGCATGGTCAGGTACTGCGGGTAGGTCAGGCCGAGATTCTGCAGCAGCGGCTGGTAGGCGCGGGTCACGGCGCGGCTCGCCCGGTACAGCGAGAAGCACAGCTGGTTGTCGAGGGCGAGCTGGGGATGGTCGTTCATGCGCTCGAGAATACCCGAAACGGCACAATTTGATTATCCACAATTAACTTGCGCACAATCTAATTGTGGTGCATGATGGGACCCACCCGATCGAGCGGGCCGCACACACCAGCTGTCCCGCTCCCGCCGCACCCAAGGAGAAGACCATGGAACCTCTGTACACGACCGAATCCCTCGCCACCGGGGCGGGACGCAGCGGAAACGTCAGGTCCGCCGACGGCTCCCTCGACTTCGCCCTCGCGGTGCCGGAGGAGATGGGCGGCAGCGGCAACGGCGCCAACCCCGAGCAGCTGTTCGCGCTCGGCTACGCGGCCTGCTTCCATTCCGCACTGCAGGCCGTCGCCCGCGCCCAGAAGAAGGACCTCGGGGACTCCTCCGTCGGAGCCAGGGTCTCCATCGGCAAGGAGGGCGAGGGTTTCGCCCTCGCGGTCGAGCTGGAGGTGGTCATCCCGGCCCAGCCGCACGATGAGGCCCAGGCTCTGGCCGACGCGGCGCACCAGGTTTGCCCGTACTCCAACGCGACCCGGGGCAACATCCCCGTCACGGTCACCGTCTCCGAGGACTGAGAGCCCGGAGACCTCGTCAGGCGTTCTCGTCGACGAAGTCCCGAGCGATGACCGGGGCCTCCGCCTTCTCCTCGCCGATGTTGCGCAGGTTCATCTCCACCAGGGCCTCGGTGGTCATGTGCTCGTTGATGCCGTTGATCACGTCGATGGCCTCTTGCGGGACGGCGTCGGCACGCATGAGCGGGAGGACGTTCTGCGGCAGGATGAGCTGCTCCGGATCCTCGAGGGTGACCAGGTCGACCTCGCTCCCGGACACATCCAGGGTCGGCGAGGTGGTGTAGATGTCCGCCACCTCGGCGGTCCCCTCGGTCAGCGCCGCAATCGTCAGCGGGCCGCCGCCGTCGGAGATGGGCACCATGGTGATCTTCTCCGCCGGAACGCCGTAGACCTCGGTCAGGCCGGGCGGACCGTAGGGGCGTTCCGCCAGCTCGGGGTTGGCGGCGACGCGGACCTGGTCGAGCTTGGCCAGGTCACCGAGGGAAGCCAGCCCGTACTCGTCCGCCAGCCCGCGGGTGACGCGGTAGGAGTCCTTCGACTCGCCCTCCGCGTAGTCTCCCGCGGCCAGCTCCCCGGGCAGCGCTCCCTCGAGCGCGGCATAGACCTCATCGGCGTCCGAACCCGCCCCCAGCTCCGCGGAACCGGATTCGCTCAGGTAGTACTGCGCCAGGTTGCCCGAGTACTCCGGCACCAGATCGATGCTGCCTTCCTCCAGGGCGCGGAGGTAGACCTCGCGGGACCCGATGGCGGAGCTGACCTCGACGTCGAAACCCGCGTCCTCGAGGGCCGCGGCCCACACCTGGCCGATGATCTCGGATTCCGGGAAGTTGGCGGTGCCGATGACGATGGTCTCCGCGCCGTCTGACCCGGTGTCCTGGCCGTCCGAGGCCAGCGGATCCTCGGAGGAGGAGCAGGCGGTGAGCGTCAGGCCGAGCAGGGCGGTGGCGGCCGTGATGGTGGTCAAACGGATCTTCATGTCGCACGTCCTCGTGGTCGGAGAGTTCTCTGCAGGCCCGCCAGCATGAGATCCACCACGAGTGCGAGAGCCGTGACCAGCACGGCGCCCGCCAGCATCTGCGGGTAGTCCCGCAGGGCCAGTCCGTCGATGAGATAGCGGCCGAGGCCTGACAACCCAATGTAGGCGACCACCGTGGCCGTCGCCAGCACCTGAACCACGCAGGACCGCAGGCCGCCGACCATGACCTGGGCGGCCAGGGGAAGCTCCACCCCGGTGAGGATCTGGCGTTCGCTGAATCCGCTGGCGCGCGCCGAGTCGACCACCGACCGCGGCACCGAGACCATGCCCGCCACCACACCCGCCAACAGCGGCGGCACCGCGAGAATGACCAGCACGATGGTCGCCGGGATCACCGGCATGCGCACGCCGACGCTCAGCTCCACGGTCAGCCAGGTCAACAGGCCCAGCGAGGGCAGCGCACGCAGGGCGCCGGCAACGGCGAGCACACCGTCGGCCGCCCGGCGCGTGTGCCCCACCCACAGGCCCAGCGGCACAGCGACGAGCAGCGCCACGCCGACCGCGAGGGCAGTGTAGAAGAGGTGGTCGAGGGTCCGTTCGAGGATCAATGCCCCGTTCGCGGGGTCGACGATGTACTCCCAGGCCTGCTGCAGCTGGTTCATCCGACCCTCCCCCGCCAGGGCATGAGCAGGCGTCCGAGGAGGACCAGGAGGACGTCGAAAAGCACGGCGAGCAGGACCGTGCCCACCAGGCCCACCAGGATCTGCGTGGGGAAGGAGCGCTGGAAGCCCTCGGTGAACAGGGTGCCCAGCGAAGCCACGCCGATGAGCGCGCCGACGGACACCAGGCTGATGGTCGAGGCCGAAACCACCCGGATGCCTGCGAGCAGCGTCGGCCCGGCCAGGGGGAGATCGACCGTGAGCACCCTGCGCCAGGGGCGGTACCCGGTGGCCACGGCGGCCTGCCGGATGCTGTCGGGCACCGTGTCGAAAGCGTCGGCGGTGGTCCTGACCTGCAGCGCGACGCCGTAGAGGGTCATGGCGGCGATCACGTTGACCGGGGAGAGGATGGAGGTCCCCAGCAGCAGCGGCATCACCACGAACAACGCCAGCGAGGGGATGACGTAGAGCAGCCCCGCGGCGATCACCAGCACCTCCCGGGCGGGACGGTAGCGGTGCGCGAACCAACCGACGGGCAACGCCAGCAGGAAGGAGGCGAGGATCGGCGGCCAGGAGAGATTGACGTGCGCCCAGGCCAGATCGAGGATGCGCCCGGAATTGGCCCAGACCCAGTCCCACCTCATTCCAACACCCCCCGCACCCGGCCGTTCCGGTCGACGACCATACGCCTGCCGTCGTGCTCCCGGACGCTGAGGAAGCGGGAGTCCGCCCCGGTGAACTCCCGGACCGCCTCCGAGGCGGGGGCGGTGATGAAATCCTCGGCTCTGCCGACCTGCTCGATGGCGGCGGCGTCGCCGAGCAGGACGATCTCGTCGCCGAGGAGGAAAGCCTCGTCGATGTCGTGGGTGACCATGAGGATGGTCGTGCCCATGGATTCCTTGATCGCCAGGACCTCCTCCTGCAACCCGCGGCGGACCACCGGGTCCACCGCGCCGAAGGGCTCGTCCATGAGCAGGATGTCCGGGTCGGCCACCAGACCGCGGGCCACACCCACCCGCTGGGCCTGCCCGCCCGAGAGCTCCGCCGGGTAACGCGAGCCCAGGGCCGGGTCCAGGCCGACGAGCCGGAGCAGCTCGGCGGCGCGCTCGCGGGCTTCGCCGCGCCCCGTGCCGTTCAGTCGGGCGACCACCGCCACGTTGTCGTTCACCGTGCGGTGCGGCAACAGCCCGGAGTGCTGCATGACGTACCCGATGGACCGGCGCAGCCGGACGGGATCGCTGTCGGCGATATCCTCGCCGCGCACCAGAACCCGCCCCGAATCCGGGGAGATCATCCGGTTGACCATCCGCAGCAGGGTGGTTTTCCCGCAGCCGGAGGGGCCGACGAACACCGTCGTCGTGCCGGGGCGGACCCGGTGGCTGAACTCCCCGACGGCCGGCCGGCCCGCACCCGGATAGGTTCTGCTGACCTTCTCGAATTCGATCATGCCCATGCTCTTCCCACGGTCGGCGGACGTTGGAGGCCCAGTCTAGGTGCCCGGTGGCCCCTGCGGCGCGATGACGTGGCGGGGCGCCGGCCGCCCGGCCCGCGCCCCGCGGTTGACCGGGCAGGCACAATGGGAGGCATGGAATCGGCGACCCTTCTCGACACCGGAACGGTCCTGCGTGAACGGGGCGGGGAATTCCGGGACGCGGTGCAGCAGCACCTCTACCAGGAGGTCCTGGAGTCCCGTCAGGTCTTCCCCCTCTCCCTGCGGCACACGCACCTGGAACTCGCGGACGCCTGCGCATGGGTGCTCGAACGCACCCCGCGCACCGGTGCGCTTCCGCCGGAGCTGATCGAGCGGCTGCGCCGGCTGGGCCGTGACCACCGCCGGCACGGTTTCCCCGCCGACGTCTACCCCGCCTTCGCCCGGGCCCTGCGCCACGGCCTGCAGGTGCTCGGGGCGCCGGCCGCCGACGCCGCGTCCCGCGCCCTGGAGACCGTCTGCTCCGTCATGGCTGACGCCGCCCGCAAGGCCGACCTGGAGGGGGTGGCGCCGGCGTACTCCGCCGAGGTACTCGGCGTGCAGCGCCGCACCCGGCACATCAGCGTGGTGCGGCTCGAAGCGGGCGTGCCCGTCCCCTACCGCGCGGGCCAGCACCTCCCGGTGACCACCTCCTATCTGCCCGGCGTGTGGCGAATGTTCTCCCCCGCGCTGCCACCCAACGATTTCGGCCAGCTGGAGTTCCATGTCCGGATCCTCCCCGATTCGGACGTCTCCCAGCTCCTGGCCACACCCAGACCCGGCGACTACTGGCTCTTCGGCGCCCCCCGCGGCGAGCTGCAGGTCAGCGGGGAACGTGACGTCCTCATGATCGCCCACGGCACGGGACTCGCCCCCCTGCGCGCCATACTCTTCGACATGCTCGCCTGGGAGCGCCGCCCGCGCGTCCACCTGTTCGTCGCCGCGGAATACCCCGGCGAGCTCTACGACCTCATGGGCCTGTGGAACCTGGCGGCGGTCAGCTCCTGGCTGTCGGTGGTCCCCGTGGTCGAGCACGCAGAGGACGCCTGGTGGGTCGGCGCGACCGAGGACTCGCGCACCCCGCGGGGCCTGCACCTGCAGCAGACCGGCCGCGTCGGCGAGCTGGTGGCCTCCTACGGCGCGTGGGCCGACCGCGACGTCCTGGTCGCGGGTGACGCCGCGGGGGTCGGCGACACCGTGGCCGCGCTCATCGCCGGCGGCACCCCGCAGGACCACATCCAGGCCGAAGCATGGGAGGGCGCCGAAGAGTGGCCGCGCCCGTAGTGCCCGCGGCAGCCGCGTCTACAGCACCGGCAGGGATTTCCGCGCCTTGTCCACCTCCGCCGGGTCGAGGTCGCAGACAATGATCTCCGGCTCGTAGCCCGCCTCCGCTTCCCGACGCCCCGTCGGCCCCACCACGCACGAATGCCCGATGCCCGTCGGCCCGCTCGACTGCCCGGCCAGTTCCTGCCCGCCGGGGCGCGCCTGGCCGGCGGCGACGATCCAGCTCGTCGAATCAAGCGCCCGGGCGGCGGTGAGCGTGCGCCACTGGTACAGCTTCTCCGGCCCGTCCGCCCAGCTGGTGGGCACGACGATGACCTGCGCCCCCGCACGCGCCAGGTCACGGAACTGCCCGGGGAAGCGGATGTCGTAGCAGATGGCCACGCCGACTGTGACGCCCTCGACCTCGAAGGTCACCAGCTCGGTTCCCGGCCGGACGGTGTCGGACTCGCGGTAGTCGAAGGCGTCGAAGGTGTGGATCTTGTCGTAGCCCAGATGGATCCCGGGTCCCGTGACCAGGGCGGTGTTGGAGACGCGGTGGAGTGTCTTCCCGTCGCGTTCGACGGTGTCGGCCGGCCGGAACATACCGGCGACAACCGTGACGCCGAGTTCCCCGGCGAGTTCCCGCAGGCCCGTGGCGTAGGTGCCGTCGAGGTCCTGGGCCTGCGTGTCCAGCCGGCCGCTGTCGAAGGACTGGCTGGCGGCCTCGGGGAGTACGATAAGCCGGGCTCCGCGTCCGGCGGCCTCACGGATCTTGTCCTTGGCGAGCGCCAAATTACCGACAATATCTTCACCAGAGGTGAGCTGCACGATTCCGATTCGCATGGCACCCACACTATGTGGATAAGGGGCGGTTATCCACAGGCCCACGCGGCCCGGGTTGGCGGGCGGCCCGGGCCGCCCCACACTGGCGGCATGAAGAGCATGCAGATCACCTCCGCCGCCGTCGACCACCTGTCCTCCCTGCTGCGCCGCACGTCGGATCCGTCGCCGCCGTCGCTGCCGCCGGGTTCGCGCACCTCTTCGGCCCTGCAGCGGGCCGCGCGGTCCTGGACCGACGCCCACCGCCGGGCCGACGATGCCCTGCACGGGCACGTCCAGGAAGTCCGCGTCTTCACCGGCCGGGTGCGGGAACTCGACACCCTGGAGCCCTGATGCTCGCCGACGCCCCCTCGTTGCGCCACGCAGCGCATCTGCTTACCGTGGACGCCGACTGGCTCACCGCGCAGACCGACTGGCTGTCACGGAACGTCGACGCCCTGCCGGCCGCCGGGTTCCGCGGCGAGGCGGCGGACACGGCCGTCGCCCGCCTGCACACCCTGGTGCGGCCGATGACCCTGCCACCGGAGCAGATGCTGCGGGTCGCCCAGGTGCTGTCCATGACGGCCGGACTCCGGGAAGAACTGGACGCCGCCGCCCGCCGGGCCCTCGCCCTGGCCGACCACGTCACGGGGGCCGCTCCCCTGGCCGCCCTCCTGCTGCGGGATCTGCGCGCGCTCGGCGACGTGCTGGATTACACGTGCGCCCGGCAGATCGACCTGTTGTGCACACCCATCCCGGATGAGACCCCGGCCAGGTTGTCGGACACCCCGGACCTGGACCTGGCGGCCGTCCACGAACTGAACATGCTCTCCTCCCCCGTCCCCGAGCACCCCGACGTGCAGGTCCTGGAATCCGCCGACGGGCGGCTGGTGGCGGCCGTCGGCGACCTGGCGTCGGCCGCTTCGGTGACCACAATCGTCGCCGGGGTCGGCTCCTCGGACCCCGCCCACCTGCCGGCCCACCTGGACCGGGCCCGCACCGTCGCGGCGGCCACCGGCGGGGCGGCGGTGCTGTGGCTCGGTTACCCGGCGCCGGGCAGCGTGGGGCGCGCCCTCGCGCAGGAACCGGCCCGGGCGGCGGGCGCCGAGCTGCAGGCCTTCCAGCGCGAACTGGCGCGCCGTTTCCCGGACCAGCGGCGTGTGGTGGTCGGGCACAGCTACGGCTCGGTGGTGGCGGGGGCGGCGGCGTCGCGAGGCGGGGGCCTGTACGCGGATGACCTGGTACTCATCGGCAGCCCGGGCGCCGGGGTCGACCACGCCGGGCAGTTGACGCTGCTCGGGGATCACCCGCAGGTCCACGCCATGACGAACCCCTCCGACCCGATCGCGTTGACCGTGACGGAGGGGGCGGGCGTCCACGGGCCGGATCCCACGTCCCCGGGGTTCGGGGCGCAGGTGTGGCCGGGCGACCCCTCGGGAAACCACGGCAGCTACTGGGAGGATCCCCGGTTCCTGGCGCGGCTGAGGGGCCTGGCGGATCAGAAGAATCCCATGGCGTCTTCCGAATAGGAGACGAGGAGGTTCTTGGTCTGCTGGTAGTGCGCCAGCATCATGAGGTGGTTCTCACGGCCGATGCCGGACTCCTTGTACCCGCCGAAGGCGGAGTGCGCCGGGTAGGCGTGGTACTGGTTCACCCAGACACGGCCGGCCTGGATGTCGCGGCCGGCGCGGTAGGCGATGTTGCCGTTGCGGGCCCACACGCCGGCACCGAGACCGAAGTTGGTGTCGTTGGCGATGTGGATGGCCTCGTCATAGTCCTTGAAGGTGACCACCGAGAGGACCGGCCCGAAGATCTCCTCCTGGAAGATGCGCATGTCGTTGGTGCCCTTGAACACGGTCGGCTCGATGTAGAAACCGTTGTCCAGGCCCTCGATCTGGTTGATCTTGCCGCCGGTGAGGGTTTCGGCGCCCTCCTGCGGGCCGAGCTCCAGGTAGCCGGAGATCTTGTCCATCTGCTCCTGGGAGGCCTGCGCGCCCATCTGGACGTCGGTGTCGAGGGGGTTGCCCTTCTTGATGCGGTTCACGCGCTCCACGCCCAGCGACAGGAACTCGTCGGCGATGGACTCGTGGACGAGCGCGCGGGAGGGGCAGGTGCAGATCTCGCCCTGGTTGAGCGCGAACATGGCGAAACCCTCGAGCACCTTGTCCCGGAAGGCGTCGTCCTTGTCCATGACGTCCGGGAAGAAGATGGACGGGGACTTGCCGCCCAGCTCGAGGGTGACGGGGATGATCTTGTCCGCGGCGGCCTTGTTGATGATCTTGCCCACGCCGGTGGAACCGGTGAAGGCGATCTTCGCGATGCGGTCCGAGGACGACAGTGCCACGCCGGCTTCTTCGCCGAGGCCGTTGACGATGTTGAGGACGCCGGGCGGCAGGAGGTCGGCGATCTTCTCCACGAGGTAGAGAAGGGAGGCCGGGGTCTGCTCCGCGGGCTTGAGCACGATGGCGTTGCCGGCGGCCAGGGCGGGGGCGATCTTCCAGGTGGCCATGAGGATGGGGAAGTTCCACGGGATGATCTGCGCGACGACGCCCAGTGGCTCGTTGAAGTGGTAGGCCACGGTGTTCTCGTCGAGCTGGGAGAGGCGGCCCTCCTGCGCGCGCAGGGCGCCGGCGAAGTAGCGGTAATGGTCGACGGCGAGCGGGAGGTCGGCGGCGAGCGTCTCCCGGACGGCCTTGCCGTTGTCCCAGGTCTCGGCGACGGCGATCTCCTCGAGGTGCTCCTCGATGCGGTCGGCGATGCGGTGCAGGATCAGGGCACGCTCGGCGGCGGGTGTCTTACCCCACGCGGGGGCGGCCTTGTGGGCGGCGTCGAGGGCCAGCTCGATGTCGGCGGCCTTGCCGCGGGCGACCTGGCAGAACACCTCACCGGTGACCGGGGTGATGTTGTCCATGTACTCGCCGTCGACGGGGGCGACCCACTCTCCTCCGATGAAGTTCTCGTAGCGGTCGCGGTAATTGACGATCGAACCCTCGGTACCGGGGTTGGCGTAGACAGTCATGGCGGATGTTCCTTTCACAGGGATGGGAGGTCTGCCACCACACCTTACTGTGACCAGCGCCACTATTGCGAAGTTTTGGCCGCCCCCTTTGCGAAGGGGTCAACCAGCAAACTTCACAGTCTTTGTCCGCTGGAGATTCACTTCACGACCGACGCCCGCGGCCACCCCCTCCCAGGGGGCGGCCGCGGGCGTTGGGAAGCTGCGGTGCCGCGACACTGCGGGCTCAGAAGTGGCGGCGCCGCCGAACCCGGCGGGGCTCCCACATCACGAGCGCGGTGGAACGCGGCACGTGGACCAGCTCCCCGCCCCGCACACCGACGCGGGTGAGCAGGCGCTCCCTCTCCTCGCGGAGCTCCTCGACCTCCCCGCGGAGGCGTTCGTTCTCCTCGGAGAGCTCGATGATCGCTTTAATGCCGGCCAGGTTCACGCCCTCCTCCTGGGAGAGCTGCTGGATCCGGCGCAGCAGGTCCACGTCCTTGCGGGAGTAGCGGCGACCGCCGCCGGTGGTCCGCCGCGGAGTGACCAGGCCCATGCGGTCGTAGGTGCGCAGGGTCTGGGCGTGCATGCCGGCCAGCTCCGCCGCCACCGAAATGACGAACACCTCGCCCAGCTCCTCCGTCGACGACTTGTCCCTGTCACCGATCACGGGTCATACACCTCCTTCCGCGCTGCTCGCTCGTCACTTGTTCCCGGCCCACCCGGCCCGCGGGTTGAAGCCGGAGTCCTTCTCCGCCTGCGCGTAGGTGCGCAGGGCGCTGGTGGCGGCGGCGTCGAGATTCCTCGGGACCGCCACCTCGACGGTAACCAGCAGGTCACCGGCGTTGCCGCCGCTCTTGGGCACCCCCCGGCCGCGGACCCGCAGAGTCCGGCCGTCGGGCGTGCCGGCGGGGACCTTGACCTTGACGGGGGCGTCGAGAGTCGGGACCGTGATGGTGTCGCCGAGGGCCAGCTCGGCGAAGGAGACCGGCACGGCGACCTCGAGGTCGTCGCCCGAACGGGTGAACACCTTGTCAGCGCGCACGTGCACGGTGACGAAGAGGTCGCCGGCGGGTTTGCCCTGCGGCCCCGCCTCGCCCTGGCCCGCCAGGCGCACCTTCTGGCCGTCTATGACGCCGGCCGGGATACGGACGGTGAGCTGGCGGGTGCGCCGGACGGTGCCGGATCCGTGACAGGTGGTGCACGGGTCGGTGATCACCTGGCCGCTGCCGCCGCAGTTGGTGCACGGTGCGGAGAACCCGAAGGCGCCGCGGTTCTCGGAGGTGAATCCGGAGCCGTGGCAGACGGAGCAGGTCGTCGGGTTGCCCGACTTCGAGCCGGAGCCGTGGCAGGTGTTGCAGGGGGCGTCGCCGGTCAGCTGGAGCGGGATCGTCGTGCCCTTGGCCGCTTCGCGGAAGTCAAGGGTGATGTCCGTTTCGACGTCCGCCCCCCGCGTCGGCCGAGCTGTTGGGCGAGGACCGCCGCCGCGGTTGAAAAGGCCACCGAAGATATCGCCCAGACCGCTGTCCGCAGAAAATCCTCCACCGGATCCTCTTCCGAAGATGTCCGAGGCGTCGAAGTCCTCCGTCTGGCGAAACCCGCCGGGGAATCCGGCACCTCCGCCTCCGCCGAAGCCGCCGAAGCCTCCGCCGGAGCGGAGCATCGACTTCAGCTCGTCGTATTCCTTGCGCTTGGCGTCGTCGCCGACGACATCGTAGGCCTCGGCCGCCTTCTTGAAGCGCTCCTCGGCGGCCTTGTCCCCGGGATTCTTGTCCGGGTGGTTCTCCCGGGCGAGCTTGCGGTAGGCCTTCTTGATGTCCTCGGCGGAGGCGGATGAGGAGACCCCCAGATCCGCGTAGTAGTTCTTGTCTGCCCATTCGCGTTGAACGGCCACTGGGCATCTCCTCCTTTCTGAGTGAGTTGTTCTCGGGTGCTGCTAATTAGTTTTTGTCGTCGTCTAAAGCTAACTAAAAGGGTGCGCCGCCGCCCGAGGGCGGCTGGAGGTGCGTCTCGGGCGGCGGTGCGGGTCGGGAGGTGTCTCCCGGGTTATTCGGCGGAGTCCGCCGGGTCGACAGGGTCTGCGATGATGACCATCGCATTGCGGACCACCCGGTCGCCGAAGCGGTAGCCGCGGCGCAGGACGGTGCCCAGCGCCTTCTCCTCGCCGGTGGACAGGTCCTGGACGGCCTCGTGGATCTCCGGGTCGAAGCTCTCGCCCTCCTCGCCGAAGGACTCCAGTTTCAGCCCTTCGACGGTGGTGGTGAACTTGTCGGCGAAGACCTTCAGCGGCCCGTTGTCCAGGTCACCGTGCTGGCGGGCCAGCTCCAGGTCGTCGAGGATCGGCAGCAGGCTGGTCAGCACCGACGCCTTGGCGGCGTCGATGATGCCCTGGCGGTCGCGCTCGGTGCGCCGGCGGTAGTTGGCGTACTCGGCGCTCAGGCGCTGCAGGTCCTCGGTCCGTTCGGCGAGCTGCGCCTCGACGTCGGTGACCACGCCGTCACCGTCGGCGTCGGGGTCGACATCGGCGAGTGCCGCCTCGATCTCCGCCTCGAGTTCGGCGTCGATTTCGGCCTCGGTTTCGGGGGTGGCCTCCGGCGCGGGGTCCGCCTCCGGGTCGGCGTCCTGGCCCCGGGCGGCCTCCTCGGCGGCCGCCTCGGCGCGGTCCGCCGAGGTCGCCTCCGGGTCGGTGTGCTCCGGATCGCCCGGGTTGTCGGGCATCGGGTTGGGGTCAGTCACTACTTCTTCTCCTCCTCGGTGCCGGTCTCGTCCTCGACGACCTCGGCGTCGACGACGTTGTCGTCGGCGGAGGTGGCGTCATCCCCGGCCTGCGCCTGGGTGGCGCCCGCGTTGGCGTCGGCCTCGTAGATGGCCTTGCCCATCTCCTGGGACTCCGTGGAGAGCTTCTCCACGGCGGCCTTGATGGCCTCGAGATCCTCGCCCTTGAGCGCCTCTTCGACGGCCTTCGCGGCTTCCTCAACCTTGGTCTTGATGTCCTCGGAGACCTTCTCGGAGTTCTCCTCCACGAACTTGCGGGTCTGGTAGACCATGGACTCCGCGTTGTTGCGGGTCTCCTGCTCCTCGCGGCGCTTCTTGTCCTCCTCCGCGTGAAGCTCCGCGTCCTTGACCATCCGGTCGATCTCCTCCTGGGACAGGCCGGAGCCGTCCTGGATCTTGATCGTGTTCTCCTTGCCGGTGCCCTTGTCCTTGGCGGTGACGTGGACGATGCCGTTGGCGTCGATGTCGAAGGTGACCTCGATCTGCGGCACGCCGCGCGGAGCCGGGGCGATGCCGCCGAGCTCGAAGGAACCGAGCAGCTTGTTGGCCGCGGCCATCTCGCGCTCGCCCTGGAAGACCTGGATCTGCACGGAGGGCTGGCTGTCCTCGGCGGTGGTGAAGGTCTCGGAACGCTTGGTCGGGATGGTGGTGTTGCGCTCGATGAGCTTGGTCATCACGCCGCCCTTGGTCTCGATGCCGAGGGAGAGCGGGGTGACGTCGAGAAGCAGGACGTCCTTGACCTCGCCGCGCAGAACGCCGGCCTGCAGAGCGGCGCCGACGGCGACGACCTCATCCGGGTTGACACCCTTGTTCGGCTCACGGCCGCCGGTCAGTTCCTTGACCAGGTCGGTGACGGCGGGCATACGGGTGGAGCCGCCGACGAGGACCACGTGGTCGATGTCCGCGACGGACATGCCGGAGTCCTTGATGACCTGGTTGAAAGGCTCCTTGGTGCGGTCCAGCAGGTCCTGGGTGATCTTCTGGAACTCGGTGCGGGACAGGGTCTCGTCCAGGAACAGCGGGTTCTTGTCGGAGTCGACGGTGATGTAAGGCAGGTTGATGTTGGCCTGCTGGGAGGCGGAGAGCTCGATCTTGGCCTTCTCCGCGGCCTCGCGCAGACGCTGCAGGGCCATCTTGTCCTTGGTCAGGTCGATGCCGTTGGAGGACTTGAACTTCTCCACCAGCCAGTCGACCACGCGCTGGTCCCAGTCGTCGCCGCCGAGGCGGTTGTCGCCGGCGGTGGCGCGGACCTCGACGACGCCGTCGCCGATCTCCAGCAGGGAGACGTCGAAGGTGCCGCCGCCCAGGTCGAAGACGAGGATGGTCTGCTCCTTGTCGCCCTTCTCCAGGCCGTAGGCGAGAGCGGCCGCGGTGGGCTCGTTGACGATACGCAGGACGTTGAGGCCCGCGATCTGGCCGGCCTCCTTGGTGGCCTGGCGCTGGGCGTCCTCGAAGTAGGCGGGGACGGTGATCACGGCGTCGGTGATCTCCTCGCCCAGGTATGCCTCAGCATCGCGCTTCAGCTTCATCAGGGTGCGGGCGGAGATCTCCTGCGCGGTGTACTTCTTGTCGTCGATGTCGACGGACCAGTCCGTGCCGATGTGGCGCTTGACGGACCGGATGGTGCGGTCGACGTTGGTGACCGCCTGGTTCTTGGCGGACTGGCCGACCAGGACCTCGCCGTTCTTGGCGAAGGCGACGACGGACGGGGTCGTCCGGGCACCCTCGGAGTTGGCGATAACGGTGGCCTCGCCACCCTCGAGAACGGAGACCACCGAGTTGGTGGTTCCGAGGTCAATTCCTACTGCTCGTCCCATAATGTGTTTCCTCCTGTTGTGCGGGTTTCACCTAAGTTGACAGCTCAAGGCTCAACTTCCGGCACCTACCGTAGCAGATACCTTGAGTCGGCTTCACTCAAGCCTACATCCCTCTCAACGGACGGCTCCGCAAAGTTGTTCCCGCTCGGCTCAAGTTTCTTGTTTCCGCTGCTCAGAGGAGTCGATCTGCCTCTCCCCACGTCCGCGCCGGCGCGAACAACCACGCCATCGCCCTCGTCCACTGTTCGGCGATCTCGGGCAACTCACCCTCCCCCTCCTCCGCGGACAGTCCGTGGTGCAGGATGTGGGCGAGGTCGAACGCCTCCAACAGGGGCGTGGCCCCCCGCAGGCCCGGAGACTGCGCCAGCAGCGCCGCCGTACCCCGCTCGAGCACACGTGCCCCTGCGGCCGCCGACGCCCCCGACCGCCACACCCCCGGCTCGAAATCCCACGCCCGTGTCCGGGCGGGCGGGAGGTCGTCGAGCTGCAGCGCCCAGCACAGCGCCTCGACCGCATGGCGGGAGCGCCCCAGCAGGGCGGCCCGCCTCCGCAGCGGGGCGGGGATGCGGGGGCGGTCGGCGGCGTCGAAAAGCTGGCGGCGGGCCCGGCCGACGTCGTCGAGGAAGCCTCGCTCCAGAGGGGTCAGCGCCGGACCGACGAGCCGGAGCTCCGCGATCACGTCGTCCGCCGGATGGAATGTCCCGTCGAGCAGGTGCGCGGCGGTCACCGCCACCACTGATAGCGCGCCGATGCGGTAGACGGCCTCGGCAGGGTCACGCAGTTGAACCTCTGCCTCGGCGGGAATGACCGGAATTCCCTCGTCGAGCTCCAGGCCAGCCTGCCGCAGGGAACGGAGATTCCTCACTCGGCGCCGGTACGCGTCGACGTGCACGGGCACCTTGACTTCGTTCCCGGGCGCCGCGAGGTTCTCCCCGTCCATGTTCCGGAACGGTCCGTTGCCCACCCGGAACACCAGATTGTGCGCCTGCGCCCAGGGCGCAAACTCGGCCAGCCGGCGCGCGGTGTACCCGCTGTCGCGCTCGAAGCGGTAGATCGCGGCCGAGCGGGAGATGTGGCGGGTCAACGGGTGGACCTGCGTCACGGACGGCCCGGTGACGGTCAGGCCCGCCTCCGCGAGGTCGTTGAGCGAATCGCCGATCAACTGCCCGATCTCCTGCGGCCGGGTGAACACCTCTTCCGCACCGACGTCGGGGGCGAGCCTGGGCACCGTGGAGAACGCGAGGACATGCATGCGGCACATCCAACCAGACCACGGGCGGGCCAGCCCCCCAACCCTGGCGCACACCGTCCCTGCGCTGCCCCTATACTGGCCCGGTAGAGATCCACATCACATCGCGGGGCGACACCCATGCTCCGCCACATGAGAAAGGTGTCAGCCGGTGAACCTGCAGCTGCCCCGCACCCGCCACGCCAGTGACCGTCCCCCGGTGGTCGGCTGACAACCCCCAGCCGATCCAGCATCACACCACCGAAGTCTGAAGGACGATCCCCATGACCGAGCACACCACTGTCGAAGCCATCCTCGAACCCGCCGTCGACCGGGCCCGCACCTGGCTCAGCGCCAGCGCGGGCGGAGACGGGTCCTCGGCGACCGAACGCCTCGCCGACCTGGTCCGCGACCCCGCCGGGGTGTCGTTCACCATGGACTTCGTCGACCGGGTCATGCGCCCGGAGGACAACCGCACGGCGGCGCAGGCGCTCCGGAGCATGGACACGCCGCCGGATTTCCTCGGCCGCCTCAACCAGGCCGCGCTGCGCCTGGGCGGCCTCCTGGGGCCGAAGCTGCCCGGCGTCGTCATGCCCGCGGCCCGCGCACGGATGCGTCAGATGGTGGGCCACCTGGTCCTCGACGCCGACGGCAAGGCACTGAACAAGCTGCTGGACAAGGCTGCCGCGGACGGAAACCACCTCAACCTCAACCTGCTCGGCGAGGCCGTGCTGGGCGACGGAGAGGCAGACCGCCGTGCCGGACGCACCCTGCAGCTCATCGAGAATCCGCGGGTGACCTACGTGTCGGTGAAGGCGTCCAGCCTGTGCGCCCAGCTCAACCCCTGGGACCTGGAGGGCAACCTCGTCCGGTTGAAGGACCAGCTGCGGCCGATGTACCGGGCGGCCCACGCCTCCGGCACCTTCGTCAACCTGGACATGGAGGAGTACAAGGATCTCCGCCTGACCATCAGGTTGTTCACGGAGCTGCTCGGCGAGACCGAGTTCACCGATCTCAAGGCCGGGATCGTCCTGCAGGCCTACCTCCCTGACTCCCACGCCGCCCTGCAGGAGCTGGCGGAGTTCGCCGCCGGACGGGTCGCGGCCGGCGGAGCGCCGATCAAGATCCGGTTGGTCAAAGGTGCCAACCTCTCGATGGAAAAGGTCGAGGCCGAGCTCCACGGCTGGGAACAGGCCCCCTACGCCACCAAGGCGGAGGTGGACGCCAACTATGTCCGCCTCCTCGACTTCATCCTGCGACCCGGGCACGCGGCGAACGTGCGCATCGGCGTGGCCAGCCACAACCTCTTCACGGTGGCGCTGGCCTGGGAGCTGGCACTGGCGCGCGGGGTGACCGACCAGATCGACGCCGAGATGCTGCAGGGCATGGCACCCGCCCAGCAGGACGCGGTGCGGGCGGAGATCGGCCGGATGATCCTCTACACCCCGGTCGTGCACGCCGAGGATTTCGACGTCGCCGTGTCCTACCTGGTCCGCCGACTGGAGGAGAATGCCGCGGAGGAGAACTTCCTCCACGCGCTGTTCGCCCCCGACATCGAGCCGCCGAGCCCGATGGACCTGCAGGAGCAGGGCCTGCGCCGGGCCGTGGCCGAGCGGGAGAGCACCTCGGCGCAGCCCCGACGGAGGCAGGACCGCCGCGACGAGGAGGGCCGCCAGGCGCCCCGCACGGGGCGCTTCGAGAACGAGCCGGACACCGACCCGGCGCTGCGCGCCAACCGCGCGTGGGCACTGGACGCCCTGGCCGCGTCCCCGCACCGCCTCCGGGCCGAGGAGATCACCGATCCGGCCGTCGTGGATGAGGCGGTGCAGAAGGCGCGCGACCTGGCGCCCGCGTGGGCGCAGCTCAGCGGCGAACGGCGGGCCGAGGTGCTCGAGAGCATCGCCGACGAGCTCGCCGACGCCCGCGGCGAGCTGCTCACCGTCATGGCGCATGAGGCGGGCAAGACGGCCGAGCAGTCCGACCCGGAGATCTCGGAGGCGATCGATTTCGCCGCCTACTACGCCGAATCCGCCCGCAACCTGGACCGGGCGCGCTCGCAGTTCACCCCGCACGCGCTCACCGTGGTCGTGCCGCCGTGGAACTTCCCCGTCGCCATCCCTGCGGGCGGTGTCCTCGCCGCCCTGGCCGCCGGTTCGGCGGCGATCATCAAACCCGCGCCCCAGACCGTGGCGTGCGCCGAGGTGATGGTCGACGCGGTGCACCGCGGCCTGGCCCGCCACGGGATCGACGAGGACCTGGTGCAGTTCCTCCGCGCGGACGAGGCGGACGCCGGAAAGCGGCTGATCTCCCACGAGGACGTCGACCACGTCATCCTCACCGGCGCGACCGAAACCGCCGAGCTGTTCCGGTCCTGGCGCCCGGAGATGAATCTGAGCGCGGAGACGTCGGGCAAGAACGCGATCATCGTCACCCCGGCCACGGACCCTGACCTGGCGGTCGCCGATATCCTCCGCTCCGCGTTCGGCCACTCCGGACAGAAATGTTCGGCGTCCTCCCTGGTCATCCTCGTGGGCCGGGCCGGCGAGTCGAAGCGGCTGCGCTCGCAGCTCATCGACGCCGTGGCCACGCTCCGCGTCGGCCCCGGCACCGACATCTCCACCACCATGAACGGGCTGATCGAACCGCCCGGCGAGAAGTTGCGCCGCGGCTTGACCCGCCTCGACGCCGGGGAGACCTGGCTGCTGGAGCCGGAACAGCTCGACGAGGAGGGCCGCTTCTGGTCGCCGGGCATCCGCGACAACGTGCGCCCGGGGTCCTGGTACCACACCCACGAGTGCTTCGGTCCCGTGCTGGGCATCATGCACGCCGCCAACCTGGACGAGGCGATCGAGTGGCAGAACTCCACCGGATTCGGGCTGACCGGGGGCATCCACTCCCTCGACGGGGCGGAGATCGACCACTGGATCGACAACGTCGAGGTGGGCAACGCCTACGTCAACCGCGGCATCACCGGGGCGATTGTGCAGCGCCAGTCCTTCGGCGGCTGGAAGCAATCCGTCATCGGCGCGGGGGCGAAGGCCGGCGGACCCAACTACGTCGCCCAGCTGGGGACCTGGGCGGACGGCGGCCACGACCACGCCGAGGTGGAACTCACCCGGGAGGTCGCCGACCTGCTCGCCGACGCCGCCGCGCACCTCTCCCCCGAGGATCACACCTGGCTGCGCTCGGCGGCCGAGCTCGACGAACTCGCCTGGCGCGAGGAGTTCGGCCGCGAGCACGACCTCAGCGGCCTGCGCAGCGAGGCCAACATCTTCCGCTACCGCCCGCTGCCGGAGCCGCTGTCCGTCCACGTCGGGGCCGGCGCCCGGGAGCGGGACCTGTGGCGCCTGCGGCTGGCCGGTCTGCGGGCCGGGGTCGGTGTCGAGGTCCTCGAGGGCACGGACCTCGCGCCCGGCAGCCGCGTGCGCGCCCTCGGCGAGGTGGACCCGTCCCTGTACGCGGCCGCAGCCGCGACGGGGTCGGTCGTCCTCGACCAGCCCGTGCTCGCCGACGGCCGACGCGAGCTGCTGCCCTTCCTCCTCGAGCAGGCGGTGTCGGTGACCCTCCACCGCTTCGGCGTGCTGAGGCAGGTGGGTTCCGTCCGCCGCTGACGCAGCGGGTTTCTCTGGCAGAATGAGAGTCCTGATGAGCACCTCCACTGATCCCCACGAACCCGGCGAGACCGGCACCGACACCCGCGACTTCGCGGAGACGGTTTCCGACTACGCCGAACTCTCCGACAACCCCCAGGACGTCACCAACCGGCAGGATGACGATGACGTCACCGACCGCGCGGTCTTCATCGGCCGCGACGGCCGGTGGGCCGCTGGCTGGGCGCTGCGTTTCATCATCTTCGTCGCCGCCACATACATTCTGGGCCGGATCCTCGGTTTCATCTGGGCGGGCATCCTGCCGATCGTCCTGGCGCTGCTGGTCGCCACCGTGCTCTGGCCGCCGACGAAGCTGCTCCGCGACAAGCTGAAATTCGCTCCCGCCCTGGCGACGGTCGTCGTCCTGGTCGGATTCTTCGCCGTCATCGGCGGCATCTTCGCCGCGATGGCCCCCATCGTCCGGAATCAGGGCGCCGACCTGGTCGAACAGGCCGCCGCAGGCATCCGGCAGGTGTCCGAACGGATCCAGGGGCCGCCCTTCAACGTTGATCTGGGAGAGTTCGACGGGGTTCTCAACGACCTCACGGGATACCTCCAGGACCAGTCCTCGCAGATTGCGTCCGGGGTGTTCACGGGCCTGAGCGCGGCGACGTCGGTGGTGGTCACCCTCGTCGTGATGCTGGTGCTCACGTTCTTCTTCCTCAAGGACGGCGACAAGTTCCTGCCGTGGCTGCGCAAGTACACCGGAGCCAACGCGGGCTGGCACCTCACCGAGGTGCTCACCCGCTCCTGGAACACGCTCGCCGGTTTCATCCGCACCCAGGCGATCGTCTCGTTCGTCGACGCCACGTTCATCGGCATCGGCCTGCTGCTCCTCGGCGTGCCGTTGGCCTTCGTGCTGGCCGTGATCACCTTCTTCGCCGGGTTCATCCCCATCGTCGGCGCCTTCACCGCCGGCGCGCTGGCGGTGATCATCGCCCTGGTGACCAACGGAGTGACCAACGCCCTGTTCGTGCTACTGCTCATCATCGCGGTGCAGCAGATCGAGGGCAACATTCTCCAGCCGGTGCTGCAGTCCAAGGCCATGAACCTGCACGCCGCCGTGGTGCTGCTGTCGGTGACGCTCGGCTCCACCCTCTTCGGCATCGTCGGCGCCTTCCTCGCGGTCCCGGTCGCCGCGGTCGGCGCCGTGTGGTTCCGCTACCACTCCGAGCTGGTGGCCCTGCGCGCCGGTGAAATCACCATCGACGACATCGAGATCGCCACCGCGAAGGGGAGCACCCTCACCTCCTGGGAGGCGTTCACCGCCGTCCGGGAGAAACTGATCTCGGTGGGCCGGCGCAAGTCCGAGGCCGGGCAGAAAGAAGAAGACGCCGCCGTCGACGAGGACAGCGGCGCCGAGTCCGGTTACCGCACGGTCGCATCGACCAGGCCGGAGTAACCGGGACGGAGCAGTTAGGCCTGAGTGGTGGTTTCCACCAGCAGGCGGACCGCCTCGGCCAGCTGGACAGCGCCGGGGTCGACGGCTTCCGCCCAGCCCGAGGCGGTCTCCTCGTCCGCGTTGTCCGAGATCTGCTTGAGCAGGGTCACCGGGATGTTGAAGTGGTACGCCACGGCGCACACCGCGTAACCCTCCATGTCCACGAGGCCGGCGTCCTGCGCCAGTCGGTCGCGGGTCGCGGAGTCCTCGACGAACGTGTCGCCGGTGGCGAGCTGGGCTGTCGGGAAGCGGCCGGAGGTCTCCGGCTCGAAGGTGAGCGGCAGTGCCTCGCCCGTCACGCCGGGGATCTCGGCGGACTGGAAGTCGTGCTTGTGCACGCGGTCGATCTCGTAGACGCCGACGGTGTGGTCGTCGCGCAGCGCTCCGGCCGTGCCGATGTTGATGATGCGGGAGGGCAGGTTGCCGGCCGCGCGGCGCTCGGCGAGCGTCAGGGTCAGGGAGATCGCGGCCGGCAGGGTGCCGATTCCGGTGATCAGGACGTCAGAGCCCTCGGGAAGGTGGGCGGCCTCGCCCGCAACGGCGGCGACGAACAGGGGTGCGGTCATGGTCGGTGAGTGTAGTGGCCCCCGGGGCGGAATCGGAAAACATACGTGACGAACTCCCCCGCCGCTTCTCGACGCCCGCGGCTGTCACCGCAGTCCCCCCGCTCAGCGCGTCCGCTGGCGGGCGAGCACGCCCTCGGGGGCGACCGTCTCCCCGGTCAGCGGCGGCACGTCGTGGGCGCGGGCCGCCTTCGCACGGCGGTAGCCGAGGACGGCGAAGCCCAGACCGGCGATGACCGCAGCGATCCGCACGCCGACGACGGCGGCTCCCTCCACGCCCGCCACACCCAGGACCGCCGGCAGGTTCAGGACCACGAGCAGGGTGCCCACGACGCCGCCGAGCAGCACGGCGTCCAGGCGGCTGACCAGCCAGGCGGCGACGGGCGCCGCGACGCAGCCGCCGATGAGCAGGGCCAGGACCGCCGGCAGGTACTGGACGATCTCGTCCCACATCCCGATGGCGAATCCCAGCGTCGCCGCGGCGGTGACGAGGAACTCCGCGGTGTTGACGGTGCCGACGATCCGGCGCGGCTCCGCCTTTCCCATGGTCAGCAGGGTGGACGTGGTCACCGGGCCCCAGCCGCCGCCGCCGGAGGCATCGATGAATCCACCGAACACTCCCAGACCGCCGAGGAACCCCCGCCGGTAGGAGCGGTCGCCGGCCGCGCGTCTGACCCTGCCCCGGGAGAAACGCCACACCAGGTTCATGCCGATGAGGGTGAGGATGGCTGCTGTGACAGGCGCGGCGGCTTCGGTGGAGATGTTCGACAGGAAGGTCGCGCCGGCGAAGGCGCCGAGAGCGCCGGGGACGCCGAGGCGCAGCACCACCGACCAGTCGACGTTGCCGAATTTCCAGTGGCTGAACCCCGAGACCAGGGTGGTGCCCAGCTCCGCGGCGTGGACCACGGCGGAGGCGTGCGCGGGGCCGAGGCCGGCGAGCACGATGAGGATGGTGGTGGAGGTGACGCCGAAGCCCATGCCCAGGCCGCCGTCGACGAGTTGGGCGGCCAGGCCCGCAATGGCGATGAGGATGAGTGCCTTCACGTGGCTGCCCTCTCCGTGTGCCTGCCCGCCACCAGGGCCGCGAGGTCGGCGGCCAGGGGGGTCGAGTGGGTGATGCGCGCCCCGGTGGCGTCCTGGATGCGGGTGATGAGGGTGGTGATCCGGTCCAGCAGGAGGCCTTCGGTGACGAACAGCGGCAGGATGTGCACGGAATCGTGTTCGGCCGCCACCTCGATCAGGCCGGCACCGGGGTCGACGGGGCCGGTGGCGGGGACGACGGTGACCCCGCGTCCGGACAGTGCGGCGATCAGTTCACCCAGCTGCGCGAGCGCCGCCACCCCGCCCGGGTCCGAGGTCCCGGCCGGGTAGAGCGCCACGTGTGCCCCCTCGGGGGCGTCGGCGGCCAGTCTCTCCGCCAGCACGGCGGCGATCTCGGGGCCGGTGCCCAGCCCTTCTGCCAGCCGGAGGTTGATGCCCGTCGCCGCCCGCGCCTGTTCCAGCGCCTCTGGCACATCGTGCCGGGCGTGGAAGGCGCGGGTGAACAGCAGCGGCACGACGATGGCGTCGTCGTGGCCGCGTTCGGCGGCGAGGGCGGCGGCGGCGGCGAGGGAGGGCTCGTCGAACTCGAGGTGCGCGGCGAGCGCATCCACGCCGGCGATCTCCCCGGCCAGGGCCGTGAGCCGACGGATGCCGGGCTCCGCCTGCGGGTGGCGGGATCCGTGGGAGAGGGTGATCAGCGCCGTCACGGCTACTCCCCGCGCAGCCGGTGGCCGACGAAACCGGCGGCCAGCGTGTTGCCGCTCGCCGGGTCGATGAGCAGCAGGTTGCCCACCGCGCCGCGCGCGGCGTAGGGCTCGACGGGCAGCTCGGCGGCGGTCTCGATGCGGACGTGGGCGATGTCGTTGAGGTTCACCGCGTCCGGCTTCTCGACGTCCGCGTTGCCGTCCAGGTCCAGCACCCGCTCCACCGCGGCGATGCGGCCGCGGACGAGTGCCGTGCCGTAGCGGACCTTCACGGCCGCCCCCTCGGCGAGGGGCTTTTCGGTCAGCGCCACGAGGGTGGCGGGGAAGGTGCGGACCTCGGTGGGGCGGCCGGCGCCCGCGATGAGGTCGCCGCGGGCCAGGTCGATGTCGTCGGCCAGGAGCAGGACCACCGAGTCACCGGCGGCGGCCTCCCCGACGGGACCGTCGGCGGTGTCGATGCCGGTGACCTGCGTGGTGCGCCCGTGGGAGAGGTGGACGGTGTCGCCGGGGCGGATGCGCCCGGCGTCGATACGCCCGGCGTAACCGCGGTAGTCGGTGGCGTGCTCGCGGATGACGTGCTGGACGGGCAGCCGGAAGTCGAGGTCGTGCGAACGGCCGCGGTGGACCTCCACGCTCTCCAGCAGCTCGAGCACGGTCGGGCCCGGGTACCAGGGCAGGTTCTCCGAGGGGACGACGACGTTGTCGCCGAGCAGCGCGGAGATCGGCACGACGTGGGGGTCGTCGACGCCCAGGCCGGAGGCGAGTCCGGTGAACTCGGCCTCGATGCCCCGGAAGACATCCTCGGACCAGTCGACCAGGTCGATCTTGTTCACCGCGAGGATGACGGTGCGCACACCCAGCAGCGCAGCGACGGTGAGGTGGCGGCGGGTCTGCTCGACGACGCCGTGGCGGGCGTCGACAAGCAGGACCACCACCTGGGAGGTGGAGATGCCGGTGACGGTGTTGCGCGTGTACTGCACGTGGCCGGGGGTGTCGGCGAGGATGAAGGCGCGCTGACCCGTGGCGAAGTAGCGGTAGGCGACGTCGATGGTGATGCCCTGCTCGCGCTCGGCGCGCAGGCCGTCGACCAGCAGGGACAGGTCCAACCCGTCGAAGCCGCGGTCGGCGGAGGTCGCCGCGACGGAGGCGAGGGTGTCCGCCAGGACGGACTTCGTGTCGTGCAGCAGGCGGCCGACGAAGGTGGATTTGCCGTCGTCGACGGAGCCGGCGGTGCACAGCCGCAGGGTCTCGCGGTCGGTCAGGGTGTCGCGGACGGTGGACGGGGTTGCTGTGGGCGCGGACATCAGAAGTAGCCCTCCTTCTTGCGGTCTTCCATGGCGGATTCGGACAGTCGGTCGTCGGCGCGCGTGGCGCCACGTTCGGTGAGGGTGGAGGTGGCGATCTCGGCGATGACGGCCTCGACGTCGGCGGCGTCGGAAAGCACGGCGCCGGTGCAGGACATGTCGCCGACGGTGCGGAAGCGCACCTGCCGGGTCACCAGCTCCTCGCCTTCGCGGGGGCCGCCCCACTCGCCGGCGGTCAGCCACATGCCGCCGCGCTCGAAGACCTCGCGGTCGTGGGCGAAGTAGATCGGCGGGAGCTCGATGCCGCGGGCACCGATGTACTCCCAGATGTCGGCCTCAGTCCAGTTGGAGATGGGGAACACACGGATGTTCTCGCCCGGCAGCTTGCCGCCGTTGTACAGGTCCCACAGCTCGGGGCGCTGGCGGCGGGGGTCCCAGCCGCCGAAGGAATCGCGCACGGAGAACACTCGCTCCTTGGCGCGGGCGCGCTCCTCGTCGCGGCGGGCGCCGCCGAGGACGGCGTCGTAGCCCTGCTCGGCGATGGTTTCCACCAGCGGGACGGTCTGCAGGGGGTTGCGGGTGCCGTCGGGACGTTCGACGAGGTCGCCGCGGTCGATCCAGTCCTGGACCTCGGCCACCCGCAGCCGGGCGCCGGTCCGCTCCACGAGGCGGTCGCGGAAATCGATGACCTCGGGGAAGTTGTGGCCGGTGTCCACGTGCAGCAGCTCGAAGGGCACGGACGCCGGGGCGAAAGCGCGGCGGGCGAGTTCGAAGACGACGACGGAGTCCTTGCCGCCGGAGAAGAGCAGCCCGATCTTGTCGAACTGCCCCGCTACCTCGCGGAGGATGTGGATGGACTCGTTCTCGAGGTCCTTGAGGTGGGGGGAGAGGGAGGTTGTCACGGCAGTGGTCATGAGTGGAGCCCGCATTCTGTCTTGTTCTGTCCGGCCCAACGGCCGGCCCTGGGGTCTTCGCCTTCGGCGACGGGGAGGGTGCAGGTGGCGCACCCGATGGACGGGTAGCCCTGCCTGGTCAGCGGATGGACGATGAGGTTGTTGTCGTCGATGAACGCCTCGGTGGCCTCGAGCGACCAGGTGATGATCGGAGAAATCTTCAACCGGCCGGTGGGGTCGAGGCTGAGTGCCGGAGCGGCGGCCCGGGTGGGGCCGTCGGCGCGGCGCAGCCCGGTGACCCACCCCGCGTAGGGGGTGAGGTTCACCGCGAGCGGCTCGACCTTGCGCATCCGGCAGCAGGCGGCCGGGTTGGAGCGGTACAGGTTCGCGCCGTAGGTGCTGTCCTGCTGGGCGCGGCTCAGCCGCGGCTTCGCGGTGACCAGCAGCTGCGGGTACCGGGCGTCGACCCGGCCGGCCACCTCGAGCGTCTCGTCGAAGTGGTAGCCGGTGTCCAGGAAGAGCAGGTCCGCCTGGGGCAGGTGGCGCGCGGCCAGCTCCGCGAGGACGGTGTTCTCCATCGACAGCGTCACCGCGGTCCGCCCGGGGACGTGCTCGGCGGCCCACTCCAGGATCGTGGCCGCATCGGCGTCGTAGAGCTCGTCCGCGTGCTTCTCGACGAGCCGCGCGTTCTCCTCCCGCACCTTCCCGGACAGCTCACCCGTGGTGGTGGGCCCTCCGGGGCTGACCCCGGGGTCCCGCAGGTCGGCGACCGCGGCGGCCGCGGTGGCGTTCAGCAGATTCATTTCGGCTCCTCCTGCAGATGACCGTGGCGGGCGAGGGAATTCTGGATGGCCTGGCTGGTGGAACGCGCCGGCGCCGGGCGGTGTTCGGGTGCATCCTGGCCGTAGTAGCGGACCGAGAACACGCGTGTGCAGTCGCGGCACAGCCAGCCGAAGTCCTCGATCTCGTTGGGGAAGAGGTCCTCGCCGGCGCACCAGGGGCAGTGCAGCGGGTGGTTGCGGTTGGGGTTGGGTTCGCGGCGCAGCACGGGGCGGGTGAAACTCATTTGAGGTCCTCCTCGTCGGCGCGCTGGACCCACTCCTGGAAGGTCTCCCCGTCCAGCCGCTGGTCGCGGAACTTCTCCACGACGCGGGTGACGTAGTCGCCGACCTCGTCGGCGAGTACCTTGTGGCCCTTGACCTTGCGGCCGAAGTTGGCGCCCAGGTTCATGGAACCGCCCAGGTGGACCTGGAAGCCCTCGACCCGGTTACCGTCCGCGTCGGTGACCGTCTGGCCCTTGAAACCGATGTCCGCGACCTGGGTGCGGGCGCAGGAGTTGGGGCAGCCGTTGAGGGCGATCCGGACCGGCACGTCGATGTCGCCGATGCGCTCCTCCAGCTCGTCGACCAGTTCGACGGCGCGGGACTTGGTGGTGGTGTGCGCGAGCTTGCAGAACTCCAGGCCGGTGCAGGACATGATGTTGCGGCGCCACTCGGAGGGCTTCGAGTACAGGCCGGTCTCATCCAGTGCCGCGGCCAGTGGGGCGAGGTTCTCGCGCTCGATGTCGAGGAAGAGCAGCTCCTTCTCCGCGGTGGTGCGGATGCGGGAGACGCCGAATTGCTCGGCCACCTCGGCGATGGCGATGAGCTGCTCGCCGGTGGTGTGGCCGACGGTCGGCTTCACGCCCAGGTAGAACCTGCCGTCCTTCTGCGGGTGGATGCCGATGTGGTCGCGGTAGCCGGGGTTGATCGGCTGGCGGGGGCCGTCGATGAGCTTGCGCTCCAGGTATTCGTCTTCGAGGACCTCCCTGAACTTCTCCACACCCCACTCCGCCACCAGGAACTTCAGGCGCGCCCGGTTGCGCAGGCGGCGGTAGCCGTAGTCGCGGTAGGCCTTGGCTACGGCCGCCCACACCTCGGGGACCTCGTCCAGCGGGATCCAGGCGCCCAGGGACTGCGCCAGCATCGGGTTGGTCGAGAGGCCGCCGCCGACGTAGCACTCGAAGCCGGGGCCGTGCTCGGGGTGGACGGAGCCGATGAAGGAGACGTCCTGGATCTCATGGGTGACGTCCTGGCGGGAATGCCCGGAGATGGCGGACTTGAATTTGCGCGGCAGGTTGTGCAGCTCCGGGTCCGGCAGGTAACGGCGCTGGATCTCCTCGATCGCCGGGGTGGCGTCGATGATCTCCTCCGCGGCCACACCCGCCACGGGAGAACCGAGGATGATGCGCGGCACGTCGCCGCAACCCAGCTCGGAGTTCAGCCCGACGGACTCGAGCTTCTCGAAGATGGCCGGGAAATCCTCGATGCGCAGCCAGTGCAGCTGGATGTTCTGCCGGTCCGTGAAGTCGGCGGTGGAGCGCGCGTAATCGCGGGAGACCTCGCCGACGGCGCGCAGCTTTTCCGGGGTGACCAGACCGCCGTCGAAACGCACCCGCATCATGAAGTACTTGTCCTGCATCTCCGAATCCGGGATCTGGCCGGTCAGCTCAGTGCCCAGATCCTGCCGGCGCTGCGTGTAGATGCCCAGCCACTTGAAGCGCGGTGCGATGTCGTCGGCCGGGATCGAATCGAAGCCCTGCTTGGAGTAGATGTCGATGATCCGCTGCTTCACCGCCAGGACGTCCTCCTCCTGCTTGACCTCCTCGACGTGGTTCAGCGGGGCGGTGCCGTCGATCTTCCACTGGCCCTCCGGCTTCCGGGCGCGCGCCGGGCGCTTCCGGGTGGTGGTGCTCACTGTCATGGCTTCTCCAATTTACGTACCAGTCTGTCTATCTATTCTTTTTGACGCCGCCCTGTAGCGGCCCGTCGATGTTCGCTGTCCGCAGTCTGCCGTACCGGACGGTCTATGCCAACAGTTTCTTTCATTCACAGTCGCGCGGATGGGGGATTGTCCCGGATTTCAGGGCTTTCAACTGGACATACGCCATGAACGCGGGAATGAATAGAAAAAGACCACAGCATGAGATCCCGCCAAAAAGGGCGAAACCCTTGGCAGTCGAACCGGATGGTGCTAACTTCACAGACCAACCGGTCTACGAAAGGACTTTCCTTGAGCACCCAGCAGTCCCTGCGCGTCGCAGTCATCGGCGCCGGCCCCGCCGGCATCTACGCCTCCGACCTCCTCATCCGCAACGAGGAGCACGAGATCTACGTCGATCTCTTCGAGCAGATGCCCGCCCCCTTCGGCCTGATCCGCTACGGAGTCGCCCCCGACCACCCGCGCATCAAGGGCATCGTCAAGTCTCTCCACAACGTGCTGGACCGCCCGCGCCTGCGGCTGCTGGGCAACATCGAGGTGGGCAGGGACATCACCGCAGAGGAGCTCCGCGAGCACTACGACGCTGTCGTCTTCGCCACCGGCGCCGTGCGCGACCGGGCGCTGGACATTCCCGGCGTGGAGGCCGAGGGCTCCTTCGGTGCCGCGGACTTCGTCGGCTTCTACGACGGCAACCCCCGCTTCTCCCGCGACTGGGACCTCTCCGCCGAGCAGGTGGCGGTGATCGGTGTGGGCAACGTCGGCCTCGATGTCGCCCGCGTCCTGGCCAAGACGGCCGACGAGCTGAAGGTCACGGAGATCCCGGACAACGTCTACGCCTCCCTCAAGCAGAACCAGGCCCGCGAGGTCCACGTCTTCGGCCGCCGCGGCCCCGCGCAGGCCAAGTTCACCCCGCAGGAACTCAAGGAGCTCGACCACTCCCCCACCATCAACGTGGTCGTCGACCCGGAGGACATCGACTACGACGCCGCCTCCGAGGAGGCCCGGCGCGCCTCGAAGTCCCAGGACCTGGTCTGCCAGATCCTCGAGGGCTATGCCCTCCGCGAGCCCAAGGACGCCCCGCACACCCTGCAGATCCACCTCTTCGAGCAGCCTGTCGAGATCCTGGAGAAGGACGGCAGGGTAGTCGGGCTGCGCACCGAGCGCACCGAACTCGACGGCGAGGGCGGCGCCCGCGGAACGGGCAGGTTCACCGACTGGCCGGTCCAGGCCGTCTACCGGGCCGTCGGCTACGAATCCGACCCCGTCCCCGGCGTGCCTTTCGACGATCGCGTGGCCGTGATCCCCAACGACGGCGGACACGTCCTGGACAACGCCGGTGAACCGCTGCCCGGCCTCTACGCCACCGGCTGGATCAAGCGCGGCCCCATCGGCCTGATCGGCAACACCAAGTCCGACGCCAAACAGACCACCGACATGCTCTTCGCCGACGCCACCGCCGGCCGCCTGTCCCGCGAGGTCTCTGACCCGGACGCCATCATCTCGCTTCTCGACGACCGTGGCATCGCCTACACCTCCTGGCAGGGCTGGTACCAGCTCGACGCCGAGGAGCGTGCCCTGGGCGAGGCCGAGGGCCGCGAGCGCAAGAAGATCGTCGACTGGGAGGAGATGGTCCGCCACGCCCGGGCAGTTCCGGTCTGCGTGTAATCGCCGCCCCGCGGCCGTTCACCCGCCACCGCAGAAACCTTTCCCACCGCAGGTGAGGCTAATTTTCAGCAGAATTCTCCATGATGCACACCACAAACTTGAAGTTCATGGTTAGAATCGGATGAGAACAAACCCATGAAAGGAGAATGACATGCGTGGAAGTGGATTGATCTGGACCATCGTCGGCGTTCTGGCAATCATTGCCCTGATCATTTGGATTATGTCGGCGATGTAAGACCGTGGGGCGCAGCCATCTGAACCTGGGTGGCATCCAGCGCCGACACTTTCCCCTGTTCGCCCCCGTGCCCTGCATCCCTTGGATGCAGGGCACCTTACGTTGCCTCGGCAACCATCCGGGCAGGCACCGAAGGCCCGTTCACGACGATCACCGTGAACGGGTGTTGAGCAACCGAGATGCGGGGAGGATCAGGCCAGGGATGCCGCGGCGTAGCTCTCCACCCCTCCGGCGTGGGGCATGAACACCCGGGGCTTGCCCGGCGCGGAAATGCCGACCACCACCTCGCCCCCACTGTCTATATCGCAGAGCGATCAAAACCCCCCGACCCAGCTCGACCATCTGCGCCATCAACAGCCGTTCCGCCGCACGCCCGAAGTGCAGTTTCTCGGCCACTGCCACGAAGTACTCGAGCTGGCGTCGGTCCACGGCGGCTCCCTCCGTCGAAACACCACAGGAAATACGGCGCGGTTATCCCATCCCCCGGAAAGCGCCTGCCTCACAGACGAGGCGGGGCCGGGCGCCAACCACGACGGCGTCGATAAGCAGGGGCAGACAGGGAGGCGCAGGAAGGTCTAGCCTTGACTTCGCCTTATTCCTCCGCGTTGTAAGGAACCCCGTGGAACTGATCAGAATCCTCGTCACGCGCTCGAGACCTTATGCGGGATACGTGGCGGCGGTCGTGGTGCTGCAGACCATAACGACGCTGGCCACCCTCTATCTTCCCTCGCTGAACGCCGAGATCATCGACGGCGGCGTCTCCCGGGGTGACGTCGCCTACATCTGGGACCGCGGCGCTGTGATGCTCATGGTCTCGTTTGTGCAGGTCATCGCAGCTGTCACCGCGGTGTGGTTCGGTGCACGGACCGCGATGGGGTTGGGCCGGGACCTGCGCCGGGAGGTCTTCGACCGGGTCTCCTCCTACTCGGCGGAGGACATGGGCCATTTCGGCACCCCGACCCTGATCACGCGCGGCACCAATGATGTGCAGCAGGTGCAGATGGTCTACCTGATGATCCTCAACTTCATGGTGGCCGCGCCCATCATGAGCATCGGCGGCATCGTCATGGCCACGCGGGAGGACGCCGGCCTGTCCTGGCTCGTGTGGGTCTCCGTGTTCGTGCTGGCGGCGATAGTGTCGGTGCTGGTGGCGAAGTTGATGCCGCTGTTCACCGGGATGCAGGCCCGTCTGGACCGGTTGAACGGCATCCTCCGCGAACAGATCACCGGCATCCGCGTCGTCCGCGCCTTCACCCGCGAGGAGCACGAGACGCGGCGTTTCGACGACGCGAATCGCGAGATCACCGACATCTCCGTCCGCATCGGGCGGATCTTCGTGCTCATGGGGCCCGTCATCACGCTCATCCTCCACCTCTCCACCGGCGCGGTCCTGTGGTTCGGCGGTCATCGTGTCGATCAGGGCCTGGTCCAGGTCGGTTCACTGACCGCTTTCCTGCAGTATCTGCTGCAGATTCTCGTCGCAGTCATGATGGGAACGTTCATGGCGATGATGCTGCCGCGCGCCATCATCTGCGCCCGCCGGATCGATGAGGTGCTGGGCAGGGAGGCGTCGATAACCGAACCGGCGTACCCGGTGGCCCCGCAGTACCTGCGGGGTGAGGTGGAGCTGCGCAACGTCACCTTCACCTACCCGGGCGCCGATCAGCCGGTGCTTTCCGACATCTCGTTCCGCGCCGTCCCCGGCCAGGTCACCGCAGTCATCGGCGCAACCGGATCGGGTAAGACGACGCTGCTGTCGCTGCTCCCGAGGCTGTACCGCGCCACGGGAGGTTCCGTGCTCATCGACGGCGTCGAGGTGACCGACCTGTCCCGTGCCGACCTCGTCGAACGGGTCTCACTGGTGCCGCAGAAGCCCTACCTTTTCTCCGGGACGGTGGCCTCCAACCTGCGGCTCGGGGCCCCGGACGCCACCGACGAGGAACTCTGGGAGGCACTCGACGTCGCCCAGGCGGACTTCGTGCGCGAGCACGAACTCGGGATGGAGATGCCGATCGCACAGGGCGGCACGAACGTCTCCGGCGGTCAGCGCCAACGTCTGAGCATCGCGCGCATGCTGGCGGCGAAGCCGAAGGTCCACCTCTTCGACGACTCATTCTCCGCCCTCGACCTGATCACCGATGCCAGGTTGCGCACCGCACTGGCTCCGCGCATGGCCGAGGCGACGATGATCGTGGTCGCCCAGCGCGTCGCCTCGATCATCCACGCCGACCAAATCCTGGTCATGGAGGCCGGGCGGATCGTCGCGCGCGGCACCCACGAAGACCTGCTCGAGTCCTCGCCCACCTACCGCGAGATCGTGGAGTCCCAGCTCACCCCGGAGGAGGCACGATGACCGAGCACCTCTCGGAACAGGAGATTCTCGAGCTGGAGGAGAAGGTCGGCGAAACCGGCTGGGGCGAATCCGCACCACGCCAGGCCAGGGCCTTCTGGCCCTCCGCCCGGCGCCTCATCGGACTGCTGGCACCGCACCGCATGGCGCTGACGGCCGTCTTCGCGCTGGTCGCGGTGTGTGTGATGCTCGTCGTGTGGGCACCGAAGGTGCTGGGCCAGGCGATGGACGTCATCTTCTCGGGCGTGATCTCACGGCAGTTGCCGGCCGGGTTGTCGAAGGAACAGGTCATCGAGGGCCTGCGCGCCCAGGGGCAGGACACTTTCGCGGACATGGCCTCGGCGATGGATCTCACGCCCGGCCAGGGCGTCGACTTCACCCGCCTGGGCTGGCTCATCGTGGCGGTGATCGGCATGTACGCCGGTTCCTCAGTGTTCATGTGGCTGCAGGGGCGCATCCTCAACGACCTGGTGATGAAGGTCGTCTACGGCCTGCGCGCGGACGTCGAGGCCAAGATCAACTCCCTCCCCCTGAGCTACTTCGACGCCCGGCAGCGCGGCGACCTGCTCTCGCGCACCACCAACGACGTGGACAACGTGCAGCAGGCACTGCAACAGGCGTTCTCGCAGCTGGTGTACTCGGTACTGCTGATCATCGGCATCGTCATCATGATGTTCTCCGTGTCCTGGCAGCTGGCGCTGCTCGCGCTCGTGGCGATTCCGATGACCGGCGTGGTGGTGGCGGTGATCGGTCCCCGTTCGCAGAAGCAGTTCGCCGCCCAGTGGAAGTCCACCGGCCACCTCAACGGCCACATCGAGGAATCCTTCTCCGGCCACGCCATCGTCCAGGTCTTCGGCCGCGGCGAGGTCATGGCCGCCGAGTTCAACGAGCGCAACGAGGAACTCTACCGCTCGTCCGCCTCCGCGCAGTTCCTCGCGGGCACCATGATGCCGATCATGCAGTTCATCTCCTACCTCTCCTACGTCGGCATCGCCGTCGTCGGTGGGCTCCGCGTGGCCCAGGGGCAGCTGACGCTCGGTGACGCCACCGCCTTCATCCAGTACTCACGCGAATTCAACCAGCCCCTGGGCCAGCTCGCCGGCATGATGCAGATGCTCCAGTCCGGCGTCGCCTCCGCTGAGCGCGTCTTCGAGCTTCTCGACGCCCCCTCCCAGACCCCCGACGACGTCTCCGCCACCGTGGGTGGCCGGGCCCGGGGCCTGGTGGAGTTCCAGAACGTGTCATTCTCCTACTCCCCGGAGGAGGAACTGATCCGCGACCTCAACCTGCGGGTCGAACCCGGACAGACCGCCGCCATCGTGGGGCCCACGGGGGCCGGGAAGACGACCCTGGTGAACCTCATTATGCGCTTCTACGACGTCACCTCGGGGAAGATCCTGCTCGACGGCGTCGATGTCTCCACGCTGTCCCGGGAGGATCTCCGCTCCCAGGTGGGCATGGTGCTCCAGGATGCCGTGCTCTTCGAGGGCACCATCATGGACAACATCCGCTACGGGCGTCTCGACGCCACCGACGAGGAGGTCGTTGAGGCAGCCCGGGCCACCTATGTGGATCGCTTCGTCCATTCCCTGCCGGAGGGCTACCACACAGCGATCTCGCAGGACGGCGGGTCGCTGTCCGCCGGCGAACGCCAGCTCGTCACCATCGCGCGCGCCTTCCTCGCCCGGCCCGCGCTGCTGATCCTGGACGAGGCAACCTCCTCCGTGGACACCCGCACCGAGGTCCTGGTCCAGCGCGCCATGAGCGCCCTGCGCGCCGACCGCACCTCCTTCGTGATCGCCCACCGCCTGTCGACGATCCGCGACGCCGACCTCATCCTCGTCCTGGAGAACGGCCGCATCGTCGAACAGGGCAACCACAAATCCCTTCTCAAGGCGCAGGGTCCGTACTTCCGCCTGCACCAGTCCCAGTTCGAGTCGGAGGGATAGGGAAGGCCCCACCCGCGCCTTGCGAGGTCCGTCCGGCGCGCTGGCCAAATCTAGACTTCTTAGTACTGTAAATATAGACTATGCAGTTCATATTTCCGGTGGTCGAGATCCGTTGATATTCGCCCCACCAGGGAGGGAATCGAAGTCCGCGGAAATATGGAGATTATTTCTCCGGCAGATAACCTCGTCACTGAAGATTGCCCCGCATGACACGTCCCGACAACACTTCCCCGAAGCTCCCGAATCCACCCTCGACCCCTGCAGCAGGAAACGACATTGACTATGGACGGCACCTCAGAAGGTAAGAAGAACAACCAATTCCCGCCCCCACCCGGATCCGCCGTCCCAGCTCCCGGTGGCGCCGTTCCCACACCTGGTGGAGCCGTTCCTGCTCCCGGCGGTGCTGTCCCGGCACCGGGTGGAGCTGTCCCCGCACCGGGTGGCGCCGTTCCCGCACCGGGTGGCGCCGTCCCAGCTCCCGGTGGCGCCGTTCCCGCACCGGGTGGCGCCGTCCCAGCTCCCGGTGGCGCCGTCCCCGCACCGGGCGGAGCCGTCCCCGCACCCGGTGGTGCCGTTCCCGCACCGGGCGGAGCCGTCCCCGCACCCGGTGGTGCCGTTCCCGCACCGGGCGGAGCTGCTCCCGCACCCGGTGGTGCCGTTCCCGCACCGGGCGGAGCTGCTCCCGCACCCGGTGGTGCCGTTCCCGCACCGGGCGGAGCTGCTCCCGCACCGGGCGGAGCTGCTCCCGCACCCGGTGGTGCCGTTCCCGCACCGGGCGGAGCTGCTCCCGCACCGGGCGGAGCTGCTCCCGCACCGGTTTCCGCTCTACCCGTCGCCGCCCCCCTCCAGAAGGGATCCCCGGCCGACGACGACCATGTGGAGACCCAACCGAAGAAGGAACGCTCCGTCCGACTGCGCCTTCTGACACCGCTGTCCCGGAAGCAGTGGGCCGCAAGCGCCGCTGCCGTGTTCGTGGCACTCCTCGTGGTGGCCGCCATTGCAGTGCTGTTCGCACGTTGGCTCATGGGGCTGGAGGCCGTGGATGAGTTCGTCACCAGGTACCCGGGCGAGTACGCCCTGCCTGAGAACGCCCCGGTGGGCATCCCCGCATGGCTGGGCTGGCAGCACTTCTTCAACATGTTCTTCCTTTTCCTGATCATCAGGACGGGCATCCAGATCAACCGGGAACGCCGGCCGCAGGGTTACTGGCGGTCGAAACGTGGGGGGAAGAAGATCAGCCTGACACTGTGGACGCATCTGATTCTGGATCTGCTGTGGATCATCAACGGTGCACTCTTCTACGTACTGTTGTTCGCCACCGGCCAGTGGATGCGGATCATCCCCACCAGCTGGGACGTGTTCCCGAATGCGGTGTCGGCCGGCCTGCAGTACCTGTCCCTGGACTGGCCGACCCACAACTCCTGGGTCAACTACAACAGCCTGCAGGAGCTGGCCTACTTCATCACCGTGTTCATCGCGGCCCCGTTGGCCATCGTCACGGGATACCGGCTCTCCGCGTACTGGCCCAAGGACAACAGCTCGCTGAACTCCGCATTTCCGATCGCTCTCGCCCGAAATCTACACTTCCCGGTGATGGTCTATTTCGTGGTATTCACCGTCATCCACGTCTTCCTGGTCTTCGCCACCGGAGCCCTGCGCAACCTCAACCACATGTACGCCGCGGAGGATTCCACCAACTGGACCGGATTCGTGCTCTTCGTGCTCTCCATGGCGGTGGTCGCCGTGGCTCTCGTCATTGTCCGGCCGTCGCTGGTGGCTCCGCTCGCCAGGAAGTTCGGTGAAGTGACTGCCCGGTGATCAGGCCGGCGCGGATGCGCCCCACGTCATACGAGGGCGCGCTCTGAGGGGAGATATCGGGAACATCCCCGATTTGCCGCTCATGTGGACGCAGTAGGATCAGGGCATGAGTATGAGGTACCCCGCGAACCAGCCGGACATGAGACTGAGCGACGCCGAACGCAACGCCGCCATGTCCACCCTGGGGCGGGCGTTCTCGGAGGGTCGGCTGACGGTCGACGAGTACGACCAGCGGTGCGTGGAGATCGCCAAGGCGGAGGTCCACTCGGATCTGGAGCCCCTGTTCCGGGATATCCCACAGTTCCAGGGGAAACCGGGCACGGAGGTCGGCCGGCTCTATTCCGCCCAGGAAATTGAGAGCGCTTACCGCGAGGGGCGCAAGACCAGGCTCGGCCTCCTGGGCCTGACCACTGTGGGCAGCATCGCGGGCTCGGCGATCCTCGCCGGCACCACTCCCCTGGCGGGCCTGCTGATCTTCCTGATTCCGACGGTGTGGATCCTGTTGTACATCATGAAGATCGGGCCGAAGTCCTGGCATGTGCCGAGCGCGCGGGCCGTCGATAAGCAGCGGATCAAGGAGCTGCGGACGACGGAGCAGTTGCGCGCGGCCGAGCTGCGGGTGGCTGAGCAGGATAAACTGGCCGCCCTCCGGGCGGAACGGCGCGCCCAGACCGCGGAGCTGACGAACAAGGCCATGGATTTCGTGAACAAGGCGCTGGACCGCGGGAAAAAGTAGCCTTCCTTTCCCAACCGGACCCGCTAGTGGCAACATGGAGCGCATGAGCGAGACCGACTCCCCGACCCCTAACCGCCGACGTCCCCGCGTGTTCGACCAGTCGAACAAGATGAAGGACGTTCTCTACGAGATCCGAGGCCCGGTGGCGGCAGAGGCGGAGCGTCTGGAAGCGGACGGCCACCACATCCTCAAGCTGAACACGGGGAACCCGGCGACCTTCGGTTTCGACGCTCCCGACGTCATCATGCGGGACATGATCGCCGCCCTGCCGACCGCGCAGGGCTACTCCACATCGAAGGGCATCATCCCCGCCCGCCGCGCCGTGGTCACCCGTTACGAGCTGATCGACGACTTCCCGGACTTCGACGTCGAGGACGTCTTCCTGGGCAACGGCGTGTCCGAGCTCATCACCATGACCACGCAGGCCCTGCTCAACGACGGCGACGAGGTCCTCATCCCCGCCCCCGACTACCCGCTGTGGACCGCCGCCACTTCGCTGGCGGGCGGCAAGCCGGTGCACTACCTCTGCGATGAGGAGGACGACTGGAACCCCTCCATCGAGGACATCCGCTCGAAGGTCAACGAAAAGACCAAGGCCATCGTGGTGATCAACCCGAACAACCCGACTGGTGCGGTGTACTCGCGCGAGGTGCTGCAGAAAATTGTCGACGTCGCACGCGAATACCAGCTGCTCATCCTCGCCGACGAGATCTACGACCGGATCCTCTACGACGACGCCGAGCACATCTCCCTGGCCACGCTCGCACCGGATCTGCTGACCATCACCTACAACGGCTTGTCCAAGGCCTACCGCGTCGCGGGCTACCGGGCGGGCTGGATGGTGCTGACGGGTCCGAAGGAGCACGCCCGCGGCTTCATCGAGGGCCTCGAGCTGCTCGCCGGCACCCGCCTGTGCCCGAACGTGCCCGCGCAGCACGGCATCCAGGTGGCGCTGGGCGGACGGCAGTCCATCTACGCGCTCACCGGCGACGGTGGCCGCCTGCTCAACCAGCGCAACGTCGCCTTCGAGAAGCTCAACGAGATTCCCGGCGTGAGCTGCGTGAAGCCCATGGGCGCGCTCTACGCCTTCCCCCGACTGGATCCCAACATCTACGAGATCCACGACGACGCCAAACTCATGCTCGACATCCTGCGCGCCGAGAAGATCCTGCTCGTCCAGGGCACCGGCTTCAACTGGCCGCATACCGACCATTTCCGCCTGGTCACCCTCCCGTGGGCGTCCCAGCTGGAGAACGCCATCGAACGGCTGGGCAACTTCCTGGTCAGCTACAAGCAGTAGCGCTCAGGCCCGGAAGTCCGGGAGGACGTGCTCGATGAGTTCCTCGAGCACCTCGTCCGCGGGCCGGGTGCCCCGCTTGAGGCCGAGGATGACATGGTCCACGCCCATGTCCTCCAGCTCGTGCAGGATACGGATCAGGTGCCGCGCGCCGAGCCGCCAGCCGAATTTGATGGGGCCCGGTTCGGCGTCGACGTCCGGGTGCAGGTCGAGGGACATCGACATGGCGAAGGGTTTGTCATTTCCCTCCTCCCGCCAACCGGCCACATACTTCTGCTGGACGGGCAACGGGCGCTGGTAAGTGACGTGAGCGTCCGCGTGCTCGCGGTGCCAGGCCATCGACTGCAGGCATGAACCAACCGTGAGCAGCGGCGGACGAGTCGCCAGCGGCTTGGGGACGACGTCGCCGCCCCACATCCGCCCGCCTGACCGGCGGATGCCCCGTTTCTCGGTGGTCCATGCCTGCTGCATCACCCGGAGATGTTCGCGGAACACCTCGTTGCGACTGCCCTCCTCCACCCCGAAGGCGGGAAATTCGCTCGACCTGTCGCCGGTGGCCACCCCGAAGAGGAAACGCCCGCCGCTGAGGTGGTCGATGCTGGCAGCCTGCTTCGCCAGGTGCAGCGGGTGGCGAAGCGGCGCCACCACGGCGCCGGTGCCCAGCGCGATCTCGCTCGTCGACGCCGCCAGGTACCCCAGGTAACTCACCGGGTCCCACACCTGCCCCACGTCGCCGAAGTCGGGATCCCGGAGCGGGATGTCGCGCAGCCACACGGCGGCGAACCCGGCCGCCTCTGACCGCCGGACCAGCTCCACCTGCCTGACGATGTCCACCTCCGGGTGTTCCGCCCGACCGGCGTCGAGGGGAAGGAAGAGCCCGAGGGTGAGGCGCCCGCGGGGGAACACGCGGCGGAAACCCGGCAGGGAGGTGACGGGGGCGTCGGAAAGCGAGAAGGGCGTCATGCCCTCCAGGCTAGAGGGTTCGGCCGAGGGCCTGGATGTTCCAGCCCGCGTCCTGCCACTTCCCAACGGGCAGGACGTTGCGGCCGTCAATGATGACTTTCCGGCCGACAATCCCGCCGACCTCGACCGGATCGAGCTCCCGGAACTGGGCCCACTCCGTGGCCAGGACCACCACGTCGGCGCCCTCGAGCGCCTCCTCGGCCGAATCCGCGTAGTTCAGCGTCGGGAACACCTTCCGCGCGTTATCCATGGCCTGGGGGTCGAACACGGACACATCCGCACCCGCCAGCGACAGGGAACCGGCCACCGACAGCGCCGGCGAATCCCGCACGTCGTCCGAGTTCGGCTTGAACGCCGCCCCCAGGACGGTGACGCGGTGGCCGAGCAGGTTGCCGTCGCACAGCTGCCGGGTCAGCTGCACCACCCGGTCGCGGCGGCGCATGTTGATCGCGTCGACCTCCCGCAGGAACGTCAGCGCCTGATCTGCCCCCAGCTCGCCGGCGCGCGCCATGAACGCCCGGATGTCCTTGGGCAGACAGCCGCCGCCGAAGCCCAGACCGGCGCCGAGGAACTTCCGCCCGATGCGCTCGTCGTAACCGATGGCGTCGGCCAGCTTCGTCACGTCGCCGCCGGCGATCTCGCAGATCTCGGCCACGGCGTTGATGAAAGAGATCTTCGTGGCCAAAAAAGCGTTCGCCGAGACCTTCACCAGCTCCGAGGTCACCCGGTCCATCACGAGGAACGGCGTCCCGCCGCTTATCGACGCCGCGTACACCTCGCGGGCGACCTCCTCCGCCCGGCCCCCGTCGTGGCCGACACCCAGCACGATGCGGTCCGGGGAGATGGTGTCCTGGACCGCGAAGCCCTCGCGCAGGAACTCCGGGTTCCACGCGATCTCCACGCTCGTGCCGGGCCCGGCCAGGCTGTCGGCAAGTTCCTGCAGATCGTCTGCGGTGCCCACCGGCACGGTCGACTTGCCGAAGATGATGTGCTCACCGTGGAGCAGCGGCACCAGATCCTCGATCACCGCGCGGACATAGGTCAGGTCCGCGGCGTAGGAACCACGCTTCTGCGGGGTGCCCACCCCCAGGAAGTGCACGTGCGCGAAGTCCGCGACCCGCTGGTAGTCGGTGGTGAAGTCCAGGCGGCCGGACTCCAGGTTTCGGGCGAGCACCTCCGGCAGGCCAGGCTCGAAGAACGGGACGGTACCCGCCTTCAACGAATCGATCTTGGCGGAATCCACATCCACGCCCAACACCTCGTGGCCGAGCTCGGCCATGCAGGCGGCGTGGGTTGCACCCAGGTATCCGGTGCCGATGACAGTCATACGCATAACAACAAGTCTTACCGGTCGTACATGAACTGGGGATTAAACGGGAATGAATGTCAGCAATTGAGCGGTTCCGTCAGAGAAAATTCAGGTACGCCTTCGACGGCGTCGGGCCGCGCTGCCCCTGGTACTTCGACCCCAGCTTCCCGGAGCCGTAGGGCACCTCAGCCGGCGAGGACATGGCGAACAGGGCCAGCTGCCCCACCTTCATCCCCGGCCACAGCGTCATGGGCAGGTTGGCGACATTCGAGAGCTCCAAGGTGATGTAGCCGGAGAAACCCGGGTCGATGAACCCGGCCGTCGAGTGCGTGAGCAGCCCCAGACGCCCCAGGGAGGACTTGCCCTCGAGGCGGCCCGCCAGGTTGTCCGGCAAAGTGAACTTCTCCAGCGTGGAGGCGAGCACGAACTCCCCCGGGTGCAGGACGAAGGACTCCCCCTCCTCGACCTCCACCAGGCTGGTCAGCTCGTCCTGCCGCAGCTTCGGGTCGATGTGGGTGTACTTGGAGTTGTTGAACACCCGGAAGAAACGGTCCATGCGGACATCCACGCTCGAGGGCTGGATGTTGTCCGGGTCGAAGGGCTCGATCCCCAGGTCGCCGGATTCGATGGCTGAACGGATGTCACGATCGGAGAGAAGCACGTCGGCCAGTCTACGTCAGCCCCGGCCCCGACATGCCCACCAGGGGAATTCCCGCCTGCGGCCGAGCCGGTGCTAAAGTGATCGTCAGCGCATGTGAGCAGCGTCGATGCCGGCGTAGTTTAGTGGTAGAACATCAGCTTCCCAAGCTGAGAGTGCGAGTTCGATTCTCGTCGCCGGCTCCACGAGAAGAAGGCCGGGCCCAGGAATATTCTTGGGCCCGGCCTTCTTTGCACGGGAGGAGAAATCCGCGGCGGCATGGACCTCGGGGCCGGAATGATCGGTTTCAGGCCGCGAGGTCCACTCCACCGCGGATCCGGCCCCGGCGGCGCAGCCGTTCAGCCCCGCAGAATGTTGGACATCTTCTTCCCGCGGGCGAGCTCGTCGACGAGCTTGTCCATCCAGCGGATCTGCTGCATGAGCGGGTCCTCGATGTCCTCGACCCGCACACCGCAGACGACGCCCTTGATCAGGCCGACGTTGCTGTTCAGGGCCGGCGCCACGGCGAAGAAGTCGCGCAGATCCCCCTCGAAGGTGCGCAGCTGGTCACCGGTGTAGCCCGTGAGCCACCCGACGACCTGCTCGAGTTCCGCCACGGTCCGGCCCTTGCGCTCGACCTTGGCCACGTAGAGCTGCCAGATGTCGGCGAAGGGGTAGGCGAAGAGCCGCTCCGACATCTAGGAGCACCTGACGATGGGCTGCGGGTCGTAGACCGTGGTGTTCGTCTCGCGGGAGATCTCGTTGCCGGAGAGATCGCGGATGATGCGGGTGTCGGAGGTGGTGAAGCCCGGGGCACCGCCGGAGGGGATGCAGTCGTCGCCGGAGACGGTCTGCGCCTTCGGCTGGGTAGGCGCCCAGCGGCCGCCGTTGACGGACTCGACCTCGACGGTCTTCACGCCGGTGAGCCGGACGACGACGTCGCCGCCGCCGACCGAGGTCTCGATGCGCACCGGGTACTGGGAGGTGTTCTTGAAGCGCAGGTCGATGGCACCCTCGTACACGGTGGCCTCCCGGCCAGCCGGGTAACGGGAGATGTAGTAGCTGTGCGGGGTGTGGGCGACGTCCTCCATGCCGGCGAAGTAGGCGGCGTTGTAGAGGGTGGTGGCGAACTGGCTGATGCCGCCGCCGATCGCCTCGCCCGCGCGGCCGTCGAGGATGATCCCGGATTCGACGTAGCCCTGGGCGGCGCCGCGGGGGCCGGTGAAACCGTTGAGGGAGAAGGTGGCCCCGGGCGCGACGATGGCGCCGTTGACCGTGGATGCGACCTGGGCGATGTTGACGCCGGAGGCCTCCGAGTAGCCGGAGGTGGTGAACTCGCCGACAACCTCGTCGAAGGTGGCGGTCTGCGCCATCTCGGTGGTGAATTCGGCCGGGTCGTCCTCGTAGACGGCCTCCCATTCGCGGTCCTCGGGGACGGCGCTCAGCAGGCGTTCGTTGAAGCCCTCGAGGGTGGCGTCCCAGTCGAGTTTCACGCCGTCGATGTGCGGGGTGATCTGGCGGGAACCGCCGGCGAAGCTGATGCGGGCGTCCTGCCGGATGGATTCCGTCCCCGCCAGATCCTGGGCGAGGATGACCTGCGCGGCGTCGACGTCGATCTCCGTGCGCAGTGATTCCCCGTCGGGGACGAAGGTGACGACCTCGCCCATGCGGGCGGGCTCGATGACGCCGGCGACGTCGTCGCGCCCGCGGACGGTGAGGGGTGCGGAGACGGCAGCGGCGGCGTCTCCATCGGCGGCTGCCTGGACGGCCTCCTCGCCGACGGCGGGTGGGGTGATCTCAGCGTCGACCTCCACGCCCTCCGGGTCGAGCCAGTCGGTGGTGACCGCGGTCCGCAGGGCGGCGGGGTCGACGGCCTGGCCGTTGACGGGGTCGGTGACGTCCACGCGGCCGTCGACAAGCGCGACGGCGCCGTCCGCTGGGTCGGCGCTGAGCTCGGTATGCATGCGGCCGAGCTCGGGTTCGAGGGCGGCGTCGTCGGCGGCGGAGACGATGTCGGTCTCCTTGGGGGAACCGACCAGCCCCTCCAACCGGAGGAAGGGGTTGGCCGGTTCGGTGCCGATCTGTGCGACCGTCTCCGCGAAGTCGAGGCTGAGGCCGGCCTGCGCGGGCACGAACTCGCTTGTGCGCTCGCCGGCGGCGACAGCCACGGGCCGGTCGACCACGCCTCCGAGCTCACGCTCGAGGGTCGACTGCGCCTCCTCCGGGCTCATGCCCGAGATGTCCACACCGCCGACCGTGGTGCCGCGGGGGACGTTTCCCTTGGTCAGGGTGTAATCCACCCCGTACGCGATGGCGGCGAGAGCGATCAGGCCGAGGACCACCCCGAGGATGATGCGAAGCCCCCGTCCACCGCTGCGCTGGCTGCTTGACTGACTCACACACCTCACAGTAATGGCCACGTGCAGGTTTGCCTACTTCTTTCACCCGCCGGAACCCGCCGGAACCCGCCGGAACCCGCGGGAACGGCGCCGCCGGAAGTCTCTCAGGCCCCGGAGGACAGCAGCTGGAGCTGGACGCGGTGCGCGGCGTCGTCGAGACGCTCCCCGGGAACCTCCCCGGCGGTGACTGCGGCATCGAGGGCGTCGATCGCCGCGACGAGCTGCCCGCCGCTGGAGAACAGGGGCTGATCGGCGCCGGCGCGGACGGCGGCGACGACGGCCTGCGGAAGGGAGTAGCGGTCGGTGACCGCGCGCATGCCGGTCAGGTCGTCGGTGTAGGCCACCCCTTCGAAAGGGACGCCGCCGGGGTAGTTTCCGCTGCGCAGCAGCGTGTAGGTGGCGGGGTCGAGGCTGGCGGGGGTCGTCCCGTCACCCAGGCCGGGCACGACCATGTGCCCGACCATCACGGCGCCGCCGCTCTGTCCCAGCGCGATGGCGTAGGGCGGCAGATCGTGGGCGACGACCTGCTCCACCGGCGGGGTGACCGCCAGCTGGAGATGCGTGTCGCCGCTGGCCTGCCCGTGGCCGGGGAAATGCTTGAACACGGGGGTCACCCCCGCCGCGGCCAGGCCCCGGGCGAAGGCGGCGCCGTATTCGCCGGCCACGTACGGGTCGGTGGAGAAGGCCCGGTCGCCGATGATGTCCAGGCCCGCGGCGTCGACGTCCAGCACCGGCGCGAAATCCACCGTCACCCCGTGCCAGCGTAGGGAATTGCCCAGTTCGAAGGCGTAGTGCTCCACCTGCTCCGGCGACATCGTCGCGGCCATCTCCCGGGCGGACATCCTCGGCCCGATGATGTGGTCGTGCCGCTGCACCCGGCCGCCCTCGAAGTCGATGGAGACGGAGAAGGGCCGCCCGACGGCCTCCCGCAGCGCCACGATATTGCGGCCCGGGGTGGTCAGCAGCTCGGGGTTGGCCCAGCTGGTGATGAAGATCCCGCCGACCCCCTGCTGCAGCTTCCACAGCGCGTCGTCGTAGTTGTCCACCCCGACGACCATCAGCGACGCCGCCTTCGCGCGCTGTTCCTCCGGCACGCGCGCCCGGGCGATGTCGGCGGGTTCAGGCGCCCGGCTCGTGGTGGTCGTCGTGCTCGTGGTAGCCGTCGTGCTCGTGGCGCTGGTCGACGCCGCCGCGCTCTCCGGCGCGGCGTTCTCCTGTGGATCGGCGCAGGCGACCGTGCCGGCTGCCAGCGTCCCGGCCGCGACGAAAGCGGCCAGGAGGCGGGAGGCTGGGCTGCGGTTGATGCTCACGAGGTGCGTCCTTTCCGTGGAATGCTGCGACGCAGCACAATAACAGTGTGCACGAGGTGCCGTTAGACTGGGGCGTCAAACCGACCGGAAAAAAGCGACGCCCGAAGGAATGTGATTTCCCCGTGCCCACGACGATGCTCATCGCCTACGACGGATCCGGGGAGGCCCGGCGCGCCATCACCTTCGCCGCCCGGTTGCTTGCGCCCCGACAGGTGGAGGTCCTCACCGCCTGGGAACCCCTGCACCGCACGGCCGCGCGAGCGGGCAGTATGTCCGGGCTGCACCAGGCGGAATGGGTGACGGACTCCGAGGACGGCGACCCCGCCTACGTGCGGGCCCGGGACACGTGCAACGAGGGCGTGGAACTGGCGGAGTCCCTGGGACTGGCCGCCCGCGCCCATCTGGTGGAGGCGAAGACGTCCGTGTGGTCGGCGATCGTGGACGCCGCGCAGGTGCTGGAACCGGACGTCATCGTCACCGGCACCCGGAGCGCGAGTTCCTGGAAGTCGCTCTGGCAGCCCTCCACTGCGGAGGGCGTGCTGCACAACGCGGGCATTCCCGTGTTCATTGTCCCGCCGGAAGCATAAGGAGTAGGATACGCAGCCATGTCCTCCTACTCTGACTCCGTCAGCCGCCGGTCCGTGAGTTCGGTGATTGCCAGCGCGGTCGTCGGCGTGGCTCTCGGCGTGGTCTCCGTCATCGGGGTCGCATCCTTCTCCGGCCAGGACAACGTGCCGCAGGGCAACGCCGTGCCGGCCGATGACGCCCTGCTCGGCGGCCCGGAGTACGGCACCCGCGGCTGAGTGGCCGCGCCCGGGGAACAGTCGTGCCGCACATCCTCGGCTGGGTGCTCCTCGCCCTGGTCAGCCTCCTACAGCCCCCCGGGCTGGTCGCCGCAGACACCAAACACGACCTGACGGTCGACCCCGCCGGTTTCCTCGCCCAGGCCACGCACGCGTGGACGGACACCTTCACCCTCGGGCAGCTGCAGAATCAGGCGTACGGGTATCTCTTCCCGCACGGGGCCTTCTTCGTGCTCACCGATCCGCTGCCGGACTGGATCGCTCAGCGCCTGTGGTGGCTGCTGGTCACCGGCGTGGGCTATTCGGGGTTCCTGCTGCTCACCGCCCGCATCGGCGTGGGTTCCCCCGCGTTCCGGGTGTTGGCGTCGTTTCTCTTCGCGCTCTCCCCGCGCACGCTGACCACCCTGACGGCCATCTCCTCGGAGACCTGGCCGGTGATGCTCGCACCGTGGGTGGTGTTGCCCTTCCTGGGGCCGCTGGGCCCCCTGAGCCTCCGTGCGGTCGCGGCCGCCACGATCCCGGTGGCGATGATGGGCGCGGTCAACGCCACCGCCACCGTCGCCGCCTGTCTGCCGGCGGGCCTGGTCATCGCCTGGCGGGTCCTGCGGCGGGACCGGGGGGCGGCGGGAACTCTCGCCGGCTGGCTGGCCGGTTGCCTCCTGGTGAGCCTGTGGTGGATCGGCCCGCTGCTGATGCTGGGCCGTTACTCGGCGCCGTTCACGGACTTCATCGAGTCCTCCTACGTGACCACCCGCTGGCTCAACCTCGTCGAGATCCTCCGCGGCACCACCAGCTGGGCGCCCTTCGTGGACACCGAACGCCAGGCCGGCCACCTGCTGGTCTCCTCCCCCGTCTTCGTGCTGGCCACCACCGCCGTCGCGGCGCTCGGCCTGTGGGGGCTGGCGTTGCGCACCACCCCGCACCGCCGCCTGTGGGTGGTCATGCTGCTGGCCGGCGTGGCCGTGCTCGGCGCCGCGCACGGCCCGTTGGCCGGACCGTGGCTGGTGCTTCTCGACGGCCCCCTCGCCGCCTTCCGCAACCTCCACAAGTTCGATCCGCTGGTGCGCATCCCGCTGCTCATCGGGGTCGCCGCCCTCGGGGACCGGCTGCGTATCCCCGCCACGTGGCGGGGCTTGCTGACTCCGGGGCGCCGGGAAGCGGCCGCCGCCCTGGTCGTCGTCGTCGGCGTGGCGTCGATGGCGCCGGCCTGGTCCGGCCGGCTGCTGCCGCGCGGCGCTTACGAGCAGGTGCCTTCCTACTGGCAGGAGGCGACCGACCTGCTCAACGCGCAGGCCGGCGGCACGCGGACCCTCATCGTGCCGGAGGCCTCCTTCGCCCGCCAGACCTGGGGTTGGACCCGCGATGAACCCGCCCAGCCGCTGCTCGACGTCCCCTGGGCCGTCCGCGACGCCGTCCCCCTCGTCCCCCCGGAGGCGATCCGCGGGCTCGACGGGGTGATGGCGGTGCTGCACCACGATCCGGCCGCCGGCGCCGACGTCCTGCGGCGCCTGGGCATCGGCGCGGTGCTCAGCCGCGGTGACCTGGAGGGCGGCGGGGAGGAGATCGACGTCGAGAAGCTCGCCGGGGCGGCCGGGGCGCAGATCCACCGCTTCGGGGCGGATGAACAGCTGGCGGTGGTGATCTTCGACCCCGCCGCGGATCTCGCTCTCACCGGGGACAAGCCCGTGCGCGTGGCCGGCGGCGGCGAGAGCCTCGCCGTCCTGGACATGATCCACGGGCCCGGACCGCGCGTGCTGGTGGAGGCGGACGCCGAGATCGTCACCGACACCCCGGCCCTGACGGTGCGGCACTACGGCACGCTGGCGGGCGCGGTCTCCGCCCCGCTGGCCGACCTCGACGAAGGCGTCGGGTCGCGCAACGCCGTGCCCGACTACCCCTCCGCCGGGCCGTTCACCCGCGTGCGGTCCCGCGGCGGGACCGTCAGCGCCAGCACGTCCGCGGCCGACGCCGGGAACTTCGGCGGCGCCGACCCCGCCCGCTCGGTCACCGCCGCCGTGGACGGCGAGCCGGGCACCGCCTGGTGGCCCGCCCCGGGGCCGCCGGACGGGCAGTGGCTGGAACTGGCCCCGGACGGGACGCTGCGCAACCCCGCCGTCACCCTCTCCGCCACCGCAGACACCACCGTCGACCTCAACGGCCGCACCCTGGAGATCGGCGAGGAACCCACGACGTTCCACCTGCGCGGCGACCACGACACCATGCGCGTCACGCTCACCGGCCCCGAACCCGTCGGCCTCTCCGAGATCGCCGTGGCCGGCCACCCGGTCGAACGCGTGGTCACCGTGCCGGACACCTCCCCGGACGTGCGCCAGTTCCTCTTCCAGCGTCTCACCCTGGACACCGGGCACATCATCCGCGATTTCACCGCGCCCCGCCCCATGCGGCTGGTTGTCGGCTCCCCCTCCGGCACCGTCACCGTCGACGGCGTCGACCACGCCCCCGGCGACGTCGTGGAACTGGCCCCGGGCGTGCACCGGCTGTCCACCGCGGCGGAGTGGGTGACCCTCGCCGAGGAGGGTTTCGACCCCTCCCCCGCCTTCGAGCCCACCGGCCGGGAGATCGCCGCCGCCGGTACCGAGCGGATCCTGCTGACCGGCCGGGCCGCCAACCCCGGGTTGCAGGCGAGCGTGGGGGATCTCGCGCTGGAACCCCTCGTCGTGGACGCCGCCGCCCAGGCCTTCCGCGTGCCCGCCGGCGCCGCGGGGACGGTGGAGTTCTCCTTCGCCGGCGACCCCGCCTACCGCGGGCTGCTCTTCGGGGGCGGCGCGTTGGCGCTGCTCACCGTGCTCGTGGCCACCGCGGTGGTGCTCCGCGGCGGGCGGGCGGGGTGGGCAGCGCCGGGGCCCGGCCTCGGCCCCGGACAGGGGCCCGGCCTGCTGGTGCCGGGTGCGCTGACGGCCTTCCTCGTCGCCGGCTGGCCGGGCCTGCTGGCCGCCGGGGCGGCGCTGCTGGTGCTGCGCGTCACGCTGTTCCCGCCCGGCCTCCTGGCGTTCGTGCTGGCCGGAGTGGCGGGAGCCTGGCTGGCACGGGGCCCGTGGCCGAGCGGCGACTACGCCGGCGACTCCGCCGCCCTGGCCCTCCTCCTCGTCGCGGCCCTGACCAGCCTGGTGCCCGGTTCCTCCAGGAACACGTAACTGGCGGCCGCCGCCGGCAGCGTGAGCGCCAGCGTCACCGCCAGCACGGGCCAGAAACCTCCCGAGAAGTAGTTCAGGCCCAGCAGCGGGAAGGCGAGCGAGAGCATCGCCACGTGCCACAGGAAGATGGAGTAGGACCAGCGCCCCAGTGACTGCATCACCGGGCTGGACAACCAGCGCGACCCCGGGGCCAGGGCCTCGGGCACGACGACGGCGAAAGCGAAGACCGTGCCCGCCAGCACCCGGCGGACAAACTCCCCCGGCTCCGGGTGGGTGAGCCCCACCGGGCCGAACCACTCCTGCCCGGCGACCCACGCCGCCGCGAGGGCGAGCCACCACCACACCCAGCGGACGCCCAGCACCCGGCGCGCCCAGGCGGGGGTCCGGCCCGAGAACTCGGCGGCGAGCATGCCCACCGCGAACCACGGGGCGTAGGCGACGGGCCAGATCTGCCGGTTGGGGATTCCGGCCGCCACGTCCGGGCCGGCCGTGACGAAAGGAAGCCAGGCCCACCCCAGGCTGAGCACCGCCAGCCCGAGGATCACCAGTATCCGGAGGCGCCGGGGCAGCCGCCCGACGGTCAGCGCCAACAGGGGGAGCGCCAGGTAGAAGGCGACCTCCACGCTCAGGGACCACAGGTGGGTGAGCCCCGGCGCCAGGCCGTCGGCGACGTAGATCTGGGTGAGGGTCAGGTTGGCCAGGATCTGCCCGCCGCTCAACCGGGCGGCCTCGGGCAGCAGCAGGATCACCGCGACGACGCACGCCAGGTAGGCCGGCATGATCCGGCCCGCCCGGTTGAGCAGGTAACGGCCGATGGTGGCGGAGTCGTGGTCGTCGTGGTGGTTGCGCCACAGCAGGAACGCGGAGAGCGCGAAGAACACCGGGACGAAGAAATCGAAGCGGGCGAGCAAGGAACCGGCCACCGAGCGGGGGTCGAGCCCCGTCTGGAAGGCCACGTGGGTGAGGACGACCCCGAGGGCCGCGACCGCGCGCAGTCCTTCCAGCCCGGGGAGATGGCGCGGTTTGTAGGATGGAGCGGACATGCGGCACACCTCCCGCTCGGCTGTTCGTCATCGGGGCACGCCCGGGGGCGTTTCCGGCGATCTTAACGAATAGGACCGTGCAGACATTGACTGAGAGTGCTTTCCGGCGCCCACCGATCCGGCTGCTGCTCTTCGCCGCGGCCGCTTTCCTGCTCGGTTCCCTCCTGCCGCCGCTGGTCATCGGGCAGATGAAACCCTTACCCGAGGACCTGCGGGAAAGCTTCGCCAGCCGCCCGGCCGACACAGTCATGCTCGCCCCCGCGGCCCTGGAATCCGGGACGGTCCCGGAGGAGAACCGGGACCGTCCCGGCTGCGGCGCAGGCACGTTCCCCGAGGTCGACTACTCCTGCCTCGTGGTCGAGACCACCACCCACCGCGACCTGCAGGTGGGCACCGCGGCGGCGGAGGAGTCCGGGGAGGTAGAGGTCCGGGCCACGACCCGGCTGCTCGAGGGGGAGACGGTCCTCGCCGAGGTGCGGGACTCCCTGCGCGTGGACCGCCGCTCGACCTATCCCGTGGCGGATCCCGTCAGCCGGGTGGAGACGTCCGTGACCGGTCTGGCCGGCGACGCCGCCTCCACCGGCCCCTTCGTCCGGGAGGGGCTGCAGTACTTCTTCCCCTTCCCGCCCGAGCGGCGGTCCTATCCCCGCCACGACGTCATCGCCGGGCAGCCGCTCCTGCTGGACTACGTCGGCGAGGTGCAGCGCGGGGGGCTCGAGACCTTCGAGTTCCACCACACCTTCACCGCCCTGCCCCTGGCAGACCCGGACGACAACCGCCCCCGGCCGGCGGAACCGGAGGATGGCGGCCCCGACCCGGTCCAGGCGCTCGACCGGCTCGGTATGGGGTCCCCCTGGTACGCCGTCGACCGCACGGTGTGGGTGGAGCCGAAGTCCGGCACGCTCGTGGACGTCGAGGAGCGGACCCACATCTACTTCGCCGCGGACCGTTCCGAGGCGGAGGAACGCGCCTTCGACCCGGCGCCGGAGTTCACCGTCCTGCACACCACCTCCGCCTGGGACGACGGGACCCTCACCCGGCAGCACGACAAGGCCGCCGGGGTGGTGTCCTCGCTGCGGGCGCTGCAGATTCTCGCCGTGGTGCTCAAGGCGGCCGCACTGGCGGCCGTGATCTGGGCGGTGGTGCTGCTGCTGCAGGAACGCCGGGGGCAGCCATCCTGACGCGCGTGAGCTGGCCGGTCCTGTGGGCGGGTGTGCTCATCGCCGCCCTGCTGTGGCCGCTCGCCTGGCCCGGTGAGCTGGCGCTGCGCGACATGCTGGTCCTCGACTCGCCCGCGCTGTCGCCCGCCGCGCTGGGCACCGGCGATCTGCCGGCCCGCAACGCCCCGCAGGACGGGCTGCTGGCGCTGCTCGGCACCTTCCTGCCCGCCTCCTGGGTCGCCCGCGGACTCATTCTGGCCGGGGCGGCCGCCGGCGCGGCCGGCGCGATCTGGCTGGCGCGGCTGCAGGGCGCCGGCCGCCTATCGACGCTCGCCTCCCTCACCCTCGTCCTGTGGAACCCTTTCGTGGTGGAACGGCTCCTGCAGGGCCACTGGTCGCTGGTGATCGCAGGCTGGTTGCTGCCGCTCATCGCGGCCGCCGCGCTCTCGGGGCGCGCCGGGGTGGCCTGGCTGGCCATGTGGGCGGCGTCGTTGACCCCCACCGGGGCGCTGTTCGCGTTGGCCACGGGCGTGGCCACCGGCCGGGGTCGCCGGTGGCCGACTCTGGCGGTCGGCGTCGCGTGTTCACTGCCCTGGCTGGTGCCGGGGCTGCTGGGCGGCGGGTCCGCCAGCGCAGAGTCGGCCGCGGCGTTCGCCCCGCGCGCGGAAACCCACGTGGGCACGCCCGGCACGCTGGTGGGCCTCGGCGGCATCTGGAACGCCGAGGCGGTGCCCGCCTCCCGGGAGGCGGGGTTCGCCCTGGCCGGGGTGCTCCTGTTCGCCCTGCTGCTCACCGCCGCCCGCCGTGTGCCCGCTCCCCTGCTGTGGTTGGCGGGCATCGGCCTGGGCGGCGCGGTATTCGCGTGGCTGGCGCCCGGGGTGCTGAGCTGGCTGGTGGCCGCCGTCCCCGGGGCGGGTCTGCTCCGCGACGCCGGCAAGCTGACCGTCCTGGCACTGCCCGCCTACGCGGCCGCGGCGGCGTCGACACGCACCTGGGCCGCCGGCCTCGTGCTGGCACTGGCGCTGCTACAGGTCCCCGACGCACCCCGGGCCCTGGCGCCGCTGGCTCCGCAGCCGGTGGCGGTCGACGGGTCGCTCGTGGCGCTGGCCGACGGCCGCGACGTGCTGCTCGTCGATGAACCCCCGCTCGTGCGGCGCGCCGACGGTGCCGTGATGCTCAACCCCCTGGGCAAGGCGCTGTCCACCGTCGAGTCCGGCGCACTCGTCGTCGACGGCGTGCTCGTCGACGCGCCCTCCCCCCGCTGGATGTCCGCCAGGTCCGCGTGGGAGTCCGGCGACCTGGCCGCGCTGGAGCAGATGGGTGTCGGAGTAATCGTCGACGGGGGCCGGATCGTGGAGACCGCCGCCGGGCCGCAGCCGCGCGGCCCGGGTCTCATCCTGCTGGCGGTGTGGCTGCTCATCCCCGCCGGGGTGTGGCTCGCGCGGCGGCGGTGAGCAGCTCCTCGAATCTCGCGCCGGTCTGCGCCCAGGAGAAACCCTCGGCGCGCTTCCGGGCGGCCTGCCCCAGACGGCGGGCGAGTGCGGGGTCGGCCAGCAGCCGGGCGGTCAGCTCCGTGAGTTCGGCCGGGGAATCGGCGAGGAGCCCGGTCTCCCCGTCGACGACGGAGTCGCGCAGGCCGCCGGCGGTTCGGTACCCGATGGTGGGCACCCCATGCTGCGCGGCCTCCATCACCGCCAGCCCCCAGCCCTCCTTCCGCGAGGGCATCAGGTGCACCGCGGCGCGCGCCAGCAGCGCGTGCTTGTAGTCCTCGGTCACCTGTCCGTGGAAGCTCACCCGGTCGACGACGCCGCGGGCCTGCGCGTACTCCCGCAGCTCGTCCTCCCACCAGCCGGAACCGATGACGTCGAGGACCACGTCCCCGGGCAGCCGGGCGAGCGTGTCCATCGCGTGTTCGATCTGCTTGTGCGGCACCAGCCGGGACAGGGTCACCAGGTGGGTGGCGCCGTTGCCGTCGAGGCGGGGGATGCTGCCGGGGACCGGGTCGACGCCGTTGTGGATGATGGTGATGTCCTCCCCGCGCACCCCCAGTTCCAGCAGGTCCGCCCGCGAGGACTCCGAGACCGTCACGTAGGGCGCGCCCCGGTAGACGCGGGGGGCCACCTGCGACTCCAGGAACCAGCCCAGCGCGGCCAGCGCCCGGCCCGCCACCGGCCACTGCTCCTTGTGCCGGTGGTGGGTCAGCAGCACCGTCGGCCGGCCGGCCACCAGGCGCGCGAAGAAGGGGATGCCGTTCTGGGTGTCCACCACCACGTCGATGTCCCCCAGCGTTCCGATGCCCGCCCGGCCCAGCAGGATCCCCGCCCACGCCCGCGGGTAGACCGTGAACTTGCCGCCGCTGCGGGAAAAACGCACGCCGTTGCGGTGGGAACGCCGGGGCGCGTCCGTATGCCCGGCAGTCCGGTACACCACCTCGTGCCCGCGGGCGGCGAGGTACTCGCCCACCCGCTCCAGGTAGCGCTCCGAGCCACCCCCCTGCGGGTGAGTGGAATCGCGCCAGCACAGCAGAAGGATCTTCATGGTCCGAACAAGCATACCTGTGCCACCATGTAGTGCGTGCTGCCTGAAACCCGCCGCCTGGCCACCCTCCGCCGCTCTTTCTCCCTGCTCCGCGCCCTCCGGCACGAGCAGAGCCGGCCCGACCTGTTCTACCGGCCGCTCGCCGAGGACACCGCGTCGCTTCTCGACGCCCTCCGGGCCGACCTCGCCGGCCTTCCACTGGCCGGAGCATCGGTCCTCGACGTCGGCGGCGGCCCCGGCTACTTCGCCGACGCCTTCGCCGCCCGCGGCGCGCATTACGTCCCGGTGGAACCCGACGTGGGCGAGATGGCGGCCGCCGGCATCACCGTCCCCGGGTCCGTACGCGGCGACGGCCGGGCGCTGCCCTTCCGCGGCGGGGCCTTCGACGTGGTGTACTCCTCCAACGTCGCCGAGCACGTCGCCGACCCGTGGGCCATGGGCGACGAGATGCTGCGCGTCACCCGCCCCGGCGGCCTGACGGTCCTCAGTTACACCGTCTGGCTCGGCCCCTTCGGCGGCCACGAGACCGGCGTGTGGGAGCACTACCTCGGCGGGGGCTTCGCGCGCGACCGGTACGCGCACCGGCACGGGCATCCGCCCAAGAACGTCTTCGGTGAATCCCTCTTCGACGTCTCCTGCGCCGAGGGACTGCACTGGGCCCGGCAGGTCGAGGGGGCCTCCCTGGTCGCCGCCTTCCCCCGCTACCACCCGGCCTGGGCATGGTGGCTGGTCCGGGTGCCGGTGCTCCGCGAGTTCCTCGTGTCCAACCTGGTGGTGGTTTTGCGCCGGTGAGCGGGGTTTCCGGAACGCCGCGGCCCCCCGGAAAAGCGCCCGCCCCCAGGGACCGTAGTCAGCCTGGGGGCGGGAGGTTCGTGCGAGCCGGGGAGTACTAGGCTGTGGCGGCCTCGATGCGCTCCTTCAGTCCGGCCAGCTGCTCGTGCACCTCGCTGGGCACGCGCGGGCCGAGGAAGGCGAGGTACTCCTCATTCGAGGCGACGTCGCGGGACCAGTCAGCGGCGGGAGCGGACAGCGCCTCCTGGACGTCCTCGATCGGGGTGTCCAGTCCGGTGAGGTCCAGGTCCTCGGCGCGGGCGGTGTGGCCCACGACGGTGGTCTCGGCGCCGACGCGTCCCTCGATGCGGTCGATGATCCACTTGAGCACGCGGGAGTTGTCGCCGAAGCCCGGCCACAGGAAGCGGCCGTCCTCGCCGCGGCGGAACCAGTTGACCAGGAAGATGTCCGGCATGCGGTCGCCGCCCTTGTTGCCCATGTCGATCCAGTGCTGCAGGTAGTCACCGGCGTTGTAGCCCATGAACGGCAGCATGGCCATCGGGTCGTGGCGCAGGGAACCGACCTTGGCCTCGGCGGAGGCGGCGGTCTGGCCGGAGGACAGCGTCGCACCGATGAAGGTGCCGTGCTCCCAGCCGAAGGACTGGGTCACCAGCGGGACGGTGTCGGCGCGGCGGCCACCGAAGAGGATGGCGTCGATCTTGACGCCCTTCGGGTCGTTGAACTCCGGCGCGGCGGCCGGGCTCTGCTCGATGGCGACGCAGTAGCGGGAGTTCGGGTGCGCGGCGTTGGTGCCGGACTCGGGGGTCCAGTCGTTACCGTGCCAGTCGATGAGGTGGGCCGGCTTCTCGCCGTCCATGCCCTCCCACCAGATGTCGCCGTCGTCGGTCAGGGCGACGTTGGTGAACAGGGTGTTGCCCGGCTCCATGGTGCGCATGGCGATCGGGTTGGAGGCGTAGTTGGTGCCCGGTGCGACGCCGAAGAAGCCGTTCTCCGGGTTGACGGCGTAGAGGCCGTCCTCGCGCAGCTTCATCCAGGCGATGTCGTCGCCGACGACCTCGGCGGTCCAGCCCTCGATGGTCGGGGTGATCATCGCGAGGTTGGTCTTGCCGCAGGCGGACGGGAAGGCCGCGGCGATGTGGTAGCTCTTGCCCTCCGGGGAGTTCAGCTTGAGGATGAGCATGTGCTCAGCCATCCAGCCCTCCTCCTTGGCCATGACGGAGGCGATACGCAGGGCGTAGCACTTCTTGGCCAGGATGGCGTTGCCGCCGTAACCGGAACCGTAGGACCAGATCTCCTTGGTCTCCGGGAACTGGGTGATGTACTTGGTGTCGTTGCACGGCCACGGCACGTCCTGCTCGCCCGGCTCCAGCGGGGCGCCGACGGAGTGCAGCGCGCGGACGAAGTCGCCGCCGGTGCCGATCTTGGCCAGGGCCTCAGCACCCATGCGGGTCATGATGGCCATGGACAGGACGACGTAGGCGGAGTCGGTCAGCTGGACGCCCAGCTTCGGCTCCGGGTCGGTGATCGGGCCCATGCAGAAGGGGACGACGTACATGGTGCGGCCCTTCATGGCGCCGCGGTAGACCTCGGTCATCTCCGCCTTCATCTGTGCCGGGTCGACCCAGTTATTGGTCGGGCCGGCATCCTCCTCGTTCTCGGAGCAGATGAAGGTGCGGGACTCGACACGGGCGACGTCGTCCGGGTTGGAACGTGCGAGGTAGCTGTTGGGGCGCTTCTCCTCGTTGAGTTTGATCAGGGTGCCGGCCTCAATGAGCTCTGAGGTGAGACGGTCCCATTCCTCTTCCGAGCCATCGGCGAAGACGACCGCCTCGGGCTCGAACAACTCGACTGCCTCCGCAATCCAGGAGAGCAGCTTCTCGTTGTCGGTCGGGGCGGGGCCCACCAGGCCCTTAATTGCAGTCGTCATTAGTGCTCCTGATTAATTCTTCACTCGGCAGAGATCTCGCCCTACAGGTTATCCATTCCCACACGTCTAGGCTACGGAAGTGACAATTGATTACGTGTCATACGTCATAACCTGCCAGTTTATCCGCGTTCAATCCGATGCCACCCGGGTTTTCCCGAGTCTCCCCCTTGCCCCTCCAACCCCTTTTCGGGGGTGGCATTCGGCACCAATCCCCACTCCGATCCCCCGCCTGGCGGCGGTTTTCCGGGTTCACCCGCGACCAGACCCCAGGCCGCGCGGTGCGGATCAGCGGTGAAGATGTCATACCCGCCGTCGTGGTGGACCGAGGAGATGTGGTCGACGACGCCGTCCCCGTCCAGGTCCGCGTAGACGGTCGTGCCGCCGGGATCCGCGAGGGTGACGGAGTCGCCCGCGGCGCCGTCGAGTTCGAGATGCTCATCGCCGAGCGGCAGCCGCAACCGGTCGCCCTCCCCCGCCGCCGCCAGATCCTCCAGCCCGTGCAGGCTCAACCACCAGTCGTTCATTGCATCTCCTCTGCGAGTGTGCGGCGCAACCAGAGCGCCGGCGTGTGCGCGGGCGCGCGCCGGATCCGGGCGGCCTCGCCGGCGGCACGGACGGCGTGCGCTTCCCGACGCCCCCTCCGCCACCGCACCCCTCCCGCCGCCAGCGCCGCGAGAACCCCCGCGAGGACTCCGGCGGCGGGTCCCGCCGGCCACGCGGCCCGCCCGGCGGCAGCTCCGGCCACGAGCGCGATGAGCAGTGCCTGCCCGCCGACCTCCCGCAGGTCCGGGGACGGGGCGGGCTCGAGCCCGTGAGCGCGGGCGAGGTCGGCCAGCTCGGCGGCCGCGCGGCGGGCCACGAGGTCGGTGAGGTGGGCGTCGAGAAGCAGACGACGCCGCCGTTCCATCTGGTCAGCGGCCCGCAGCCAGGTGCCGGGTCGAGGGGCCGGCGGCGGGGCCGCGGGAAGGGTGAGGGCATGCCGGACGGCGTCGACGAGCGGGCGGCCGGGCCGGGCGACGGTGCCGGGGAGGCCGGCAGGCAGTGGTGCGGTGGAGACCAGCCGCCCGGCGCGGCGGGCCGCGTCCCGCAGGGTCGGATGGTCGGCCGGGGCCCAGCCGGCGGGCGGGGCCACGGCGAGGACGGCGTCCACCTCCGCGTCCGCGACGATCTCCATGCCGGGAAGCTCCACCCTCACCGCCGGGTCGGGGCTGATCACGGCGATCCGCGGCGCGGCGGCCGAGTACCCGGCCGAGCGCCCGGCCGACCCTGCGATGGCCAGGAGTTCTTCGGCGGCGTGCGGATGCCGGGCGGCCAGGGCGCGGAGTTCGCCGCGGAGGAGGCGGGCACGGACGGCGAGAAGCTGTTCCGGGGAGAAGGGGAGGGACTCCGGGAGGGCGGGGACGGTGATGACCGCCTGGGGGCCGGCCGCGACGCGGGAGCGGATGGCGGAGGTCAGGGGGCCGGGATGGACGAGAACCAGCACATCGACCCCCGGGGTCGTGGCGGGCCAGGTGACCGCGACCCCCTTGACCTGCCAGGACGTCGGCACCGGGACGGGGCCGTCCAGGGTGCAGGCCCCGACGCGGGGCGGCCCGGTCAGTTCCAGCAGCACCCGGCGGAGGCCGATGCCCGCCGCGCAGCCGAAGTCGCGCGAGTGCGCCCAGTCGGCGGCGCGGATGAAGATATCCGGTGTCCGCATGACTCACCCCTCCCCCGGGTTGATCCGCGCCCATCGTCACCCGCGGGCCCGCGGACCGCAACCGGGGTGCGGAAAATTGAAGTTTCCGCACTGCAAGGGAAGAATAAGTATCGATGTCTATTTCAGATTTTCCCGATAAAGAACGGCCCCTGGGCGATCTGCCCGCCGGCCGCCCCCTGCAGACCGACTTCGGCGACGACGGCCGCGACTACCCGCGCCTGGGCACGGTGGGCTTCCGCCGCGGAACTCTCACCGACAACCAGGAGAAACTCTGGGAGGAGAACTGGCCGCGCCTCGGCCGCGTGCTCTCCGACGAGCGGATCGACGTCGATGAATGGTTCGGCCGCCCCGGCGCACCCACCATCGTCGAGATCGGCTCCGGCACCGGCACCTCCACCGCCGCGATGGCTCCCCTGGAGGCCGGCACCAACATCCTCGCCGTCGAGCTGTACAAGCCCGGACTGGCGAAGCTGCTCGGTTCGGTCGTGCGCGGCGGGATCGGCAACATCCGCATGGTGCGCGGCGACGGCGTCGAGGTCCTCGCCCGCATGATCGCCCCCGGTTCCCTGGACGGCGTCCGGATCTTCTTCCCGGACCCGTGGCCGAAGGCCCGTCACCACAAGCGCCGGATCCTCCAGACCGGAACGCTGCACCTCATCGCCACCCGCCTCAAGCCGGGCGGCGTCCTGCACGTGGCCACCGACCACGCCGACTACGCGGAGTGGATCTCCGAGCTCGTCGACGCCGAGCCGCTCCTCGAGCACAAGGCCTGGCCGTGGGCGGAATGTCCGCAGCTGGTTGACCGCCAGGTCATCACCAAGTTCGAGGGCAAGGGTCTGCAGAAGGACCACACCATCACCGAATTCCTCTGGCAGCGCACCGACGCGCCCGCCTGATTTTTCCTCATTTAAGAGAAGAGCACCCACCGTGAGCGACCTTCACGAATCCACCCACCACTACGGCGCCCAGGAGACTCCCGGCCCCGCCAACCTCCTGCTGGTCTGGGACGCCCCCAACCTGGACATGGGGCTCGGTGCCATCCTCGGCGGCCGCCCCACCGCTGCATACCGGCCGCGTTTCGACGCCATCGGCCGGTGGCTGCTCGCCCGCGCCGGGAAGCTCTCCCACGACACGGGCAGCCGTGTCGAGGCGGAGGCGACCGTGTTCACCAACGTCACCCCGGGCGGCGCGGACGTCGTCCGCCCCTGGGTCGAGGCGCTGCGCAACGTCGGTTTCGCGGTCTTCGCCAAGCCGAAGACGGACGAGGACTCCGACGTCGACCCCGACATGCTCGCCCACATCCGCCGCCGCCACGCCGAGGGCGTCCTGCGGGGGCTGGTCGTCGCGTCGGCCGACGGGCAGAACTTCAAGGAGACCATCGACGAGCTGATCGCCGAGGGCCTTCCCGTCACCGTCCTCGGTTTCCACGAGCACGCCTCCTGGGCCGTGGGTTCCGACACGATCGACTTCGTCGACCTGGAGGAGATCACCGGCGTTTTCCGCGAGCCGTTGCCCCGCATCAGCCTGGACCAGCTCCCCGACGAGGGCGCCTGGCTCCAGCCCTTCCGCCCGCTGTCGGCCCTGCTCGCCGGCCGCAACCACTGACAGAACAACCACTGACAGAAAGGGGAAGGCCGATGTTCGAGAAATGGGGACATTTTTCCTACCGCCACCGCCGCCTCGTACCCCTGATCGTCATCGCCGCGATCCTGGTGCTCTACGTGGCTTTCGGTCTCCGGCTCGGCGACCGGATGAGCCAGGAGGGCTGGGACGACCCCGGTTCCAGCTCCACCGCCGCCGCCGCCATCGAGATGGAGACCTTCGGGCGCGACAACAGCGGCGACGTCATCCTCATGTTCGAGGCCCCCGAGGGGCGCTCACTCAATGATCCGGCGACGTTCGGTGCCATCTCATCCCACCTGGAGGACCTGAAGTCCTCCCATCCGGGGGAGATCGCCCACGTCACCAGCTACTTCGACACCCGCAACGCCCAACTGATCAGCGAGGACGGATCCGTCGCCTTCGCCGCCGTCGGCCTCGCGGGCGACGGGGAGCAGACCCTGAAGGACTACCGCGCCATCGAGGATCTACTGATCCCCGAGGATCTGCCCGGGGACGTGTCCACCCGGGTGGCGGGCTCCACCGCCGTCGCCGATTCCCTCGACGACGGCATGGCCGGCGACATCCTCCGGGCCGAGGTGGTCGCCCTGCCGCTGGTGGGACTGCTTCTGCTGGTGGTCTTCGGTTCCGTCGTGGCGGCGTTCATGCCCCTGATCGTCGGCGTCCTCTCCATCGCCGGTTCGCTGGGCATCCTGTCCATCCTGGCGGGCACCGTCCAGGTCAACGTGTTCGCCCAGTCGGTGGTCACGCTCCTCGGCCTGGGCCTGGCCATCGACTACGGCCTGTTCATGGTCTCCCGCTTCCGGGAGGAGTTGGACAAGGGCGTCAGTGTGCCCGAGGCGGTGGGCACCACCACCGCCACGGCCGGCAAGACGGTGGTGTTCTCTGCGGCGATGGTCGCGGTCGCACTCTCGGGCCTGCTGGTGTTCCCCCAGGCCTTCCTCAAGTCAGTGTCCTACGGCGCGATCTCGGCGGTGGGCCTCGCCGCCCTGCTGTCGGTGACGGTGCTGCCGGCCCTGTTCGGGCTGCTCGGCCCCAACATCGACAAGTGGTCCGTGCGCCGCACGAAACGCACGGCCCGGAAGCTGGAGGACACCCTCTGGTACGGCATCCCCGCCTGGGCGATGCGCAACGCCAAGGTCGTCACGGTCGTCATCGCCGGCCTGCTCATCGTGCTCACCCTGCCGCTGGCGGGCGTGAAGTTCGGCGGCATCAACGAGACCTACCTCCCGCCGGACAACGACGTCCGCGTGGCGCAGGACGACTTCAACGACACCTTCCCCACCTTCCGCACCGAACCGGTGAAACTCGTGGTCACCGGCGCCACGGAGCAGCAGCTCGTGGACATCTACGTCCAGGCGCGCGACATCGAGGGCCTGAGCTCGCCGTTCACCCCCGACCAGGGCACCGTCGACGGCACGACGGTGCTCTCCGCCGGCATCCAGGACCGCGACCTCAACAGCGACGTCGTCGACCAGCTGCGTGCCATCGAGGCGCCGGAGGGCGTGAGCCTCTACATCGGCGGCACCCCCGCCATGGAGATCGAGTCCATCGAGGCGCTGATGGAGAAGCTGCCGTGGATGGCCGTCTACATCGTCATCGCCACGTTCCTGCTCATGGCGCTGGTCTTCGGCTCCCTGGTGCTGCCGGCGAAGGCGATCATCATGACGGTCCTCGGCCTGGGCGCGACCCTGGGCATCCTCACCGCCATGTTCGTCGGCGGCGTAGGCGCCGACCTGTTCAACTTCACCCCGGGCCCGCTGATGTCGCCGGTGCTGGTGCTCATCGTCGCCATCGTCTACGGCCTGTCCACGGACTACGAGGTCTTCCTCGTCTCCCGCATGGTCGAGGCCCGCGACAAGGGGAAATCCACCGACGAGGCCATCCGTTGGGGCACCGCCCAGACGGGTTCCATCATCACCGCCGCAGCCCTGATCATGATCGTGGTGGCCGGCGCGTTCGGCTTCTCCGAGATCGTCATGATGAAGTACATCGCCTTCGGCATGATCTTCGCCCTGGCCATCGACGCCACCATCATCCGCATGATGCTGGTCCCCGCCGTCATGCACCTGCTGCGCGAGGACAACTGGTGGGCACCCGCCTTCGTCAAACGTGCCTACGCCCGCCTCGGCCACGGGGAGGCCCCGGCGCCAGCCGTGCCCGCGGCGTCCGCCGCAGGGACGGGGGAGCCGGTGGGCGTCGACAAGCACGAGGACCTCCTGCTGGACGATGAAGCCGTCTTCGTCGTCGACGAGACCGAAGCCGCCCGTGGTGGGCGCACCACCTCCGACGACGAGGGGCTCATCCCGTTCAGCGAACTGATGGCCCGGATCTCGGCCGACAGGGACGGCCCCCGCCAGCTGGGTCGCTGAGGTGCTGCGTCGGATCGCCGCCAACCGGTGGGTACGGTGGCTCGGCCCCCTCGTGGTGCTGGTCATCCTCATCGTGGCTTTCCGCGACCAGCTGCCCTTCCTCGGCGACGGCGTCCGGCGACTCCGTGACGCCGAGCCGGCGGGTGTGCTCCTGGCCGTGACCGCCGCCTTCCTGGCACTGTTCGCCATGGCTGAGGTCATGCGGCTGCTTCTCGACGCCGGCGGAACCCGGGTCTCCCCCCACCGGACCACCGGACTCACGATCGCCTCCAACGCCTGGTCCACCTCCTTGCCCGGCGGCCCCGCCTTCTCGGCGGTGTTCACCTACCAGGTGCAGCGCAGCTGGGGGGCGAGCCGCCTCCTGTGCGGCTGGTTCCTGGTGCTCAGTTCCGCGGTCTCCACGATGTGGCTGGTCCTCATCGGTGTCTCCGGTGTCTTCTTCCTCGGCGCACGGGTCAGCGTGTGGTCCCTGTTGATCACCCTCGCCGCCATGACCGCCCTGTCCTGGACGGTCTACTGGGCCTCGCACCACCCGGCGCAGCTCGAACGGTGGATCCGCACCCTGCTTCCGGCGCTCAACCGGGCGCGTCGGCGCCCCAGTGGTGAGGGGGTTGAATCAGCAGTCTCCCAGATCCACCAGTTCGACACTTTCCACCTGAGCCGGGGCCGCTTCCTGACGGTCGCGGGCTGGTCCCTGCTCAACCGGCTCATCGACGCCTTCACCCTCTACGCCTGCGTGTGGGCCGTCACGGGTACGACCCCCGGCCTGGAGTCCGCCCCCGACCAGACCACGGTCATGGGTGTGCTGCTGGCCTACACCACGGCCAAACTGGCCGGCTCCGCCCAGGTCACCCCCGGCGGCGTGGGCACGGTGGATGCGGTGATCATCGCCACCCTGGTCGCCGTCGGAATGACAGCGGTCGACGCCACGGGCGTGGCCGTGGTCTACCGCCTCATCTCCTTCGCCCTGACCACCATCGTCGGATGGGTGATCTACTTCCTCTCCTACGCGGGCCGGGAGACCGGGGAACCGGCGTTAGAGTTGGAGTCATGACAAGGATCTCCGCGCTGTCCGCCGACGTGATCGCCATCGCCGTCTTCGCACTCTTCGCCCGCATCGCCCACCAGACCGACGACATGCCGTTGAACGTCGCCGGCTGGTTGTCCACCCTGTGGCCCTTCCTGGTGGGTGTCGCGCTGGCCTGGGCCGCCATCGCCCTCGCCGGCTGGAACGGCGCCCGGGTCGCGCCGGCCGGGGTCACCACCTGGGTGATCACCGCAGCGGTGGGCCTGGGTATCTGGAGCCTGCGCAACGGCGAGCTCCCCCACTGGTCCTTCATCCTCGTCGCCGCGGTGATGTCCGGCCTGCTCATGCTCGGCTGGCGCGCGGTCGCTGCCGCGGTGGGCCGCAGGCGCACCTGAGTCGGAGCCCCGGGCTTCAGGAGGAACCCCCGGAATCACGGCAACCCCGGCCCTGCACGGAGCGGGTGACCGGGGTTGCCGATGACCTCTGAGCTAGGAGCTCAGGGAGTGGGTGATCTGGTTGACGAACATGACGATGTAGTTGATGATGTCGCCGGCCAGGTCCAGAACGCTACTCAGCATGGGGAGTTCTCCTTACGCGGTTGTCGAGCGGTTACGTTGGGTACATCGTCCCGGGAAACCGGATCCGTTACATGACGGATCCGAAAACCCGGGTGGATCCCCCACCGGCCGATGGCCGGATCATACTCCGTGACACCATACCGGCAGCCGTCTCAGTCCCCGAATTTCCGACTGCACTCCCCCGCCGCGTCCCGGAGATCGAGAAAAGCGGGTTTCGGGTCACCCGGCCCGACCATCAGACCGAAATAGGATTCCGATTCCTCCGCTCCGAGGTCGATGTCGTGCATCGTGTACATGAAGATCGGCCCCAGGCGCGGATCCGCGACGGTCAGCCGCAGTGCCTCCACCACCATGTCCGCCTGGTCCCGTTCACTCACCCCGCGGTCACCACCGGTGGGGGCGCCATATTCCGTCAACCAGATCATCTTGTCCCCGTCACCCCGGGCGGCCATCAGGCTCTTGACCTCGTTCAACCTGCGGAATGCGTTCCATTCTGAAGTGCCCGACGGCAGCTCGGGGAAGGAGTAGGGGTGCATGCCCACCGCATCGGCATATCGCATCACACCGGTCTCGTAGAGCCGTTCCAGGTATTCCAGATCGTCGAGGGAGTAACCCGCCACATTGTCGGCGGGGGCCAGACCGGCGGAGACGATATGGGCACCCGGGTCTTCCGCCGCGATCCTCGGCGCCGCCGCCGCCAGAAGCTCAGCGTAGGCGTCCGGGTCCGGGTCCGGCCAGAACCTGGCCAGGTTCGGCTCGTTCCAGATTTCGTAGGCGTCCACGCGGTCCCCGTAACGTTCCGCGACCTCACCGGCGAACCTCCCGAATTCACCGGCAGCTCCACTGCCCCGCTCACCGAAGCCCCCGAGCCAACCCGGGTGGGTCTGGATCAGCATCAGGGGGGTCAGCCCCGCCTCAACCGCGGCATCGACGCGCTGATCGAGGCCGTCCCACGCGTACACCCCCCGCCCGGGTTCGATGTCCTTCCAGACCGCCGACAACCTGATCCAGGTGGATCCCAGGAGAACCTGTTCATCCACCATGGCCCGAAAATCCCGGTCGGACAGCTCCTCCCAGGCGGCCGGCCCCGCGATCCCCAGTTCAGGGCAGCCGGACACGACCTCCTCCGGCATCGTCACGCGGGTGTGTTCGCCGGGGCCTGAGGTGGAGGTCGAGATGACGACCACCAGGGCCATCGACACCATGACGGCAAGGGCGACAATAACCCAACTTCTCCGGTCCGAGTGCCTCCCCGGTGCCCCGACGGTGTCAGCCACGGGACAAAGCCTCCAGCATCGCGGGGACGGTGGTCTTCGCGTCATGACGTGCCAGCACCGCGGAACGGGCGGTGTCCCGCAGCTCACGGGCCAACACGGGGTCGTCGAGAAGAGTGCGGATCGCCTCCGCCAGGGCGGGTGCATCCTCCGGCGGAACCAGGATCCCCGCCCCTCCCCGCAGGTATTCGGCGGCACCACCGTGATCGGTGGCGACGACAGGCACACCGTGGGCCATGGCCTCGAGAACCCCCAACGGTCCCGCCTCGGGGGAGGTTGAGGCGGAGACGAGGACATCCCAACGAGGAAGCACATCCCGCTTGTCGACGTGCCCGAGAAAATGCACCCTGCCGGCCAGGTCCGGCTGCGCGGCGCGTGCCCGGAGCAACCTTTCAAATTCCTCCGACCCGGGAAAGGCGGTGCCCGCGATGTCCAGCTGAACGTCCGGCAACTGCGCCAGCGCCTCGAGGAGGACGTCCTGTCCCTTCCATTCCGTCAGCACCGCCAGGATCCCGGCGACGGGACGACCTGGAACGCGGGCAGTGCCGCCGCTCATCTCCTCCGGGACGACAACTCCGTTCGGTCGCACGACGGTCCTGCGCACCCGAGCCCGGATCGAGTCGGCGGTGACCTGCGAAACCGCGACCGCCACTGTCAGGGCGTGTGCCCCGAGGCGGAGCGCCGTCCGCTGTTTCCGGGAATGGATGGTGTCATGGACCAGCCAGGAAACCCGGGGCCGCCGGTCCGGACGGAGGGAGTGCAGCGGGAACGCCAACCCGATCGCAGGCAGAGCGAATGTCGAGTTGACGATCACCGCCTCGGCGCCCCGAGCCGCGCGGCGGACCCGCCGCGCAGTCCTCCACCAGTCGCGGGGGAGCGAAGCCACGGCCCGGAGGCGACGCACCCCGCGCTCCCCACCCAAGCGGTGAAGAGGAACAGGGACGTGCACGATTCCTGCGCCGAAGCTCTCCGGAAGCGCCCCTGGCGGGCAGAGGAGAGTCACCCGATGACCGTCAGCCACCGCTGTCTTCAGCAGTTCAGCGAGGACCCTCTCCGCCCCTGAAACTTCCGCGCCTGCATTCACCGCCAGGATGTGCATGGTGGAACCTCCAAGGTTCTCGGCTCCCCATGTATTACCCGTGGAGTGGGCGCAGGTCTCCCTAACCACCCAGATCGCGCGTGTCCGGACTCTGGAGGAGCGATTCAAGTTCATTCTTGAGCTAACCGCAACACTACCCCACCCCCGAGTGCGGGCAAGCCCCCGGAAACACCTCACAGGCCCCGCACACACGTACGCATCAGTCCACCACTCCCCCTGACCCCCGGACCCGGGAACCGGCGCCCGGGCACCCCGGAGAAACAACTGGACACAACCATGCCCCGAGCGACTGCCGGCCGCCCCGGCCGGACCGCCATGCAGCACAGACCACCGCAGGGAAGGGAAAGGAAAGAGGAGACCCCCCCCAGAAAGCACCCCCCATACCCGCCCACTGAATGAAAAATCTTCTCAGCTTAAGAGACTGCTGAGATGCCCAAGTCAAGCAACAGATCCGCCATTGTGCCAGCACACAACATGCCGTTCCCGAGGAAACTATCCTGCACTAGTTTCTCCGGAAAGTCGATTCGGTGAGGGTGGTGATCCTATAATGAACCTACAACTGGACAAACCGCCGGACAGCAGCTAGTCGCCCCCTCGTGAAGGACGACCCATCTGACCTTCCGACAGGAGCACATGCCGCCAACCGGCCCGAGCCGCTCGCCGGACTAATTCGCCCGCAGCAAGAACGCCCGATGAACTGTCGGGTTAAAGCAAGTGTTCTAACGTTTGACTGGCCGCTTCCCGGAAGCAGGCAAGTCTCCTGTACGGAAGTCAGTGGAGTTTATGGTTCCGATAAACCCGAGTGCATCACCCCGTCAGATCCGGGTGGCTGGAAGCGTGTTCCACCGAGCGGAAAACCGCTCAGTCGGAGTCCGGTTCGCCCACTACGTACCGGATCCGTGGCAACGCCTGGCGGATGGCTTCGCCATCCTCATGGTGTGCCTCCTCGCGGGTCTCCCCCGGCCGGTGCTGACAGCCGCGGCAACGTCCCTCGGCCTGATGGCGGTGCCGCATCTCTACCGCTTCAGACTCGGCCTGTCAGTGCTCGATGACCTTCCACGACTTCTCGTGGCCGGCACCGTAGTCCCCTTTGTGGCCGTCTCAGTGTTCAATCCGGAGCTGGATGTACCCCAGACCGTGTACTTCTCACTGGCCATGGCCGCGAGTCTGGTGGCTTTCAAGACCATCGTGTCCGTCTCCCTCGGCATCCGACGCCGGCGGAGCCCGAAAATTCTGAGCAGGACACTCATCCTGGGCTCCGGGCCGATCGCGCGCCAGCTCAGTAACAATCTCAAGAACATGCCGGAATTCGGGCTACTCCCCGTGGCACTCGTCGACCGCGAAATAGAACCGGCCCAGCCCATTCCCGGAGTGGTGACCGGCAAGTTGGACTCCAACCTTCCCGCACTGATCCGTGAACATCGGGCGACGACCGTCATCATCGCCTTCGGTTCTTTTTCCGACGGCGACCTGCGCAAGGCCCTCCGGTCCTGCGTTCGGGAAGCTGCGGAACTCTACATCGTCCCCCGCCTCCCCGAATACCTCGACCGGGACAATCGTACCGAGATGATCGGGGCCCTCCCACTGCGGCGGGTGGCCCGTGCGGCCCACCGCTCGCTCACGTGGTTCCTCAAACGACCCTTCGACATTCTGGTCAGCGGAGTCGCACTGGTGCTCCTCTCCCCTGTTCTGCTGGCCCTGGCTCTGATGGTGAAGATCAACCACAGGACCGCCCCGGTACTGTTCCGGCAGGAGAGGATCGGCATGGACGGGAAACCCTTCGAACTGTTGAAATTCCGGACCATGACGCCAGCTGACCCCGGCGAATCCGATTCGCGATGGAACATAGCCGGTGACGCCCGCCTGACCCGGCTGGGCGCCACGATGAGACGATTCTCCCTCGACGAGCTACCGCAGATCTACAACGTCTTCCGCGGCGACATGGCTCTTGTCGGTCCGAGACCCGAACGCCCCTACTTCGTGGAGAAGTTCAGCCAGGAATTCCCGGACTACCCCGAACGGCACCGCGTCCCGGTGGGGTTGACCGGGTGGGCCGCCATCAACGGGCTGAGAGGGGACACGAGCATCCGCGACCGTGCCCTCTACGACAACTTCTACATCGAGAACTGGTCCCCCTGGCTGGACCTCAAGATCCTCCTTCTCACCTTCCGGGCAGTCGTCGGCGGGAGCGGGGGATGAACCCCGGGATCGTCTTCGGGGCGCTGGCGCTGCGCCCGGACGGCAGCGGGGTGCAGACCTACCAACGTGAACTCATCCGGGCCATGGCCAACCTGGTGACTCTGCCCACGCTGGCTGCGGTGGTGCAGAAGGACGCCGCCGGCGAGCTGCCCGTTTCCGTTCAGCCGTTGATCCGCCCGATCGCCTCCGGAGCGCGGCGGGCCTTCCAGGGCATGATCCCCGTGTCCGGGGGACTCTTCCACGGCCTCGACGTCGACCTCCCGGTAGGCCAGCGTTCCCCCACCGTGTCCACGGTCCATGACCTTTCCGTCTTCGACACCCCATGGGCCATGTCGAGGATGCGGGCCCGCGGCGAACGCCTCCTGATCCGCAGGGCACTACGAAGCGCCGACGCGGTGATCGCGGTGTCCGAGTTCACCGCCGACCGTGTCGCCGCGTTGACCGGCCGGGAATCAGTGGTGACCCCCCTCGCGCCGGGCCCGTGGGCGAGGGTCCCCTCCGACCAGGTCGTCCGGTTGGTCCGCAGGAAATACCGCCTCCCGCCGCGCTTCGTCCTGCAACTGGGCACCCTGGAGCCACGGAAACGGCCCGACGTGGTCAATGAGGCCCTGCTGGGGACCGGGGTCCCCCTCGTCCTGGCAGGGGGAGGCACCGACGGCCCCCGGCGCCCCGCCGGATCGATGGGGTTGGGCTACGTAGACATGGAGGACATACCGGCCCTCTACCGGGCCGCGGATGTCGTGGCCTACGCCTCCGCCTACGAAGGCTTCGGGCTGCCCCCGGTGGAGGCCATGGCCTGCGGGGCGGTCGTGGTGGCCAGCGCCGTGGGCGGCATCCCCGAGGCGGTCGGCCAGGGTGCCGTTGTGGTCCCGGGGCTGAATACCTCCCGCTGGCGCGCGGCTCTCCGGACGGCCCTCGACGACGTGGATGCCCGTACGAGGCTGCTTGCCGACGCCGCCGTCCGCACCCGCAGCCTAACCTGGGAGAAAACCGCCGCCGCCACCGCCCAGGTGTACACCTCCCTCCTCTGACTCCGGGGGTGAAAAGGTCACAGCACCCCGGCGACGACCTCTGCCATCTTCCGGCGGAATTCGGCCGGTGAAAAGGTGTCGGCCCATGACGTGAGAGCTTCCGTGCCGTAGCGGGAATCATCGAAACTCCGTAGGGCGTCAGCGAAGTTGTGGACGACCTCCCGATGGTCGTCCCCGTCCACCAGGACCCCCGTCTCCCCTGGCCGTACGGTGTCCACCGCTCCCCCTCGCCCCAACGCAATCACGGGGGTACCGCAGGCCATCGCCTCCACCGGAACAATCCCGAAATCCTCTTCGCCAGGCAGGAGGAGGGCACGCGCACCCCGCACCAGATCCCGCATCTCCGCACCCGGCAGACGACCCCGAAATTCAACCCCCGGCCCCGCTGCCGCGCGGGCGCGATCCATGTCCCGGCCTTCACCGACGACGATCAGCCTGACCCCTGCCTCAACCGCGGCTGCCACTGCGAGAGGAACCTGCTTGTACGGCACCAGCCTCCCCACCGCCACAAAGTAATCTCCCTTCTTCACGCCGTGGTCAGGGGAGAAGAATTTTGTGTCCACCGGAGGATGCACCACGGTCGCCGCCCTGTCCCACCACTGCTCGATGCGGCCCCGGACAGCAGTGGAATTAGCCACGACAGCGGTGACGCGGGGCGCCCACTTCCTTTCGTTGCCCCGCGCCCGGGCGGCAAGGGTCCACAGCGCCGCGGACTTGGGGAAGCCGGCCGCCTCGTCCCGGCGGAAGGAGCTGTCCCATGCCCACCGTGCCGGAGAGTGGACATAGGCCACTGACGGGGCGTCAACGGCACCGATCGCCGCGAGTGCGAAGGCATGATGGCTGACCACGACCGCATCAACCTCAGCCGACCGTAGACTCCCGTGTCTCAACGCCCACGGTACGAGGGGGAGCAGGGGTGCGTAGGATTTCTCGCCCGATGCACGGTAGACCCGCTGCAGCGGACCGGTCCGGACCCGGTCCGCCAACCCCCCGGGAATGCCTTCTGCCCGCGCGAAGGGCACGTGGACCTCCGCCTCCGGCCAGATTGCCGCGAGCTCGGCGACGACATGCTCACTGCCGGCGATGTCGGTCAGTCGCTCATGAACGATCGCGATCTTCGATGCCACCGCTGCTCTCCCTTTTCTTTCCGGACCGGACCACCACGAAAGTGGGGACACCGCTCTTGACCAGCCTTTCCACTGCTGTGCCAGCCAAGTTGGCCCGCCGCTCCCCCTTGTCGACCACCACGATGCCCAGCTGTACATCCGAAGGCGACAGTTCCCGCCACCAGGAAGCCGACCAGCTGGTCTGGTGGAGATGCCCCGGGCCGTGGGAGTGGAACGTCTCTCCGGCGTCTGATTCCCCGAGGACAAGGACGTTCCCGCCATCCGCCAGCACGGCGGCCGTCCTCGCCTCCGCCAAGGGTGTGAGTCCCCCGCCCGCCGCCGCCATTTCCCGGTCCACTTCGAAGCGTCGACCGATCATCCGGAGCCAGAGTTCATCCGCCCGCCGGTGTCGTCGCAGCCGCCATATCGTGAGCGGAATCTGCGCGAGAAGGAATATCAGCATCGCCACCACCAGGGTGGTGGACCATATCCTGGGCCACACCTGTTCACCGTTGTTGTCGGACTGGGAAAGCACGAACGGCTGCACCTGCTGCGGCCGAAACTCCCGGTTCTCCTGACGGATCAATCCGATCTGGTCCTCAAGATCCGCCACGTCCGCCGCCGGATCCTCTGCCCGACGTGCATCGATCTGCTCCTGGATCGCAACGATCCTGCGTTCCGCGTCTTCCGCCCACACTTGCACGGATCGGGAGGAGAAGGCATCGCTGCGGAGGATCATGGATTCGATGACCGACTCGGCTGCGGCACGCGACTGGCCGATGCTCGCCGCGCGGGTGGCGACCTCAATCACCCCTGGCACCGCTGTCTCGGCGGCCATCACCCAAGGATCCCCCAGCCCCGCCTCCTCCTTCACCAGATCCCGCGTTGCATGGTCGTTGGCGATCAACGCGTAGAGGGATCCCAGCCTCGCCCGGGTCTCCGAATCAAGGCTCGCATCGGCGGGGGCGCCAAGGGAGACTTCGGTCTTCACCTCATACACCGGATCCATCCGGGAGAAAACGAGGAAGGAGATCCCGGCCGCGACCAGTGCGATGACCAGAGCAACAGGGACGGAACGAAGAAACGCCGCGAAGATCAGTCCAAGGTCGAGGGGGGTAGGGACGGTGGGGGAGGCCGGAACCCGACCGGATGCCGGCCGCGGATCTGTGGACGCTCTATCCGACATTTTCGGATCCCTTCCCCTTTGATCGGACCATCAGCCTTGATCTGAAACTACTACAGAAAGCGCCCGTGGAAAGTGTTTTCCGTCATAATCGCACCTGTTGCCCTCACTTTCGCGGAACGCCATCACAGCTTTTCGTCCACAACGGACGGGATGCCGTTACGGGGGACCGGCCGTCCGGCCGGGGACCACCCCCCGACCAGGGCGGCTTCTCCCCGGGGCACCGATGCCGCGCAGGCCAGCAGCAGCCAGAAGTAGAAGTCCAAGGGGAAAATCTCGAGGTAGGTGGAGAACGCGGCCGCGGCACAGGCGGCTACGGTCACCCCCAGGACCCCCACGGTGAAGCCCCGCTCGAATGCATCTTTCTGAACCCTGATGAGTCGGAGCAGCACGACGATTGCCACCACGACCACCACCCCGTAGAGGAAAAGCCCCCACACTCCGAGTTCAAGCCCGATCTTCAGATACTGGTTGTCAGGCTGGTACTCCCGGACCAGAGGGCCGACGGTCTCCGCAACCTTCTCTGCGGAGGAACCGGTCGTGCCGAGTCCCCCGCCGAAAGGACGGACCAGCATCTGTGGAAGCGTGAGCGACCAGTGCCCGCCACGTTGCTGCAGGCTGCTCGAAGACACCATGGTTGCCAACACCCCCTGCCGGTCGGCAAGAAGGGCCACCGGCGTCAGGAGCAGGGCGACAACGAGTACGGCAGCGAAATATCCGAGCAGTCGGCGATAAAGAACCACCCCCACCACCACCAACGCCACGATCAACCCCAGGAAACTGGCCCGGACAACCGAGGAGGCCATGGCCAGCAGAAGAATCGGGGCTATCACCCAGAAGAGTCTGGACCGTAACCGGCCGGGCTGTGCCAGGGCCGCAGCTCCCGCGACGGTGAGGACAAGCATCATGTAGAACCCGAAGGGAAACGGCTGGTTGAATGTTCCGAAGCTGCGGAGGAGCGGACCTGCGGTCCGGATATGCTCATTCCACTCGTAACCCAGGGTGGCTAGCCGGTACCCACCCGCCACCTGCTGCCACAGGCCGAAGAGAGCACTGAACAGTCCGGTCCCCATGAGGACGGACACCAGCAGGTCTTTGTCTGCCCGGGTGAAGGGGAAGAAATAGACCACCACAGCTGGAATGAGGTAAAAGAACGCAATCTTCACCGGGAAGGCTGCCGCAGTTCCCAGAACCACGAGGGCGGACACTGCACCCACCAGGACCAGGACCAGGGCCGGGACCAGCCACGGGACGACGGTGAACCGTTCCCTGGGGCGGGGGGCGAAGAAACCAGCCGTGGCGACGGCAAGTACCGCCGCTTCCTTCCAGAACGGGGCTGCCGCGGGCATGATCAACAGAAGGCCATGAAAAGGAACCAGGGCGGCCACGGTAATGAGACCCCACTGCGGTCTTCTGGTGGCCACCAGAAAAAGCAGGACGCCTACCACCGCTGTCACTACGATGGCGGTCATCATTTCCACCAGCTTTCCGGCTCCACGTCTTGCACAGCCGGCCAGGTCCAACGTGGACGAAGCAGCCACTTTACCCAGCCGAGTCCGCGCATGTCATCGCGCATAGCCATCCGACGGAGGGTGAAGGGGTCGTCGTCGGGATGGCACCGTCCGTTGGTGAACGACCATCCGGTGCGGTATCCGGCCTCCCTCGTCAGTTCCCTCACCCACTCATTCTGGTGGCCGAAGGGATAGCAGAGGTCCACGACCTCCCTGCCTCCCCATTCCGATAACAGTTCCCGGGACCGGACAAGTTCATCCTGTGCCCTGCCCCGATCCATGGCCGGGAGCGAGACGTGGTTCGCTGTGTGGGAGCACAACTCCGCCCCGGCGGCCACGGCATCCTGTATCTCGCTCAGGTTCATCGTCCTGTCCGCCTTTCCCCACCAGGGCGGGTGCATGCCTAGGCAAGCGGTCACCGGCAGCAAGGTCCAGGGGATCCGCCTGCTCCGGAGGAAGGGAAGCGCATTTCTGTGGACCCCCACCAGGGCATCGTCGAAGACGATGGCGACCTTTCCGGAGACCGGCTGACCGTTGACGAGATTCTCCGCCAGATGCGAGAGATGAACGAACTCATAGCCGAGCCCGGCGACCGTCGTGACCTGTTCGCGGAACACGGAGTTCCGCACGGCGTAGAGATACGGCACGGATGAATCGGGGAGGATATCATGGTACGCCAACACCACCCCCGACCCTCCGAGACGGTTGGTCACAGGGTCCGCCAGTCTACGGAGTCTCCGTGCTCCGGTGCCTTTCAGGGGTTCGTTTGCCACGTTATCCTCCTTCTTCCCACGTTTGCCGTCAGTCGGCAGGCCGTCTGCCGAGGAACGAACGGGCATGGTCGATAATGGCTGCACTTTCCCGGCCTTCCGCCAGCGCAGAGATGAGAAGATGAACCACTGCACTCACCACAGCGACGAGAATCCAGGCGACACCGGTCTCAAGGACCAGGAGAGTCGCCGGTGTCGCCACCGCCGCCGCGATGAGCGACTGTCGGACGAGCAGACCCCACGGAGCTATTCCGGGGACGCCGAGGCTCTCCTGCAGCAGGAGCAGCATGGTCAGAATCATCGTCAGTTCTGTGATGAGCGTCGCCACCGCCGCACCGTCGATCGACCAGAGCGGAATCAGCACCAGGTTGAGGCCGACATTGAGCAGGAGCCCCACCGCCGCCAGCCAGGGAAAGATGCGGAGCTTCCTCGCGGCGATCAGGGCTGAGGTGACCACAAAGGTGAGGCCTGCCAGGGCGCTGCTGGTCACCAGCAGAGCGGCTGAAGTTGCCGCCCCTGCGAACTGGGGTCCATACAAGAGGGTGATCAGTGCACGGGAGCTGGGCCAGAAGACAACTACGGCGAGTCCACCCAACATGGCCGCCACGGCGACCGCCTGAAAGAGGCGCTCACGGAATTTGTCGGGTTTGTCTGGCCATGACGCGATGAGAACGGTGGTGAAGGGAACCGCGAGGGTGCCGACGACTAGTGCAAGCAGGTCCGAGAACTTGTAGCCGATCGCGTACAGCCCGACGGCTTCGTAGGTGTCGAGTTTCTCCAGCATCATCATGTCGATTCTGCTGGCCATAATCAGCAACCCGAGGCCGAGAGAGATCGGGACGGCCTCTTTCAGCATCTCTCCCCAGTAGCTGGTGGCCGCGCGGAAGGATGGCCGGAAACCGGGCTCGAAGAGGCTCGGCAACCATACCCCTCGGGCCGTAAACACGATGACCGCCCTGATGACCGCAGGAACAATGAAGGCGAGCAGCGTCGGATGCATAACCGCAACGAGGACAGTCAAGGCGAACTGTGCCGCCTGCCCGATTATGTCCCAGACAGCGACATAGGTCAGGCGGAGTCGGCTCTGGTAGAGGACAAAGAAGGCGTTGGCCGGTGTCGCCAGAACGATCGTGGTTCCTGCCAGGGCAGCGGCCGCCATGACGGGGGGAGATAACCCCGAGATGACCACATAGCCGAGGGCCAGGAGGTAACCGATTCCCCCCAGCAGGGCGCGGAGGGCAATGAACGAACCAGCGATCTCCGACTCCTCCTCGGGTCTGCCCGATCCCAGACGGGAAAGCACGACACGGCCCACTCCGAGGTCGGTTACCACGTTCATGATGCCGAGCAACGCGAAGACGAACGAGTAACGCCCCCAGTCATCACCCGTGAGCGTCCGGGCGATAACGACACTTCCCGCCCATCCGAAGACTGCCGTGGTCAGCCGCCCGAGGATGAGCGCTGTGCTGCTGCTAAGCAGGAGTCGGTTCTCCGACCTACCGCCTCTCCGGAGCGCACCGCTCGGCTGCGCAATGGTGTTCATCAGTTCTCACCGGACCGGGTGGCGTCGGGAACCCGGTGACGCACCCACCCCGCCCCGCGGCGGAGGTAGCCCGTTATCTCGTTGATCTTCCTGACCAGGGGAATCATCCGGGAACGGGCGGCTGGGGCCGCCACCACGGTGCCCACCCGGTATTCCGAGGTTTGCCAGTCCTGTTTATAGGCTCCACGTCCAATCATTTCATCGACAACTGTGAACCCCAGATCATCGTGGAGCGCGACCAGGTGCTCGAGCATCTGGTGCCCGGGAAGAAGCCGGTTGTACGCAGGGTCAAATCGGGTGAACCATCCCTCTACCCGCCCCCCCGTCTGGAAGGCGATGTTGACCCCGACCCAGGTGGAGCCCACGGTGAGGCCGACGACCAGGAGTTGGCCACCCTCCGCCTCGCGGGTCAGAAAATGCTCCGCGAAGTCCCCATACCCATCCCCGAGCAGATTGACGCGTCGGTCCGGATCCGCCTCACGGGATATACGGGCCACCCGCGCCATCTCAGGCCAGGCCTCCCGAAGCTCCTCCGGTGTCCGGACCACCACGAAACCCACGGGCCCGAACTGCTCCCCGATGCGTTCCCTCGCAACCCGGAAACGCCGGAGCGTTTTTCCGCTGCGGACGTCGCGCGGCGTACTACCGGGCGGAAGGTCGATGACCGGGCAATGTTCATCCGTCTCGTATTCGACGGTCCACCCGCCATGATCCAGCAGGGCCCTGGTCAATGGCGAATCTTCGGGCAGATGCGTCAACTCCAGCACCACCCCGGCATGGTGAAGCCCCACCACCAGCTCATCCAGGGACGCGGTGTCTTCTGCTAGCGCCTCCCCGATGGTGCCCCGGCCGTGGCCGAGCAGCCGGTGCACGAAGATTCCCGCCCGAGAGCGGGCATGCAGCGGCAGCAACGCCACCAGCCGATTTCCCTGGTGCACGGTCGCCACCGCCAGATCCCCTTTACCCAGGGCCCTGAACCAACTCAACCCGTAAGAGGGGCGGGAAGAGAATCGGGTGGAGTGTCTCTGTGCGAGATCCTCCCACTGCTCCTCGAGCTCCTGATCGACGGTGTCGTGGATCCGGAACCGGGTGGGGCCCGCATCGCCAGGGACTCCCGAGGGGAGGGCTCCGCCCTCCGGGTGGCGCCCAACGGCGGCGAGCAATTCGTTCACGATGACTGTCGCCGTGTCCACCATGTTGTAGCGCCTGCGCACGTGCTGATGTCCCGCCTCACCCATCCGCTGACGCAACCCGGGGTCATCGACCAGTATCCGCAACGCCCGGGCGACCTCCTCCCGTTGACGGCAATCGACCAGAAAACCAGTCTCACCGTCCACCACCATTTCGGGGATCGCCCCCGTCGGGTGGGCGATGACCGGCAGCCCCGCCACCATCGCCTCCAGGATCGCGTTCGGAGCCTGGTCAATCACCGAGGGGAAACACAGGATGTCCACCCCGGCGAGGATGTCCCAGATTCTCCCGTCCCCCGGCACCAGATCGTTGATCACGGTCAACCCCGGTTCGGACGGCACCTTCTCCAGCGTGATCAGGGTCAGATCCGCCCGGTCCTTCAGCTCGTCACGCCAGATATCCAGCAGCAGCCTTCCTCCCTTACGCTCCAGCGTCGTGCCGATGAAGACGATGTCCGTCTGCCGACCGGGATCACGCACGGGGACAGGCTGCGTGAGATAAGGGGAATGCACCCCCTTCTCCAGGTGCGCGACCTTCTGCGGGGAAACGCGGTAATCCGCCGAACACAGCGACTTCATTACTTTCTCCGAGGTCGCGAACACCTTCGTCGCCGAATGCAGTACCGGTCGCTCAAAAAAGGGGTTGACCCTGCTCATCGGCCCGGTGAACCGGGTCGGCTTCCGATAGGGAATGCTGAAGACATTCAGCCGGCCCGTGCTGTCGGTGGTGATCACCGTGGGCACGGAACGCAGCAGACCTGCCCCACCGAGCATCGTGTTCTGCGTGTATACGTGCATCGCATCGATCCCGCCGGCAGCCAACCGCTCCCGCACCCGCCGCCGCATCATCCACGACTGCACCAACTGCCCACGCAACGGCTGAAGGTCGAGGTCAAACCGTGCCAGACCTGGAACCGGGGCACGCAGCAGCTTGCCGAGCAGACCCGGCTCCCCACCGTCCAGGAACTCCACCTCGATGTCGCCCCGGTCCGCGAAAATCCTCCGGAACGCGCGGTGCACGGTCCGGTGCCCCCCTATGTTCTCGTTGACGAAAAGGAACCGGGGTCTGGTATCCGCACCTCGCATGAGCTTGATCCTTCCGTGGCCTGACTCCACCGGCAGACCCCGGAACAAGAGAACTCAACAACAACCGGGGTGATCATCCGTCAGGGTCAGAATAACCCCCGACACCCCGCCCTGTCCCCGACTTGGGCCCCCACACATCTACATCGGCATGATCGTGTGCTTCTTGGACAGATCCTGCTCGTCCTTCGTGGCCAGCTGACGCAACGCCCGACGCAACGCCAGACGCGTCTCACGCGGCTGAATCATCGCATCCAGGTAACCGCGTTCCGCCGCGACATAGGGTGAGGTCATGTTCTCGTCGTAGAAGTCCATGAAGAGCTTCTTCAGGTAGTCACGCTGCTCCGGCGGGGCGGCCGCGAGCTGCTTGCCCTGGATCATCACGACCGCCGCGGCGGATCCCATGACGGCGATCTGCGCGGTGGGCCACGCGAAGTTGATGTCACCGCTGAGGTTCTTGGACCCCATCACGGCGTAGGCGCCACCGTATGCCTTGCGCACGATGAGCGTCACCTTCGGCACGGTGGCCTCCACCAGGGCGAAGGCGAGCTTCGCACCGCGGTGGATCAGGCCGGCCTTCTCCTGATCCACACCGGGCAGGTAGCCCGGGGTGTCCACGACGAAGACGAGCGGGATGTTGTACGCGTCGCAGGTGCGGATGAAGCGTGCGCCCTTGTCGGCGGCGTCGGCGTCGATGCAGCCGGCGAGGTGCATGGGGTTGTTGGCGATGAAGCCGACGGCGCGGCCGTCGATACGCCCGAACGCCGTGATCAGGTTCGGGCCGTAGTTGGCCTGGATCTCCACCAGGTGCCCGTCATCGCCGAGCTGGACCAGCAGATCCAGCATGTCGTAGCCGGCGTTGGAGTCGTCGGGCATGAACAGGTCGAGGGCGGGCTCGTCGGCGACGTCCTCGTCGCTGGGCGCGGCGAACACCGGCGCCGGGTCGTGGCAGGTCAGGGGCAGGTGGTCGAGGAGGTCACGGACGGCGTCGAAGGCCTCGTCCTCCGAATCAACGACCATGGAGATGTTGCCGTTGAGCTCCTGCTGGCGGGCGCCGCCGAGCTCCGCGGAGGTGACGTCCTCGCCGGTGACCTCGCGGATGACGTTCGGGCCGGTGACGTACATCTCGGACTCGCCGTCGACGGCGATGACGAAGTCGGTGGTCACCGGCGCGTAGACGGCGCCACCGGCGGAGCGACCGAGCATGACGGAGATCTGCGGGCTGCGGCCCGAGAGCGGGAGCTGGCGGCGGGAGATCTCAGAGTACATGGCCAGGGACGTCACGGCGTCCTGGATACGCGCGCCGCCGGAATCCTGGATGCCGATGACCGGGCAGCCGACCTTGATGGCCATCTCCATGACCTCGACCACCTTGCGGCCGAAGGTCTCACCGACGGAGCCGCCGTAGACGGTCTTGTCGTGGGCGTAGATGGCGACGGGACGGCCGTCGATACGCCCGTAACCGGTGACCACGCCGTCGGAGTAGACAGCGTCGTCCACGCCCGGGGTCTTGGCCAGGGCGCCGATCTCGACGAAGGAGCCTTCGTCGAGAAGCGAGGCGATGCGTTGACGGGGAGTCGAACGGCCGTCCTCGTCGCGCTTTTTCCGGGCGCGTTCGCTGCCGGGGTCGCGCGCCTGCTCCAGGCGGGCGCGCAGGTCAGCCAGTTTGGCCGCGGTTGACGTGTCAGTCACAGATCACCACTCGATTCGTTTCCGCTAGTCGTCCAGTTGCTCGATGCGCCGGGCCATGTGCGCGCCCACGACGCCGATGGCCGGCTCGTCGGGGACCGCGAGGTGATCGCCCTTCAGCTGGATGATGTCAAGGTCGTCAACGATAGCCGACCAGCCACCGTCGGGGTCAACATGCGCGTACCGCGGCTCGAGCTCGATGGCTCCGTCGTGCATGCGCTCAGAACGGAAGAGCAGGACGGGCGCGTCCACCTCGGCCCAGCGGGCGAAGTCGAGCTTGTCCAGGATCCGGTTGTCCACGAAGCTGGCGCGCTGGTGCTCCAGCACACCCGCCGCCAGGCCGTGCTCGGAAGCGTCGGTGGTGGCCAGGAACTGCTCCAGCATGGTGAGCATGGCTTCTTCGCCGGCGGTCTCCAGGATCTCGAAGGGGACGGGGAAGTCCAGGCCGTAGGTGCGGCTCGCGAAATCGCTGTACCGCTCCCAGCGGGCCTTCGTCTCCTCCATCGTGTCCGGGATCGGCTCGGAGGGCTGCGCGGTGTCGAGCAGCGCGATGTAGGCGACCTCGACGTCGGTGTCCTTGAGCTGGTGCGCGACCTCGTAGGCCAGCGCACCGCCGAAGGACCAGCCGCCGAGGACCACCGGGTGGCCTGCGGAGTACCCGCGGATCTCGTCGACGTAGGCGGCGGCCCGCTCCTCGAGGGTGCCCTCGAGGCGCTCGACGCCGTAGACGGGGATGTCCTCCGGCAGCCGGCGTGCCAGCGGCTGGTACACCACGGAAGAGCCGCCCGCCGGGTGGAACATGAACACGCTCGGCTTCGCGGAACCCTCCGGACGCGCCCGCAGGACGCGGATGTTGCCCTCGACCTCGGTCTCCAGGGCTTCGCGCACGATGTTGGCCAACGGCTCCAGCGTGTCCACGCCGGTGACCTGGCCGGCCGTGATCTCCAGGCCGGCCCGCTCCGACAGCCGCTCGGCGATCCGCTCTGCGACGTCCGCGTCCACCTCGGGCAACCGGGTCGTCACACCCGCCGGCGCCTTGCCGGTGATGGTGGCCCAGGTGCCGAAGACCATGCGCTCGGCGGCGTCGCGCGGGGCGACGCCGACCCCCTGGGAGGATTCGCCCTGCTCCGGCTCGGGGGTCTCGCGCACGTCCTGCTCCGCCTCCTCGACGTCGGCGGCGGACACGACCGGCTCGAGGAGCGGGGTGCCACTGTTCTGCTGCGCGGCGACAGCGTCCTCGACGATCTTGACGACGTCGGAGACGGAGGCGTCGCGGAGCGCCTGGACCTGCAGGGGCGGGATCTGGAAGTCATTCTCCACGCGGTTCTTGATGCGCATGCCCATGAGGGAATCCAGGCCCAGGTCGATGAGGGGGAGCTCACCCGGCAGGTCGTCGACGTCGTAGCCCATCGACTCGGAGACGATGGCGCGCAGGCGCGCCTCGACCGTCTCCCCGGAGGCCGGGTCCCAGCGGAGTTCCTCGATGTCGAGGTCCCCGGCGTCGTCGGCCGCGGCGGCCGCCTCTGCGGGGGTCTCCGGCAGAGGCTGCACACCCGGGAGGGCCGACGGGACGCCCAACTTGAGGGAGGTGGCGAAACCTTCCGCCAGCAGGGTCGTGCCGGTTCCGGAGACGCCGTGGACCGTGACGGTCACGCCTCCCACGCCCCGGGTGACCACCGTGGTGATCTCCCCCGTGGCCGGAAGCATCGCGTACTCCTCGGCGGCGACGAGCTGCGCGCCCGGCTGGACGGCCTCGGCGGCGCGCTCGAGCAACGCCAGGGCGGAGGGCACCTGGTTGGCGTCCGTGCTGAAGGCGACGACACCGCCCGGCAGGGTGACCCGCTGGCCCGGCAGCTCCGCGGGGCGGTGGCTGGCGGGGCGTGCGTTGGTCCAGTAACGCTGGTGCTTCCACGTGATGTGCGGCGCCGGCAGGACCTCGCCGGGGCCGTAGACCAGGGAGAAGTCGACGGGGGCGCCGGCGGCGTAGAGCTTGGCCAGCAGGTCCCGCAGGGCCTCGACCTCGCCGACCTTGCGCTTGAGGGCGAAGAGCAGCTGGGCGTCGGGCTTGCCCACGGAGAAAGCGGTGTTCATCATGCCCATGATCCCCACGGGGTTCGGGGCGATCTCGACGAGCATGGTGTGGCCGTGGGCGAAGGCGGCCTCGGTGGCGTCCTGGAAGTAGACGGCCTGGCGGGTCATGCGCAGCCAGTAGTCGGTGTCGTGGACGGTCTCCCCGGGCTGGTGGAGCACGCCGCGGTCGACGGAGCTGAACAGCGGGGTGTGCAGCGGCTGCGGGGTGATGCCGGCGGTCTCGAAACCGAGCTCGCCGAGCAGCGGCTCCACCGCGCTGGTGTGGCCGGCGCCCTTGACGTTGAGCAGGCGGGCGAACTTGCCCTCGCCCTCGAGCTTCTCGACGAGCGCGGTGACCTGGTCGCGGGGTCCGCCCACCGTGGTCATGCCCGGTGCCGCGTACACGGCCGGTTCGATGTCCGCGAAAGCCTCGTCCGCGTTGAGTTCGGTGAGCTGGCCGGTGGACAGCTCGACCACGGCCATCGCGCCGAGCTGGTCCTCCGGCAGGGACTTCTCCCCCTCGCCCATGAGGCGGGCGCGGTGGCAGGCGATCTGCATGGCGTCGGCGGCGGTGAGGCCGCCGGCGGCGTAGGCCGCGGCGATCTCGCCCATGGACATGCCCATGACGGCCGCGGGCTTCGCGCCGAAGGCGGCCAGCAGGTCGGTCAGTGCGATCTGGATGGCGGTGACGGCGACCTGGGCGGTCTCGGTGTCGTAGGTCTGCTCGTCGTCGGCGACGATCTCCAGGATCGACCAGCCGGACTCGAACTGGACCCGCTCGTCGAGCTCGGCCAGCCGGGCCCGGAACATCGGCGAGGCGGCGACCAGCTCCTTGACCATCTTGCGGTGCTGGGAGCCGAAGCCGGAGTAGACGAATACCGGGCCGGCCGCCGACGGGGAGTCGGCGGCGGTGATCCCCACCGACACCTTGCCGTCGGCGACCTGGCGCAGGCGCTTCACGGCCTCCTCCACGGTCTGCGCGTTGACGACGGCGCGGGAGCGGCTGTGGTTGCGGCGGGCCAGGGAACGCGCCAGCGGCACCAGGTCGGTGTCGGGGCGCCCCTCGAGGAAGTCGGCGACGTCGGCGGCGGCCTGGCGGCGCCGGGAGGGCAGCAGGCCGGAGACCGGCAGCAGGACCGCATGCGGGTGCTCCGGGTCGACGAGCTGCGCCTCGACCGGCGTCTGCAGCTCCGGCTCGTAGTCCGCCGGGTCGAAGGAGCTGACCACCACGTGTGCGTTGGTGCCGCCGAAGCCGAAGCCGGAGACTCCGGCGACCTTGTGCCCGGAGTAACCGGGCCACTCGCGGGGGTCCTCGACGACCTCGAGCCGTTCCGCGTCGAAGTCGATGTAGCGGTTGGGAGCGGCGAAGTGCAGGGAGGGCGGGATCACGCCGTGCTGCATGGCCTGGACGACCTTGATCAGGCCGGCTGCGCCCGCGGCGGACTCGGAGTGGCCGATGTTGGACTTGACCGAACCCAGCAGGGTCGGGTGCTTCGGGTCGCGGCCGTCGCCGAGCACGGCGCCGAGGGCGGTGGCCTCAATCGGGTCGCCCAGGATGGTGCCGGTGCCGTGTGCCTCGATGTAGTCCACCTCGGCGGGGTCGACGCCGGCGTCGTCGTAGGCGCGGCTGAGGACGTCGATCTGGGCGTCCGGGTTGGGGGCGGTCAGCCCGTTGGAGTGGCCGTCGGAGTTGACGGCGGACCCCTTGATGACGGCGAGGATCTCGTCGCCGTCGGCGATGGCGTCCTTGACGCGCTTGAGCACGACCACGCCGGCGGCGTCGGAGCGGATGAAACCGTCGGCGTCGTCGGAGAAGGCGTGGATGTGGCCCGTCGGGCTGAGCACGCCGAGCTCACCGAAGGCGGTGGTGACGAACGGGGAGGCGAGAATGTTCACGCCGCCGGCCACGGCGACATCCGAGTCGCCGTCCCGCAGCGAACGGACCGCCTGGTGGACCGCCACGAGCGAGGACGAGCACGCGGTGTCCACGCTCACGGACGGTCCGCGGAAGTCGAAGGCGTAGGAGATGCGGTTCGGGATGATCGAGCTGGCCGTGCCCGTCAGGGCGTAGGGGTGTGCTTCCGCGGGGTCGGCGGCGATGAGCATGCCGTAGTCGTTGTTCGAGGAACCCAGGAACACTCCGACGGGCGCGCCGCGCAGCGTGTTGGGCGCGAGGTGGGCGTTCTCGAGCGCCTCCCACGTGACCTCCAGCATGATCCGCTGCTGCGGGTCCATGTTGGCGGCCTCCAGGGGCGAGAGCCCGAAGAACTCCGCGTCGAAGCTGGCGAGATCGCTGAGGTATCCGCCGGTCAGGGGCTGCTCCGCCATCTTGGCGGACATGACCTCCTCCCCCGAGTACTCCGACCAGCGGCCGATCGGCAGCTCGCCGGTGCCGTCGCGGCCCTCGACGAGCATGGACCAGTACTCCTCCAGGGTGTCCGCGCCCGGGAACCGGCCGCCCATGCCGATGATGGCGATGTCGTGGGTCCCCGGGGTCTGCGAGGAGCCGCCGGCGTGGCGGGCGCGGGGGCGGGTGCGTTGGCGGGAGGCGGGCTCACCGTCGACGAGCCGCTGCGCCAGTGCCTGGATGGTGGGGTATTCGTAGGCGATGGTCGCGTCCAGCTGCACGCCCAGGAGGTTCTCCAGTGCGCCGGACAGGATGACCGCGTCGCGGGAGGAGAGGCCGAAGTTCTCCATGGGTTTGGTGTCGGTGATTTCCTCCGGGCTCAACCCGGACACCTGGACCACCCAGTCGCGGAGCCACCCGCGGAGCTGCTCGACGGTCATCGTCGCGGGGGTGGGGCTCTCACTCATGTGCGCGGTCTTCCTTTTCCATCTTTTGTCCAGCACAGTTTTTTCGTACGGGACGCTATCGCCTGTGTGGATCCCTTCGTTACATTTGTCTGGTCGTTCCAGTCCGGGTCAGGCCTCGGACAGATACGCCTTCTGAATCACCCGGCGGGCGATTTTGCCGGCGGAGGAACGCTGGATCTCGTTCGGGCCGACGAAACGGATGTCTGCCGGGGTGACGCCGTGGGCGGCGGTGACCGCGGCGCGGATCGCCTCGGCGGCGGCGGCGTCTCCGGCGGGATCTGCCTTCTCATCCCGCTCGATCACCAGGACGAGCTGCTCGGTGGACTCGGCGGAGTCCTCGCTCGTCACCGAGAACGCCGCCAGGGAGTCCGGGCGGACGTGGTCGGAGGCGTTCATCACGGTGAACTCGATGTCCTGCGGGTAATGGTTACGGCCGGCGATCACGATGAGGTCCTTGAGACGGCCGGTGATGTAGATTTCGCCGTCGACGATGGCCCCCAGGTCACCGGTGGCCAGCCAGCCGTCGTCGGAGACACCTTCCACGCGGGACTCCGGCAGGCGCTCGCCGAGGGTGTTCCGGAAGGTTTCCGCGGTCTCGGCCTCGCGGCCCAGGTAGCCTGCGGCGAGGTTATCGCCCTTGACCCAGAGCTCGCCGACCTGCCCGTCGGGCAGCTCGGCCTTCGTCTCCGGGTCGACGATGGTCAGGGCCTGCGGGCGGACGACCTGGCCGTTGGAGGCGAACGCCACGGCCAGCTCCGAGCCCTTCTCCACGAACTCCACGACGCCCTCCGCGAGCTTCTCGCGGTTGAAGTGGGAGATCAGCGGGCGCTCGGCGGTCTGCGGGGTGGTCACCAGCAGGGACGCCTCAGCCAGGCCGTAGGACGGGCGCAGGACGTTGGTGGCCAGTCCGTGCTGGCCGAAGGCCTCGGTGAAGGAGTTGAGGGCCTTCTCGGTGACCGGCTCGGAACCGATGATGATCCCGTCGATGGCGGAGAGGTCCAGGGTCTCCCCATCCTTGGGCTTGCCGTAACGGGCAGCGAGCTCGAGGGCGAAGTTCGGGATGACGGTGTAGATGGACACACCGTCATCGGAGTCGCGGCGGTTGAGCTGGTCGATCCAGCGCTTGGGCTGCTGGATGAAGTCCCGCGGGGCCATGATCTCGTTCGGCAGGCCCAGGATGGTGACGAACACCGCCAGGATGATGCCCATGTCATGGTGCAGCGGCAGCCAGGCCACCAGCCGCAGCGGCATCCGCAGGCGCGCGGCGGTGAAGATCTGCAGCACGTTGGTGAGGATGGAGCGGTTGGTCAGCTGCACGCCCGCCGGGGTCCGGGTGGAACCGGAGGTGTACTGCAGGAAAGCGGGCTGGTCGACCGGCATGGTGCTCGCCGAGGCCATGAGCTGCTGACCCTGCAGCGTCATCATCGGGTTCATGTAGGACGACGCGAGGGTGTCCGGCAGGGAATCGACCGAGAGGATGCGGGGGCGCTCACGCGACGGAAGGTCCGCGAAATGCTCGCGCACCGCCGCCGCCGAGGCCGTGTTGGTGAGCACGAAGGTCGGCTCACAGTCGGCGAAGACGGCCTTGAGGTGGTCGGCGTGGCCGGGCTCGGAGGGGTCGTAGAGCGGGACGGGGGTCATGCCCGCGTACAGCGCGCCGATGAATCCGAAGAGGTATTCCGGCGAGTTGTTCGCCAGGATGGCCACGCGGTCGCCGATCTTGCCCACCTGCTGCAGACGCGCCGCGACAGCCTTGATGCGGGTGTTGATCTCGGTGCGGGTGAAATCGACCGGGACACCTTCGCGGGATTCGGAGAAGTCCCAGAACCGCAGGCAGTGGCGCTCGCCCCCGCCGAGCTGCAGATCACCCTGGTACATCAGTTCGGCCAGGCCCGCCAGGGTCAGCTGCGGCGCAAGGACGATCTCGCCCTTGTCGTTGAAGAACTGGCTCATCGCCGCTTGAAGGTCCATGCTTCTCCTTGTCGAATTCCCGCTGGCGGGACGATACGTGTGTTTATTGTGCCAACCTAACAGAGCAGACACCCGTCCTGTTAGTCCCCGGCCGAGATCCATTCGTTACAAAACGGAGCGTAGCCGCCGTTACCCCCGTCACTGGTTGATGAGGCCGCTGGCCCACTCCACCACCCACGCGTTCGCGGTGGTGCCGGGGATGACCTCGGGGTTGCTGGCGTAGAGCGCGTGCACTCCGTTGGCGGAGGCGAGCTCCAGCGCCCGGTCCAGGGCGTTGCCTACGTCCCGGGGTGCGTCGCAGATACTGTCGTTGGGTGCGCAGATGTCGAAGGTGCGGTCCTGGAGTTCCCCGAAGCCGCCCACGCGGCCTCCGCGCATGGTGGCGCCGGGGACAACCGGCTGGACGAGCAGGTTGAGCGGCTGAAGGGCAACCTCCGCGCCGACTCCGTCGACGTACGTGCCGGGGTTCTGGCCCACACCAGGTTCCCGGCGGCCGTCCGCGATCAGGGCGACACCCCTGATGCGGTCGGCCGGGATGACACCGGCGCCCTGCCCGATCTGGCTGGCCACGTCGCCGAGGATGACGGCGCCCTGCGAGAAACCGGCGAGAACATACTCCGTGCGGGGGCACTGCTCGTGCATGGTGACCAGTTCGGTCTCCAGGACGGCCTGCCCCTCCTGCCGGGATTCGTCGTAGGTCATCTCCTGCTGCGAGTTGATGGAGCGGAACTGCGCGGTGTACGGCAGCGTCCATACTTTAACGTCGTCGGGGTTGAAACGCTCCTGCAGCGGCCGGGTGATCGACAACATGAAGCTGTATTCGTTGGCCGTCGGGTTGAAGGGGTCGTCTCCGGGGGCAGATTCCCAGGTGCCCGGAGCGGCGATGATCTCGACATCCGGGCACCATTCGGGCTGGAGCAGTTCCGTCGGCTCCGGCAGCCCGGGCGGCAGGGGGATATCCCCGCTGTCCCCCGAGCGCAGGAAGCGGAACGTGCCGACGCCGATGAGGAGCACCAGGATCAACACCGACAGAATGGTCAACAGCTTACGCATGTGTCAGGTCTCAGTTTCCGCTAGCAGTAGGTGTTCTTCGCGGCGGATTCGATGAGCGCCGCCACCTCGTCGACGGTCTTGTCCGTCCGGCCCTGTTCCACGAGCTGGCCGGCCACGGCCGGCAGGGTCGCCGCGGTGAGGGCGTTGCCGCCGTCACCACACACGGTCGCGGCAGTGCCGATGAGCTGATCCTCGACCCCGTCGATGTCGATGCCCTCGTCCGAGAGGTCACCGAGGAAGGCGACATCCTCCGGTGAACGCGGAACCTCCTGCGGGGGGATCTCGTCGACTTCACGGGCGCCCTGATCCTGCGGCTGCGGGTCGGCGGGCCGTACGGGGGTGCGCTGCGTCGTCGTTGTTTCTTCGCTTTCCGACGCGGCCGCGGATGTCGTCTTCGGGGCACGTTCGAGCGGAGCCACCGAGGTGGCCGTGGCGGGCTCATCCTCGACCGTGGCGCCGCCGCAGGCGGTGAGGGTGAGTACGCCCGCCAACGCGGCGGCGAGCAACCCGGTCTTCGCCGGAATTCGCATGATTAGTTCCGCTCCTCCTGGATTCGGCCGTTGACTTCGCTGATGGCGCCGTTCTCGAAGCGGACGGTTTCGCCGCCGGCCGGGATGGTGGTCTGGTCGGCGGTGGGCCAGCCGAACTCGCCCTGCTCCCAGCCCTTGGTGCCCCAGTGGTCGAAGATGGCGCCGTCCTTGATCATGCGGGCACCCGTGACCGGGGACCAGTAGATGTTGCCGTTCTCGAACTCCTGGTAGGCGCCGCCGCGGATGAGCCGCTCGTCGGAGGTGGGCAGGCCCAGCGCGGAGTTCGCGGTGTCGAGCGCGCCGTACTTCTTGGCGATCTCGCCCTTGACCCAGTGAGTCTGTCCGTCGGCGTCCACCGTGATGAAGCCGTTCTGGAACTGCTGGATCTGGCCGCCGGCGGCGTCGATCGGCGCGGCGACCGGGTAGCCCAGCTCGCTGCGCTCCCAGCCGAGGGAACCCCACTTCTCGAAGATCGGGGCCGGAATCTCGTAGGCGCGGGTGGCCGGGGTCCAGTAGATGGAGCCGTTCTCGAAGTGGACGTAGCGGCCGACGCCGTCCGGGGTGACCTGCTCGCTGGTTTTCGGGAAGCCGAGCCAGCCGGAAGGGCCGCCGATGTGGTGGTAGCGGGCGTTGATCGCGCCGACGAGGGCATGGGCGCCGGTGTCCGGGGACCAGTAGGCGACGCCGCTGCGGAAGTCCTGGCGAACGCCGTCCTCGACGGCGTACTCGTCGTTCACACAGGAGCCGATGACGCCGGACTTCGTGGCCTCGGCGATCGCCCCGATGGCGATGCAGTCGGCGCCGCGGTCGGTCTCGGACAGGCCCAGGGCATTGGCGATCTCCGTCCACGACTGGGCCATCTCGAACTGCCAGTAGGGCCAGGCGTGGACGCCGGACGGGCGGAAGTGGACGGTCGGCTCGATCCCCGCGGCGCGGGCGCGGTCGACGAAGGTCTGGGAGGTCATGCGGGAGAGGATCTCCAGGCTGATGCCGGCGGCGTTGGCGGGGCCGGTGGCCACGGAGTTGGCTTCGCCGAAGTCATCGCGGCCGGAACCGGCGGAGACGTAGACCTTCATGTCCTTGAGCGCCTCGATGCCCAGCTTCGGGTCGTGGTCGACCCAGCCCTGGCTGCCTGGCGCACCCCACATGGCACGGCCGTCGTATCCGCCGGCGTCGGTCTGCGCGGCGAGGATCGCCTCCGGCATGCCCGGCGAGGTGGTGTCCAGGTAGCCGGAGAAGGAGCCGACGAACTCGAACATGTGCGGGTGGCGCTGCGCGAGGTTCATCGCGGCGGTGCCGCCCATGGACAGGCCGAAGATGGCGCGTTTCTTGCTGGAGCGGAAACCGTTGTCGAGGACGGGGACCAGCTCCTTCATGAGGAACGACTCCCACTTGTAGTGCTTGCCGTTGTTCGGCTCCTGCCAGTCCGCGTAGAAGGAGGACTCGCCGCCGACGGGGAGGATCACGTTGACGTTCTTGTCGGCGTAGAACTGCTCGATGTTGGTCTCGATAGTCCAGCCGCTGTCGTCCTCACGGGCGCGGAGGCCGTCCATGGCCCACACCTCCGGGAAGGTGCGGTCCTTGTCCAGGTGCCAGTCGCGGGCGAGCAGCATCTGCACCTGGATCAGCTCGTCCGGCATTGCCGCGGACTGGATGAACAGGGCGATGCGGCGGTTGGTGATCCACTCGATGCGCTGGACATCGACGCCCTCCGGCAGCCCCTGGACATCCGGGTACTCCGTGGAGACGGGGGTGCGCTGCGGCGGGTCGGAGGGGCGGATCGAATCGGAGAGGCTGCTGCCGGAGGAGATCTGGGCGGGGGCCGCCGGCGCCATGGAGATGCCGAGGGCCACGGTCGTCGGGAGGACGGCGGCGGCGAGCCAGGTTCGGCGGCGCTGCGGGGAACGGGATGCGGTGTCGCGCATGGGATCTGTCCTTGTTTGCTGCTCGAGGATGTGGGTGCAGGCGGGGACGGGGGCCGGAAGGGGCCGCCACCGTCCGGGGGTTCCCCTCCCCCGGACAATGCGCGTATCGACGCCCGCTTCCGTCCCGACGTCTCCCGTCGGCGGAATGTCTGTTGAGTTGTCTCACCGGAGGCGAAGGATGTGGGTCCCAGCCGTGGTCGAAGACAAGTTTAAGTTGTACTTGAGAGTTTAGGGTAGGCCACGCCGATAGGGGGCGGAAGAAAAATGACCCCCGGAAGGCGGTGTGCCGCCCTCCGGAGGTGCCCGTCCCACAGGACTGCGGCTACCAGGCGTTCATGACGTCCAGGACGCGGCCCTTGGTCTTGTACAGCTGGCTGCCGAACTGGTTCCAGTTGTGGATGCCCGTCAGCGGGTAGTCGGTGGTGACGTTGACGCCGGTGGCCAGGGCCTTGCCCTCGAACAGGCGGGTGGACACGCGCGCCAGCATCTCGAGCGGGGTGGCGGAGAGCTTGAGGTTCACCGGGTAGTTGGCGTCCTCCGGGCCCCACAGGCCGGTGGCCGCGGAGATGTAGACGTCCTTGCCGCGCAGGCCGTCCATGTTGAGGAAGGGATCGTTCTCGAAACGGCGCGGGCTGACCATCGAGCCGTACATGGCGTTGATGTTGAAGCCGCCGGCGTCGAGGAGCGCGACGCGCATCATCGTCTGCATGCCCGGCATCGTGGTGGACAGGTACCCGGACCAGGACAGCGCCTGTCGGAACTGGCCGGGATGCTTGGCGGCGAGGTTGAGCGCGGCGGTGCCGCCCATCGACAGCCCCGCGATGGAGTTGTTGTCCGGCGCCACGCCGAAGTTCTGCGCCAGGTAGGCCGGCAGTTCAGAGGTGAGGAAGGTCTCCCACTGGTAGGTGACCGGGTTGTTGAGGTCGTAGGTGGCCGGCTGCTCCCAGTCCGCGTAGAAGGAGCCCGCGCCGCCGATCGGCATCACGAGGGTGATGTTGGAGTCGTTGTACACCGCCGGGGCGTTGACGTCCACGGTCCAGGCGTTCGCGTTGTTGGTGGCGCGGAGGCCGTCGAGCAGGTAGAAACCCGCGTTGCCGCCGCGGGCGGCGGGCTGGATCTGGACGCCGATGTTGGCCCCGGTCGACGGGGACCAGACGTCGCAGCGCTGGACCCAGTGCGCGACCGGGTCCCAGTCGCAGGATCCGGTCGAGTCCGGTCGCAGCCAGCCGCGGTTGTCGGCGTTCGCGACGCCGGCACCGACGGACACCATGAGGGCGAGTGCGGTGGCGAAGGCGGTGAGCGCCGCGAGGGCTGTTCGGCTCACGCGACGGGCTCCGGTTAGATGGGACATGATTCTCCTCGGCTGGGCGTTGTGCAGTTGTGGCGCTGTGGGGTTCATCGACGATGCCTGCCAGTTCGTTACCGAGCGGGTAGCGCTCATCTGTCTGCCCCTACTGCGTGTAACTCTAGAGCAATACGTAACGAAAAGCTCATTTGTTCGTTACTGAACCGTGACTTTCCGGCGCCTCACCTGGGCTTTTCAGGTGAAATTTCCCCCCGGCCACGCGACCCTGACACCGGTTTGGACGGGACCGTGCTCCTCAATGACCTCCGCCGGATCGAGGCTGAATTCCAGCGTACGACCTTCTGTGAGCGAGAAGCGGAGGTTCGCCAGGAAACGGTCCACGCTCATCGGCTCGCGGTAGGTGGCCAGAAGTTCCGCCACGGCCGGGGTCTGCAGGGCCTGGCGCGCCAGCCCCGTAGCCTCCCGGTCGTACCAGCCGTGCAGGCCGTCCAGGGGAACCGCCGTGTCGGCGGCCTGCCACTCATGCGGCAACCACTTGTCGTGGCCCACGCGGGCGTCCGGATCCCGGGGCTGACGGGCGGCGAGCGGGGTGGTCAGGCCGACGGTGTCGAGCACGCGCATCTCGAGCGGTGCATTCATACTGGTCATGCCCAGATTGACGTGGTAAACGGTCGGCTGCAGAGACGCCAGCCCGGACGTGTCCTCGGCCGCCGCTGCGCGGGGGACGCGGGGGGTGGTGGTCCAGGAGAACGGCGCCGACTCCGAACCGGTGAGGATCTGGGACATCAGTCCGGCGTCCTCCGCCAGAGTCCGCTGCGCCACGTCGACATAGTCGTTCATGGCCCGCGCCGTCAGGAAATCCTCCGAGACGAGAGGCGGGTTCCCCTTCTCGCGGTACGTGGCAAAGGTCCAGAAGTCCCGCTCGTCGACGATACCCAGCTCCTCGTAGTCGGTCTCCCAGTCGATGGGGTGCCCGGTGATGACGGTGCTCACCGCCCACGCGGAGAGCACCGAGAACCCGGCGGCGGCCAGCAGGTCGAAACGCGGCAGGGAACGGCGCAGGTCGGACAACGGCACGACGGCCACCGGCAGCAGCAGCGCGAACAGCGGCAGCAGCAGCATGCGCCCGTGCATGAAATCTCCGCCGACCCGCAGCACGTAGAGCAGGTGGATGGTGCCGGCGAGGAGGATGAGGCCGATCGCGGCGGCGGGGGTGCGCAGTCGAGCGCGGCCGGTGACCGGCGCGGCGGGGGTGCCGGAGGCGGGCGTGGAGAAGCGCCACAGGGTCACCGCCCCCAGCATGAGGACGACGACCAGCGCCAGCCACAGCCAGTAGGGGTCGACGAAGTCCCGGGCGTAGGCCCAGCCGTCGGCCCACTCGGCGTCCCCGGCGGACTTGGCCACAGCCGTATGCGGGGTGATCAGGCCGTAATAACCCATGCGGAAGATCTGGTAACCGGCGGGCACAGGCAGGGCGGCCGCGAGGATCAGCCCCCGTTGCCGCCAACCGGCGGCGGAGAACAGGATGAGGAGCCCGGTGAGGCCGCCGTAGAGCGCGAGCTCGGGACGCACCAGCCAGGACAGTCCCGCCCAGAAAGCCAGCCAGTAGGTGACGGTCTCCGGCCACGGCCCGGAGTGGTGCCGGCCCGTGGGCTCCTTCCGGGTCGCCCAGCTGACCAGCAGCCACCACAGGCCGGCGATCCACAGCAGGCTCAGCCCCCACTCCAGGCCGGAGGTGGCGAAATCTCTCGCCGGAGGCAGCGCCAGGTAGACCAGCCCGCCGGCCGGCAGGAGCAGCAGGGAGACCCGGTGCCGGTAGAGGCGGGTGGTCCCCCACGCCGCCAGCCCCAGGGCCGCGGTGGTGAACAGCAGAGCCAGCCACAGGGCGATGATCTCCAGGCGGGCGTCCGTGACCAGGGCCACCAGGTAGATGAGGTACTGCCACAGCGTGGAGGTGTTGGCCTCGACGCGCTCCCCCGCGTTGAACACCGGGCCGTTGCCGGCCAGCAGGTTGCGCACGGTGCGCAGGACGATGAGCCCGTCATCGCTCATCCAGCGGCGCTGCCAGCCCCCGGCAAAGGCGAGGACGGCGACGAGGACCGCGCTGGCCACCCCGGTCCACAAGGTCAGGGATGCCCGGGCGGTCCGGTTCTGGCGCGTCGTGCTGGGAGAGTGACCGGACAACCCGGCAGCCGTGGTCATGCGGCAGATGTTAGCAGGGGGACGGGTGCGGTCCGGGAACCACCGGGGACCGTCCCGCGCCTACAGCGCCGGCACGAGGTAGACGGCCATCACGATGCACACGATCCACAACAGGGCGAGCGCCTGGAGGACCCGGTCGGACAGCGCCATCTCGTCCGGCGCACCGCCGTCGCCGCGGTCGACGTCCGCGGCGTAGCGCAGGATAGCGATGGTGAACGGCACCATGGAGACCTGGTACCAGATGCTCGCCATGCCCTCGACAGCGTTGGAGAGCTGGAAGCCCCACAGGGCGTAGCTCATGACCACGGCCGTCGCCGCCAGCGTCCATACGAAACGAAGGTAGGTCGGGGTGTAACCCTGGAGGGAACGGCGGATCTTCTTGCCGGTGCGTTCGGCGAGCAGCAGCTCGGAGTAGCGCTTGCCGGAGGCCATGAACAGTGAACCAAAGGCCGCGACCAGCAGGAACCACTGCGAGAGCTCGATGCCTGCGGCGACGCCGCCGGCCATGGCGCGCAGCATGAAACCGGACGAGACCAGCGCGATGTCGATGACCGGCAGGTGCTTCCAGCCGAAGCAGTAGCCGAGCTGCAGCGCAATGTACACGCTGACCACAGCAGCCAGCCCCCAGCCGGAGGAGGCCAGGAAGGACAGGCCCACGGCGGCGACGATGAGGATGACCGCCATCGCATACGCCAGGTTGATGGGCAGCATGCCCGAAGCGATCGGGCGATAGCGCTTCGTCGGGTGCTCGCGGTCGGCGTCGACGTCGCGGGCGTCGTTGACCAGGTAGATCGATGAGGCGGCCAGACAGAAGACGACGAAGGCCAGGAGGACGTCGAGAAGCGTGCGCCCGTCGGTGAGGGCCTCCGCGCCGGCCGCGGCGGGGGCCGCGACGACGAGGACGTTCTTCACCCACTGCTTGGGGCGCAACGCCTTGAGCATGGCGTCCGGGAGGTTCTTCGGCGGACGCCGCTTGCGGGTGTTGTCGATGCCCTCGGTGTGCGGTTCCGGGTAGAAGATCCCCGTTCTTTCCTCCGCCAGGTGTTCCTCGCTCACGCGGTTTTCCTCTCGATTGTGGAGACGACCCTGGCAGTCGCGGCACCCAGCACCGCCCCTGCCAGTGTGTCGGTCGGGTAGTGCACTCCCAGCACCATACGGGACACCATCATCACCGGAATGCCCAGAAGCGGCAAGCGGGAACCGGTGAGATCCGCCAGCGACGTCAGCGCCGCGGCGGTGGAGGTGGCGTGGGAGGAGGGGAAGGACATCCGCGAGGGCGTGCCGACGCCCACCCGGATGCGGGGGTCGTGGGGACGCGTGCGGCGCACGATGCGCTTGATCACCACGGAAGCCGCGTGGGAGGTGAACGCAGAGGCGCCCAACGCCAGCCACTGGCGGCGGCGGCGCCCGTCGACGGCCGCCCCCGTCCCCGACAAAGCGAACCAGCCGAGGGAATGCTCCCCGAAATGGGACAGCGCCGTGGCGGTGCGCACCACGCCCGGCCGCTCGAAGAGTTCATCCTGGAGCCGGACCAGGAGATCCACTTCCCGGCTCATCCGAAGATCCTCCGCCAGGACTCCCGGCTGACCAGCTCCGGCTGGGCGGCGCGGTAGGTGCCGCGCAGCTCGTCGAACCGCCCGGTGATCTCCTTCTGGAGCGCCCGGCTCTCCTTGAGCAGCTTCTCCGCCAGCTCGCGGTCGCGCCGCCGGTAGGCGACGCCGTTGTTGCCGGCGGTGGTGACGGTCGCGCCGTCGAGACGAGAGAGGGAGAACCAGCGGGCCTCGATGGGCGAGAGGTTGGCCTGCGGCGTCTCGTGGTGCCGCGGGTCCTCCTTGCCCAGGGAGTGCTTCAGCCCCTTGAGCAACCAGGCCGCCTTCTTCACCTTGGCCAGGCGTCCGCCGATGTCCCTGGTCGGGACGCCCGGCGCCCCGGAGGGGGCGGGAAGGTCGGTGGCGGACGGGAGGACCACCGCGTCGGAGTAGTTCTTCCGGATCGCGGCGATGCGCGGCAGGGAGGTCTCCAGGATGTCGAAGAGCTGGCCGGGGCCGGCGAGGAAATCCTTCATGGCCTCGTTCTGGATGGCCACGGTGGAATACTCCAGGCACAGCAGATGCTTGATGGTGGCCTTCTGCATGGAACGGATGATGCCGTCGACGGAGCCGTCGTGGTAGAGAGCGGCCACGATGAGGCGGTTGCGCAGGTGGAAGTATGCCTGCCAGTCGATGGCGTCGTCCTTGTCCGACCAGGCCATGTGCCAGATGGCGATGCCCGGCCAGGTCGCGGTCGGGAATCCGTGGACCCCGGCGCGCAGGCCGTACTCGGCGTCGTCCCACTTGATGAACAGCGGCAGCGGCTGGCCGATCTTCTCGGCGACCACCCGCGGGATCATGCACATCCACCAGCCGTTGTAGTCCACGTCGATGCGGCGGTGCAGGTCGCGGGAGTTCGGGGCGTCCGGGTCGTCGCCGTAGGCGCCGCGGTCGGACAGCGGGTGCCGGGAGAAGTCGTGGTCGTAGTGGACGTGCGGCGCGGAGGTCCACATGAAGTCGCGGCGTCCGACCACTTCGCCCATCGAGTGCAGGTGGCTGCGCTCCTGGAGGTTGAGCATCTGCCCGCCGACGAGCATCGGCGACTTGGCGTAACGGGCGACCTGCAGGGCACGCAGGACAGAGTCCGGTTCGATGGCGATGTCGTCGTCCATGTAGAGGATGTACGGGGACTGCGCAGCGCCGGCCGGGCCGTCGCCGAGAGCCTCGTACATGATGCGGGAGTAACCGCCGGAGCCGCCGAGGTTGCCCTGGCGGAACTCGTGGAAACGGTCCCCGAAGTGGGCGACCGCCTCGTCGTAACCGGGTTCGTCGGCAGGGTGCCGGTTCCCCTGGTCCGGCATGACGACCGCGTCGATGGCGGCGTCGACGAGCGGATCCTCGCCGAGTGCCCGCAGGGCTGCGACGGCATCGTGGGGGCGGTTGAACGTGGGGATGCCCACGGTGGCGCGCTTCTCGAAGGGTCCGACCTCCGTGCCGTCCGGCATGATCTGCGGACCCGGCGCGCGGTCGGCGAACCAGCCCGCCTCGGTGATGGTGGCGTCCGTTTCGGCGGTGACGTCGAACCACACCCAACCGCCGTCCTCGAAGTGGGACAGCGGAATGGTGAATTCCGCCACATCGTCAGTAATCAGGTTCCCGGCGACCGCCACGCGGGCCCCGTCGATCTTGGAGCGGTACACCTCAATGCTGGCGGTGCCGGCCACATTCATGCGCAGGAGCACATGCTCCAGCTGCGACCAGCGGCGCCAGTAGCTGGCGGGGAAAGCGTTGAAGTAGGTCTGGAAGGAGGCCTCCGCACCCGCGGGAACGGTCACGGTGACACGATCCCCCCAGGTCAGGCGCTCTTTGTTCTGCTCCGCCTCAATAAGGTAGAGCATCCGTACATCGTGCGGTTCGCCCTTCCTGGGCAGCAGGATTCGCTGCAGCATCTCGCGCACGTCGTCGTCTCCGTTGTTTTTCACTTCTGGTGGCTCCACCTTTCGAGTCATCTCCGGAACTAGGGTAGTGCCCCCGGCACGAATTTCGGGGCGCACTCACCGGGAGCGCTCTCAACCCGCGTCTGTTCGGGCGGCTGTTCCTCGGGGTGGGCCTGCCGGTCACTTCCCCCGCCACCCTCATGGCGCCCTGCGCGTCCGCCTGGGGCGCCGCACAAGCGGTGCGAGATGATCGATCTGACGGATGGGGCCTGTTCCGGAGACGGGGAGCTGGCGCCCGAAGGGATCCCGGGGGTCCGCGTGGGGTGCCGGGGTCGACGACGACAACCTCGACGGCACGGTGCGGGAGTTCGGCGGGGACGGGCGCCCCCGACCTCATCAGCGCGGAGCGTGACAGGCGGGCGGCGGAGCGGAAGAAAGTCCGGATCGCACCGGGAGGTGCGGGATCCGGACTGTCGCCCAGCCTGCGGCTGCGGCAACTACGCGCCTCCCGCCGTGGCGGACACGTGACATACCGCCGGCCAGCGGGCGGTCACGGTTCCTGCGGTTTCTAGGCGGCCAGACGCTGCGCGGAGAGCGGGACGAAGGGGATGTCCAGGTCGGTGAGCAGGCCGGCGACGCGGGCCTCGAGGTCGTCGGCGAAGGTGCGGATCTGCTCCGCGTTCATGCCGTCAGTCTGCGGCACGTCCCACCGGAGGAAGCTGCGGCCGGGCAGATCGGGGGTCTCTTCGCTGTCCAGGTAGACCACCAGGTCGGCGGCGGACACGGTGCGCCGGCGGTCGCTGTCGTAGCTGACGGAATCGGCGCGCAGGCCGCGCTCGTCCATGACCCATTCGATGAGGCTGTCGCTGCGGTTCTCCGGATGGGTGTCCGCGACGGTCGCCACGACTGCGTTGTCACTGATGCGCCGTGCAGTGGCCGCAGCGAGGATCGCGCGGGCGGCGTTGGTCCGGCTGGCGAAGAGGATCCGCTTGCGCGGGGTGCCGATCCGCCCGTGGCTCCACAGGTGCGCCTCGATCCGCTCCGCCGCCTCTCGGTGGACCAGCAGCGGCATGAAGTCGCTGATCCGCGCGGTAGCCGCGTGCTCGGAGATCACGTGCTCGAGAATCTCGTCGATGAGCGCGCTGTCGGCGCGGTGGCCGAAGCGGGTGTACAGGTCGTGGCGGACGGGGCGGAAGATGTTCTCGTTCATTATTACACTCACTTTCTCGGTGCGGCGGGCCCAGAAGCCCGGCCGCAAGTCGTTTACCTTTCGTTCACTTTAGATGAACATAAGGTGAACGAGCAAGTGTTGTGCTGGCCTTTTCTGTTCACGATTCCCATTATCGCAGGTTAACGCAGTTAACTATCCGTTCATCTTCCCGCCCCTCCGGACAGAAAAGCTCCCCCCGAACGACAAAACCGCCACCCGCCGGGGAGGCGGATGGCGGCGAACTTCGGGCGGTTAATTGACGGAGGCCCCGGAGGCCGACTCGCTGGGCTCGACGTCGAGCTCGTGGAGCAGCTCGCGGACCTTCGCCTCGACCTCGTCGGCAATGCGCCGGACAGTCTCGATCCCCCGCCCCGCGGGGTCGCCGATGTTCCAGTAGACGTAACGGTGCCCCGGGACAGCCGGAAGCTCCTCGACGCCCATCAGCACCACGACCTCGGCACGGTGGACTGTGCGCGGGATGATCGTCGCCTTGTAGACGTGCTCCGTCGAGATTCCCCGCTCCTCCAGGACGGCGAGCACGTTCGGATCGACCCCGTCCTCCGGATCGAGACCGATGGAGCGGACGAAGACCCGGTCCCCCGCGAGATGATGGGTGATGCAGGCCGCCAGCTGCGAACGGCCGGCATTGCGCTGGCACACGTAGAGCACCTCCGGGCGCGCCACGACCTGCGGAGCGCTCTTGGCGGCGAGCTGCTCGAGCACCTCGGAGACCTCGCGCTCCACGAGGACGGGCAGGTAGGTCTTGATCCTGGCCCGTGCGGAAACCTCGGCGACCGTCCGGTCGAGGAGGTCGTCGATCATGTCGGCCTCGAAGTGCTGGCCGTAGCGGCGGTGCAGGTCCTCGCGGACGATGGCGAAACGGTCACCGGTCATTATGATGACCCCTTTCTGTGCGGGCGGGAGAACCGGAGGTTCTCCTTTAGTTAACCTGCTGTTAACTTTACGCCGGGTGGTTGGCACTGGCAAGAAAGTAGTGCGCGGGCCGAAACAACCCCCGCCACCTTAGTGCCCGCGCTCCTGCTCCAGCGGCGCCCCGTCCGCGAAGTGGGGGGCGAGTTTGTTGTCGAACATGGTCAGCGCCGCCGCGATCGCCATGTGCATGTCCAGGTACTGGTAGGTCCCCAGCCTTCCGCCGAAGATCACCTTGCCGTCCCTGGCCTCCGCGGCCGCGAGCTCGCGGTAGGCCTTGAGCATCTCCCGGTCCTCGCGCGTGTTGATCGGGTAGTACGGCTCATCGCCCTCCTCGGCGAAGCGGGAGTACTCCTTCATGATGACCGTCTTGTCCCTGGGGTAGACGCCCTCACGCTCGGGGTGGAAATGACGGAACTCATGGATTCGGGTGTACGGGACGTCCGCGTCGTTGTAGTTCATCACCGGGGTGCCCTGGAAATCACCGGTCTCCAGCACCTCCGTATGGAAGTCCAGGGTGCGCCACCCGAGCTGGCCGGCGGAGTAGCCGAAGTAGCGGTCGAGCGGTCCGGTGTAGACCACGGGCGCCTCCGGGGACTGCGCGCGCAGCTCCTCCCGCACCTCGAACCAGTCGGTGTCCAGACGGACATCAATGAGCTCGTGATCGGCCATCCGGTGGAGCCAGGCGGCGTAACCGTCGACGGGCAGACCCTCGTAGGTGTCGTTGAAGTAGCGGTTGTTGAAGGTGTAGCGCACCGGCAGGCGGGTGATGTTCGAGGCCGGCAGATTCTTCGGGTCGGTCTGCCACTGCTTGGCGGTGTAGTCGCGGATGAACGCCTCGTAGAGGGGGCGGCCGATGAGCGAGATCGCCTTCTCCTCCAGGTTGGCCGCGTCGGCCGGATCGATCTCGCTGGCCTGCTCGGCGATGAGCTCGCGCGCCTCGTCCGGGGAGTAGTAGCGCCCGAAGAACTGGTTGATCATCCCCAGCCCCATGGGGAACTGGTAGGCGGTGCCGTCGTGCATGGCGAAAACGCGGTGCTGGTAACCGGTGAACGCGGTGAACTGGTTGACGTAGGTCCACACGCGTTCGTTGGAGGTGTGGAAGAGGTGCGCACCATACTTGTGGATCTCGATGCCCGTCTCCGGCTCGGCCTCGGAGTAGGCGTTGCCACCGAGGTGGGAGCGGCGCTCGACGATGAGCACCTTTTTCCCGAGCTGACTGGCGGCACGCTCCGCCACAGTGAGTCCGAACAGGCCGGAGCCGACAACAATGAGGTCGTAGGTCATGAGAGTCAGGCTAACCGACGTCTGCCCCGCCCACCCGATGCGACACCGTCGACGCCCGCCCCTCAAACACCAGCAATCCCACTAGCCCCATTCCTGCATTTTCCTCACTCAAGTATCATGGGCCACTAATATCGGTTACAGTTCACTCTGACCCATTGGGCCACTCGAGTATCAGCTATTCCAGGGAGTATCCACCGTGCAGCAACGACGCCGAATCGCCATGTCACGGCAGACCAGCGTCAGCCCGACGCTGGCTGTCATCCTCTCCATCGCACTCGCCGTCTCCGCCGCCTTCGGTGGAAACCAGATCCTGAAGACCCAGGACACCGGCGGCGCCCCCATCGACGTCGCCTCGGCCGAAGCCTCCTTCGCCGCCGGCGACAACGTGCTCATCGACGACGCCGCCATCGCCGCCCAGTCCGGCATCCCCGGACCCCGCACCGTCAAGGAATTCAGCCGCGAAGAGCAGTTCTCCATGTTCGCCCTCACCTGGAACGGTCACCGCGACATCGCCGCCTTCGTCCGTTCCGAGCAGGCCGACGGCTCCTGGGGTCCCTGGTGGGACGCCGAGCCCATCGGCCAGACCGGACCCGGCGGCGAGAACGGCACCGAGCTGATCTACGTCGAGCCGACCAACCGCGTCCAGGTGTCGGTCACGGGCGTCGACATCCTCGGCGCCCCCGCCGAGGAGTCCGCCCCGGAAGCCGCTCCCGCCGAAGCTCCCGCAGTGGCCGACGTGGACATCAACGTCGCAGAGGCCCCTGCCCCCGCTCCTGAGCCTGCTCCGGCTCCGGCGCCGGCAGCGGCAGCGGCAGCAGCACCGGCGGGCATCGCCCCGCTGCCGACCAACTACGGCGACATCCAGCCCGTCGCCGACGTGGCCGAGGCCGCGGACCTCAACGTCGTCTTCATCGACGGCCGCGCCGACGAGGGCGGCATCGCCCTGGCCACCGACTCCGTCACCTACGGCATGCCCGACGTGGTGACCCGCGCCGGCTGGAGAGCCAACGAGACGTTGCGCTGCCAGGGCACCACCTACGACAGCGAGGTGCAGGCGGCGGGCGTCCACCACACCGCCGGTTCCAACAACTACTCGAGGGCAGAGTCCGCCGGCATCGTCCGTGGCATCTACGACTACCACGCGCGCTCCCTGGGCTGGTGCGATGTGGGATACAACGCGCTCGTCGACAAGTACGGCACCATCTACGAGGGCCGCTTCGGCGGCCTGGACAAAAACGTCCAGGGCGCGCACGTCGGCGGCTTCAACCGCAACACCTTCGGCATCTCCATGATGGGCAACTACGACGTCGCCCAGACCACCCCGGCGATGATCCAGTCCGTCGGCGAGATGATCGGCTGGAAGGCCGCCGTCGCCGGTTTCGACCCGCAGGGTTCCGCCCCCTACACCCCCCTGGCCTTCAACGGCTCGAAGTACACCGGCGGCCGCTCCATGACCCTGCCGAACGTGTTCGCCCACCGCGACGCCCACAACAACGCATGCCCGGGCACCTACGGCTACGCGCAGATGGGCAACATAAAGACCATCGCGGCCCAGAAGGTCCAGGAGATCGAGTCCGGCTCAGCGGGCGCGTCCACCACCAGCACGCCGTCCACCACCAGCACCCCCTCGACGACGAGTACGCCGTCCACCACGGCGACCACTCCCCCGCCGGCGGAAGGGAACACCCGGACGGAAACCACCACGACCCTGCAGGAGCCCGTCGGCCAGGAGCCCCCTGCCCAGCAGGACAGCGCCACCGCCCTGCTGAGCAGCGCCGCCAACGGGGAGCAGACCGCCCTGCTGACCATCATCGGTTCACTCGCGGCCCTCGCCGTCACCTACCTCACCGCGGAGGGCGCGTCCCCGGGAACGACCGCGCAGGTCGGCGACGTGCAGATCCTCGAGGGCGTCACCCTCGACAACCTGAAGCCCGTCCTCGACATCGCCTCCTCCCTGGCCGGGGACACCAAGGTCACCCAGGCGGTCGACCGGGTGAACACCAACTACGGCGCCGTGCTGGGCGAGCCGCGCGGCGGGCTGAACACCGCGGACGCCACCTACGCCCTGTTCGACAACGGCATCGTGCTCGACGAGTCCGGATCCGCGGAGGCCCGCGCACTGTGGGGCGCCATCGGCGACGTGTGGGCGGGCCAGGGCTTCGACCTCGGTCCCCTGGGCATGCCGCTCAACGAGCAGTACAGCGAGGGCGACCTCGTCCGCGTCGACTTCGAGGGCGGTTACGTCACCTTCGATCCGGCCACCGGCGACGTCGACGTGAAGCTGAGCTGAGAACCGCTCACGCCCAGTCGAAGGAGCGCTCCACCGCCCGGTTCCAGTCGGCCACCAGCGCCTCGCGCTGTTCGGCCGTCCACCGGGGCGACCAGGAGCGGTCGGCGGTCTGCCGGGCACTGACCTCGGCGAGCGAAGACCAGTAGCCGCCGCCCACGCCGGCCGCGAACGCCGCGCCGAGGGCGGTGGTCTCGATGTTGGCGGGACGGACCACCTCGGCATCGAGAAGGTCGGCCTGCAGCTGCATGAGCAGGCTGTTCGCGGTCATGCCCCCGTCGACGCGCAGGCGGACGGGCCGGATGCCGGAGTCGGCGATCATCGCCTCGACGACCTCCCGGGTCTGCAGCGCGGTGGCCTCGAGTGCGGCCCGGGCGATGTGGGTGCGGTCGGCGAAGCGGGTCAAACCCACGATGACACCGCGCGCGTCGGGGCGCCAGCGCGGCGCGAACAACCCCGAGAACGCCGGCACAATGAACACGCCGCCGTTGTCCTCCGCCGCGATCTTCTCCACCTCGGCGGCCGAGCGGATGATCCCGAGCTGGTCGCGCAGCCACTGGATGAGCGATCCGCCGACCGCGACGGAACCCTCCAGGGCGTAGACGGGCGCCTGCCCCTCGATCTCGTAGAGCACCGTCGACAACAGGCCGTGCCCGCTGATCTGCGGCTGCGTGCCCGTGTTGAGCAGCAGGAACAGGCCCGTCCCGTAGGTGTTCTTCGCGTCGCCGACCTCGAAGCACCCCTGCCCGAACATCGCGGACTGCTGGTCGCCGAGCACGCCCGTGATCGGCACGCCGGCGAGCGTGCCGCGCCGGCGGACCCGGCCGAATTCGCTTATCGACGCCCTGATCTCCGGCAGCACCCGCACCGGCACCCCGATTTCCGCGCACAGCTCCGGGTCCCAGCGGCGCGTCCGCAGGTCCATGAGCAGGGTGCGCGAGGCGTTGGTGACGTCGGTGGCGTGGACCGCGGGCTTCCCGTCGTCGCCGTGCGCCCCGCCGGTGAGGTTCCACAGCAGCCACGTATCGATCGTGCCGGCCAGCAGCTCCCCCCGCTCCGCCCGCTCCCGGGCGCCCTCGACGTGGTCGAGGATCCACGCGATCTTCGGGCCCGCCGGGTAGGAATTGGCCAGCAACCCCGTCCGGTCGAGCCAGCGGCGCGGATCCTCCCCCGCTATGCCGGCGGTGCGGGTGTCCTGCCAGACGATGGCGTTGTGGACCGGCCTTCCCGTGGCTTTCTCCCACACGACGGCGGTTTCCCGCTGGTTGGTCACCCCGAGCGCGACGATGTTGGCAGGGGAGACATCGATGTCCACCATCGCCGTCGACACCGCCCGGCGGGTGTTGTCCCAGATCTCCAGGGCGTCGTGCTCCACCCACCCTTGTCTCGGCATGATCTGCTCGTGCTCGTACTGGCCGGAAGCCACCACCTGCCCGTCGTGGTCCACGATGACGCAGCGGGTCGACGTCGTGCCCTGGTCGATGGCCGCCACATAGCGTTTCTGAGGGGAAGCAGTCACAGGCCCAAGTCTGCCACGGGGCGCGCCCGGAAAGTCAGAACCAGCACTCCAGGACCTGGGCCACGCCGGCCTCGTCGTTGGTGGCGGTGACGTGGTCGGCCACGTCCTTGACCGAGTCCCGCGCGTTGCCCATGGCCACCCCCCGGCCCGCCCACCGGAGCATCTCGATGTCGTTGGGCATGTCACCGAAGGCGATCACGTCGGCCTGGTCGATGCCGTGGAGCCGGGCGAGCGTCGACACCCCCAGCGCTTTGGTCACGCCCGGCGCGGCGACCTCGAGCAGCCCCTCGTTCATGGAGAAGGTCAGGTGGGCGACGTCGGCGTCGATGAGCGGGGCGAGGAGCTCGTACATCTCCGGCGCGCTGAGGAACTCGTTGCGCAGCAGCATCTTCACGGCCGGTTCGCCGATGACCTCGTACTCGGGCAGGATGCCGTAGCCCTGCGCCTCCCAGGTGTGCAGGTAGTCCGGGGAGATGACGAACATCTCCTCCTCCGGGTCGAAGGCGGACTGGCCGACGCGTTCACAACCGATGGACACCCCGCCGATCCCGTGGAAGGTCTCCCTCGCCAGCTCGACTACCTCGGCCATCGTCTCGGGCGCCAGGGTGTGGGAGCGCAGGACCCGGTCATTGGCGGAGTCGTAGAGCACCGCGCCGTTCGCGGTGACGCACACCGGGCGGATGGGCAGCTGGTCGAGGACGGGGTAGATCCAGCGGTGGGGCCGGCCGGTGGCCAGCGCCACCTCGGCGCCGTCCCGGACGGCCCGGACGACTGCGTCCCGGACCCGCGGCAGGACCCGCTCCTGCGAATTGAGCAGGGTCCCGTCGACGTCGCTGGCCACCAGTTTCGGTGCCTGCCCAAATGTCTCCATGGTGGTGGTCGCTACCTCCTGAATTTTTCCTTCATCGAATCGATGAAGGTGCGGGCGTTGCCGAGCGCCGCGTCGGCACGCTTGTCCAGTTTCGCCGCGGCCTTCTTTTCTTTCTTTTCGGCCCTGGCGGCGCGGGCCGCCCGGTCGATCTCGGCGGCGTCGTCAAGCGTCGGGGCGGCACCGCCTGCGGCGGCGGGGATCCAGAACTCTCCGGCCGGGAACGGCCCGTAGGCGCGGTTGTAGTCGTCGCGGACCCGTTCCAGCAGGATCTGCATGGCGTCCTTGAGCCGTTCGATCGCCTCGTCAGTGTCCCCGCCGGGATCGACGGGTTCACCGACGCGGATGAACACCGGCGTGTTGGTCCGTCCCAGACGCTTGGGGTGGTCCTTCGTCCACAGGCGCTGCGAACCCCAGATGACCACCGGCAGCAGCGGGGTGCCGGCCTCAGCGGCGATGCGGACTGCGCCGTTCTTGAAGTCCTTGAGCTCGAAGGAGCGGGAGATCGTGGCCTCCGGGAAGATGCCCACCAGCTGGCCGGAGCGCAGATGCGCCACCGCCTCGTCGAGCGAGGACGCCCCGCTCGACCGGTCCACCGACACGTGCTTCATCGCGCGCATGAGGGGACCTGCGACGGGGGTGTCGAAGATCTCCTTCTTCGCCATGAACCGCACCAGGCGGCGGCCGCGCAGATGCGCGGGGATGCCGCCGAAGATGAAGTCGTAGTAGCCGGTGTGGTTGACCGCCAGGAGCGCTCCCCCGGCGGCGGGGATGTTCTCCGCGCCGAAGACGGTGATCCGGACGCCCTGCGCCCGGAGGATCGCCTTGACCATGCGGATGATGACGCCGTTGTAGACCGGTTCCTTCGCCTCCGTGGGGTGGTCGGGCACCTTCGGCAGGTCGACGGGCGCGTAGATCATCCCGGCCCGCTTCCCGAACTTGTGCTCTCCCGCCATGGCTACTTCACCGGCTCGATGATGTCCTTGCCCACGAAGGGGCGCAGCGCCTCGGGCACGACGACGGAGCCGTCGGCCTGCTGGTGGTTCTCCAGGATGGCGACGAGCCAGCGCGTGGTCGCCAGCGTGCCGTTGAGGGTGGCGGCGGTCTGCGTCTTGCCGTCGGCGTCCCGGTACCGGGTGTTCAGGCGGCGCCCCTGGAAGGTGGTGCAGTTCGAGGTGGAGGTCAGCTCCCGGTAGGTGCCCTGGGTGGGGATCCAGGCCTCGGTGTCGAACTTGCGGGCGGCGGAGGAGCCGAGGTCCCCGCCGGCGATGTCGATGATGCGGTAGGGGATCTCGACGGCGGCGAGCATCTCGCGCTCCATGGCGAGCAGCGCCTGATGCTGCTCGGCGGCCTCCTCGGGGCGGCAGTAGACGAACATCTCCAGCTTGTCGAACTGGTGGACCCGCAGGATGCCCCGGGTGTCCTTGCCGTAGGAACCGGCCTCCCGGCGGAAGCAGGAGGACCAGCCGGTGTAGCGGACGGGGCCCTGGGACAGGTCAATGATCTCGTCCTTGTGGTAGCCGGCCAGGGCCACCTCGGAGGTGCCGACCAGGTAGAGGTCATCGCGCTCGAGGTAGTAGATCTCGTCCGAGTGCTCGCCCAGGAAACCGGTGCCGGCCATGATGTCGGGGCGGACCAGCACCGGCGGGATCATCAGCTGGAAACCCGCGTCGCGGGCCTTCTGCGCAGCCAGCATCATCATGCCCAGCTGCAGGAAGGCGCCGTCGCCGGTGAGGTAGTAGAAACGCGAGCCGCCGACCTTGGTGCCGCGCTCCATGTCGATCAGGTTCAGGCTGGTCCCCAACTCAAGGTGGTCCTTCGGCTCGAAATCGAACGTCGTCGGCTCGCCGACGTTTTCGAGCACCACGAAGTCGTCCTCCCCGCCGGCGGGCGCGCCCTCGACGACGTTGGAGATGAGGAACTGGAGCCGGGCGACCTCCTCCTCGGCGGCCTTCTGCGACTCTTCGGCCTGCTTGACCTTCGCCTTCAGCTCGTTCGAACCCTCCAGCAGCGCGGGGCGGTCAGCCGGGTCGGCCTGCCCGATCGTCTTGCCGAAGGCCTTCTGTTCGGAACGCAGCGCGTCCGCGGCCTGGATCGACGCGCGGCGGGACTCGTCGGCGGCGATCAGCTGGTCGACCAGCTCCGGGTCCTCGCCACGGTTGTTCTGGGAGGCGCGGACGATGTCAGGGTTCTCGCGGAGGAATTTGAGATCAATCACGGATATCAGCCTACCGCGCGGACCCGCCGCCCGTGCCGCGACCTGCACTCCCCGGACCGACCAGACGCCAGATCGTTTCTCCGCACTGGTCATAACCACCGGTCTAGGATTGAGTCATGTCCGCCAATCCGCACCACATCGATCTGCCCCCCACCAGAATCGTCGAGGGGCCGGTGCCCAAGCACGCCCAGCTCCGCGCGATCCTGGAGGAGTTGTGCGATACCCGGCTGCACCCCGGAGATCTGCTCCCCGGGGAACGCGTGCTGGAGGAGACCTACGGTGTCTCCCGCATCACCGTCCGCCGGGCGATCGGCGATCTCGTCGCGGCGGGTCGGCTTCGCCGGGCACGCGGAAAAGGCACCTTCGTGGCGCCGAACACCCTGGTCTCCCGCCTGAACCTGGCGTCCTTCAGCTCCGAGATGGAGGCCCAGAACGTCTCCGCCAGCTCGAAGATCCTGTCCTCCGCCCGCGCACCGGCGCCGCCGGAGGTGCAGAAATTCTTCGGCGGCGGGCCGGGCACCCTGCACACCCACCTGCGCCGCCTCCGGCTCGGCGACGGCGAACCCTACTCCATCGACGATGCCTGGTACAACGCCCTGCACGTGCCCGGACTGCTGGAGAACGACGTCTACAAATCCGTCTACGCGATCCTCGACGAGGACTACCAGGTACCCGTCACCGAGGCCGACCAGATGGTCACCGCCGTCAACGCCGACGACCAGACGGCGTCGCTTCTCGACGTCGCCCTCGGCACCGCCCTTCTCCGGATCATCCGGCTCTCCCGCTCCCGCGAGCTGCCCGTGGAGTGGTGCTCCTCCGTATACCGGACCGACCGCTACCGGCTGAACACGCGCGTCATGCGTGGTGCCGGGTAGATTTCCGCCTTTCCCGGGTGCACAATGGGGGGACTATGACCACTCGTCCCGCCCGTTCAGCGGTAGCCGTGCGCACCGGCCTGGTGGCGGCGCTCGCCGCCGCCGTCGCTGTCGGCTCCTACGACTACTTCTCCACCGCCGGCTCCGGCTCCGGCGCGTCCGCATCCGGCGACGGGACGTCGGTCTCGGGCCCGTCCACCCCCTCCGACGGCGACAACCCCACCGGGGTCGCCCCGTTCACCACCGCCGACGTGGGCGCCTGCCTGACCTGGGACATCACCGGGGATGGCACGGTGAGCAGATTCCAGCAGGCCGACTGCTCGGCGGAACACCGGTTCGAGATTTCCGCCCGGGAAAACCTGGCCACCTACCCCTCCTCGGAGTTCGGCGAGAACGCGCCGATCCCTGACCTCACCCGCCAGGCCCAGCTGCGCGAGGAGCTGTGCCACACCCCGACCGTGCGCTACCTGGAGGGACGTTTCGACCCGGCGGGCCGCTACTCCATCGCCCCGATCCTGCCGCCGGCGGAGGCGTGGGCCGCGGGCGACCGCACGATGCTGTGCGGCATCCAGTCGACTGATGCGAACGGCACTCCGGTCCTCACGGCCGGGCCCGCCGCAGAGCAGGATCAGGCTGTGGTCGCCGAGCCGGGCGCCTGCCTGTTCGTCGACGAGTCCCGCTCCCTGCGCACCGTCGACTGCGCGGCGGACCACCAGCTGGAGACCACCCTGGTGGTGGATCTCGCACCCGTCTTCCCCGAGGGCACCCCGAGTATCGAGGACCAGGACAACCACCTGCGCGACGTGTGTTTCCAGGCGGGGGTCGACTACCTCGGGTCCGACGAGAACCTCTACCAGTCCACCCTGCAGCCCTACTGGGGAACCCTTCCGGAGACCTCGTGGGTCGGAGGTTCCCGGTCGGTCAACTGTTCCCTGGTGTTCGCCGACGAGGCCGGTGGCTTCGCCACGCTCAACGGCTCGGCCCGCGACGGCCGCGAGGGATTCACCATCAACGGCCAGCCCCCGGCCGAGCAGCCGGAGCGCAACCCGCTGCGCGAACCCGCCGCGTAGCAGGGGCAGGCACCGTGGTGGAGGTCAGCGAGGAGCGTTTCGACGAGATGGTCGACGACGCCCTCGACCGCATCCCCGAGGAATTCGCCCGGCGCATGACCAACGTCGTCGTGCTGGTGCGCGACGTCAACGAGGACCAGCCCGAGATCCTCGGTCTCTACGAGGGGGTGTCGCTGACCGAGCGCACCTTCGACCACACCGGCTTCCTGCCGGACGCCATCTTCATCTACAAGGCCGCCCTGGAGGCGCACTGCCGTTCCGAGGAAGAGTTGGCCGAGGAAGTCATGGTGACGGTGTTCCACGAGGTCGGCCACTACTTCGGCATGGATGAAGAAGCGCTGCACCGGCTCGGTTGGGGCTGACACCGCGGGACCTCCGCCGCGGCCCGGGCCGCTCAGATCTGGTGCTCGACGTCCGCCCAACGCACGAGGTTCCACTGGCCGAAGGGCCGGTCGCGGGGCTCCAGGACGATGAAACGGCAGTTTCCCAGGTAACCCGCGTAGGCGAAGTCGGGGTCGACGCCGGCGGCGTGGGTGGCCATGGTGCGGATCGCTGCTCCGTGGCTGACCACCAGGACGTCCTTGGCCGCCCCGTTGCCCAGGTGGGTGAGTGCGAGATCCTCCATCCTCGGCCGGTAGCGGGTCATGAGTTCGAGGTAGGTTTCCCCGCCGGGGATGCGGGCGGTGTCGTCGGCGTCGAGCCAACCGCGCAGGGCCGTGGCGTAGGAACGGTGGGAGTCGTCGTCGGCGAGCATCTCGTGGTCGCCGGCGTAGATCTCGTGGAGGCCCGTCTCGACGTCGATCCGCATCTCGTGCTCCCGCAGCCCGGCGGTCTGTTCGAAGGCGTTCATGGCCAGCAGCGCGGTCTGCTGCGCCCGCAGCGCGACGGAGCTGACCACCGCCCCGAGCCGTCCCGGGGAGCCGTTGCCCGCCCCGCAGAATTCGGCGAGTTCCGCCCCGACGTTCCACGCCTGGTTGCGGCCGGTGTCGGTGAGTTCGGCACCCGGCGGGCGGGTGTCGAGCCGACGGGCGACGTTGCTGTAGGTCTGTCCGTGGCGTAGCAGGATGAGTCGTCCGGTCATGGTGTCGCTACAGTTCCTTTCCTTCACGTGCGGCGGCCACCCAGGCGGCGGCGCGCTCCAGGCGGGCCAGGTCGGCGGCGAGCGCCGCGTCCCGGCCGCCGCGGCCCGGGGTGGGCCAGGAACCCAGGTAGCTGATGTCCTCGGCGCGCAACCACAGCGCGCGCAGCGCCTCGGCGACGGGGGCGTCGTCGATGTGGCCGACCAGGTCAGCGTAGAAGTGGTACGTCCCGAACTCCCGGCGCGTCGGCCGCGACTCGATCCGGCTCAGGGACACCCCGCGCAGGGAGAATTCGGTGAGCGCCCCGACGAGGGTGCCCGGCTCGTTGGGCAGGGTGAACACGACGGTGGTCTGGTCGGAACCGGTGCGCGGCGTGGGCACGCCCCGCGGGCCGACGACCACGAAACGGGTCCGCGCGCCGGCCATGTCCGCCACCCCCTTCTCCACGACATCCAGGCCGAAGAGCACGGCGGCGCGGTCGGGGGCTGCGGCGGCGTCGGCACGCCCCTCCGCGACGGCCTGCGCGGCCGCCGCGTTGGAGGAGGCGGGGACGAACTGGGCGCCGGGAATATTGGCCGCCAGCCACTTTCGCACCTGCTGGTGGGCGACCGGGTGGGTGGCGAACTTCTTCGCTTCCGCCAGCCGCGCGCCGGGGCGGACCATGATGGAGAAAGCGATCTCGATCTCCAGCTCATGGTAGATCTGCACGCCTCCGTCCTCGACGAGCGCGTCGAAGGTGGAGGTCACCGAACCGTCGACGGAGTTCTCGATGGCCACGCACGCGAACTGTGCGCGTCCCACGCGGACCGCGTCCAGCGCCTCGCGCGGCGAACTGACCGGCAGTTGTTCGACCTCCCCGGCGCCGAACGCCCCCGCGCCCTGGAAACGGATGAGGGCCGCCTCGGTGAATGTTCCGGCGGGGCCGAGGTAGGCGACGGTGACGGCGGGTTGAGTCATGTCTGCCAGCCTAGACAGTCGTATTCTGGTCCGCATGACCACTTCCCTGCGCCACCTCGCCGCCGCGCTGCTCCGCGGCGAGGTGGGCGCGGCGGAGCAGGTCGAGGAACTCGCGCGGCGGCTGGCCGGTCTCACGCCCGCCGAGCACGGCTTCTCCCATCTGGCACTGGAGCAGGCCCACGAGCAGGCGGAACTGGCGGACCGGCTCGCCGCGGCGCACCGCGGCCGCCTCCACGGCCTGCTCATCCCCGTCAAAGACCTCTCGGACGTCCGTGGCATGCCCACCACCTTCGGATCCGCGCACCGCACCCGCCCCGCCGGGGACACCGATCCCGCGGCCCGGGCGCTCCTCGACGCCGGCGCCATCATCCCCGGCAAATCCGCCGCCGCCGAGCTCGGCCTGACGATCTACACGGAGCCGTCCGGCCTGCCCTTCCCCGACAACCCGCTGTGGCCCGGGCGCACCCCGGCCGGGTCCTCCGGCGGCGCCGCCGTGCTCGTGGCCCGCGGGATCCTGCCCGCCGCGCACGCCTCCGACGGCGGCGGCTCGATCCGCGTGCCCGCCGCGGCCTGCGGGGTCGTCGGTTTCAAACCCTCCGCCCCGCGCCTGGCGGCCCAGGGTTTCATCACCCGCGCCCTCGACGACGCCGCCTTCCTCCACCGGCTCTCCCCGGAGCCGGGCCGCCGCCGCATCGGCGTGCTCGTCCAGCCGTTGTTCACCGGTTCCGCCGTGGACGAGGTGCACCTGCGTGCGACGGCCGAGGCCGCGGCGCAGCTGGCGGAGGCCGGCCACGACGTCGTCGACGTCCACCCCTACCCCTCCGCTGAGGAGACCTTCGAGGCTTTCCGGACGATCTTCACCGCCAAGCTCGCCGGGTTGCCCGGACCGGCGAAGGACCTCGTCGGTTGGCTGCGCGCCCACGGCCGGTCTCTCAGTCGCGGCCGCATCGACCAGGCCAACCGCCACGCCGACGCCCTGCCGCAGTACCTCGCGGAGTACTGGGGCGTCGACGCCCTGCTGACCCCCATGACGACCACCGATCCCCCGCCCATCGGCCACTTCGCGTCGATGGATCCCGAAGGGAACTTCCTCGGGCAGACCCGTTGGTCGCCGTGGGGGTCACTGTTCAACATGACCGGCCGCGCGGCCGTCTCCGTGCCGTGGCCCGTGCCCGGCCGACAGCCCGTCGGCGTGCACCTCGGGGCGGTCACGCTTTCCGACGCCGCCCTGCTCACCCTCGCCCGGGAGCTCCACGAATGACCCGCCGGCGCCTGTGGGCGGAGATCCTCATCGTTCTGGCCGTGAGCTTCGGCATCTCCGGCATCCGCGCGCTCCTGCGCCTCACCGACGCGCTACTCGACCCCCGCCCGCTCGACGAGCAGCAGGTCACCCTCCACCAGACCCTCTCCCGCAGCCCGTGGATCGATCTCGGCCTCCAGCTCGCGTCCGCCGCGACCCTGTTCGCCTACGGTGCCCTGGCGTTGTATCTCCTCGCCGGTCAGGTCCGGTTGCCGCGCCCGCGCTGGTCGGACCTCGGATGGGGCGCGGGGTTGGCCGCGGCCATCGGTGTCCCCGGGCTCGCGTTCTACGCCGCGGCGGTCCACCTCGGATTCTCGCGGGAAGTGATTCCCACCACTCTGGAGCACCCCTGGACCGAGGTCCCCGTCCTGCTCGTCTTCTCCTTCGCCAACGCCTTCGGCGAAGAGATCGTCGTGGTGATGTACCTGCTCACCCGCCTGCGGCAACTGGGGTGGGGACTGCCTGCGGCGTTGGCCGCCTCCAGCCTGCTCCGCGGCAGTTACCACCTCTACCAGGGGATGTCCGCCGGCTTCGGCAACATCCTCATGGGCCTGCTCTACGGCTGGTTCTACTGGCGGACCGGACGTGTCTGGCCGCTGGTCATCGCACATTTCCTCATCGACGCCGTCGCCTTCGTCGGCTACTCCGCTCTCGGCGGCGACCTCTCATGGCTGGGCCTGTCTGACTAGTCTGTTTCTATGCATGAACGCGACCCCAGGCAGCGCGACTCCGATGACATTGTCCGGGGCCGCGACGGCCGCCCGCTCCTCGACCGCTACGGCCGGCCCGTCCGCCGCCGCCCCGCCCCCTCCCCACGGCAGCCGGACGCCGCACGGAACGAGCCGCGGCGACGACCCCCGCGGCGGGAAGCCGCACCCGCCGACCGGCCCCAGCAGTACATTCCGCCCCGCCGCGAGGAGCCGCCGCGCTACCAGCCGGCGCCGAGCCGCCAGACCGCACCACCTGCCCGGTCCGCACCCTCCCGCCAGAGCGCACCGCCCGCACCGCCCCGCCGCCGGACTCCGCGCCGCTCCCGGGGCGGCCCGCTGCGCATGGTGGGCTGGATCCTGGCCATCGTCCTGGTTCTCGGCCTGTCGCTGACGCTGTGGGCCGACGCGCAGCTCAACCGCATGGAGGCGGTGCCCGAGCAGCGCGTGGCCAACACCGCCGGCACGAACTGGCTGCTCGTCGGCTCCGACTCCCGCCAGGGCATGAGCGAGGAGGACGCCGCACGCCTCGGCACCGGCGGCGACATCGGCGTGGGCCGCACCGACACGATCATGCTGCTCCACATCCCCACCGGCGGACAGGCGCGGCTGGTGTCGCTGCCGCGCGACTCGTACGTCACCATCCCCGGCTACGGCGACGACAAGATCAACGCCGCCTTCACCTACGGCGGCCCGCAGCTGCTGACGGCGACCGTCGAACAGGCCACGGGGCTGCGCATCGACCACTACGCGGAGATCGGCATGGGCGGGCTGTCCAACGTCGTCGACGCCATCGGCGGTGTGGAACTGTGCCCCGCCGAGCCCATCAACGATCCCCTGGCGCAGCTGGACATCCAGGCCGGCTGCCAGGAGATGGACGGACCAACGGCGCTGGGCTACGTGCGCACCCGCGCCACCCCGCTGGGTGACCTCGACCGGGTGGACCGGCAGCGCGAGTTCTTCGCCGCGCTCATCGACGAGGCCACCGCCCCCAACACCCTGTTCAACCCCTTCCAGTTCTTCCCCCTGGTGGGTAACACCGCGAACTCCTTCACCGTGGGCGAGAGCGACCACGTGTGGAACCTCGCGCGCGTCGGCCTGGCCATGCGCGGCGGTGTGCAGACCGAGACGGTGCCTGTCGGCGGCTTCGCCGACTACGCCGTGGGCAACGTCGTCCTCTGGGACCTGGCCGGCGCACAGGCCCTGTGGGACACGATGCGTTAGCCGGGCCGGCGTTTCAGAAACTGGGGCGCCACAAGGAGAAGGCCGCCCACCCCGCGGGGAGTGGGCGGCCTGGGCGGGTCGAACTAGCGGATGGTCACCTGGCGGGACTTGATGTTCTGCAGCTGCTTGCGCTCGTCGGCGGTGAGCTGGGCGTCGTTGGCGATCTCGGTGTCAACCAGCCCGGACACGCGGGTGAGTTCGGCGCCGTAGGAATCGGCGGCCACGGACGGGTCGAGGTCGAAGACGGGCACAATGATGCCGTGGGTGCGGAATACCCCGGCGAACTTGGTCCCCTCACCCAGGTTGAGCTCGCCGCGGGCGGCGACGCGGGCGAGAGCGTTGATCAGGGCGTCCTCGTGGTCCTCGGGGCGGATCCACCGGATGTGCGCCTTGCCGCCGCCCGGGTTGACCCACCACACGGCGCCGGGGATCTCGGTGTCGACGCGGTGGGACTCCACGACGGAGTCGTTGGCGGCCTGGAGGGCCTGGCCGGTGACCTGGTCGAGCTCGACGCTCTCCGGGATCCACCAGTTGAAGTCCTGGTGCTCGGTGATCTCGAGGGCGGCGTCGGCGTCGATCAGCTCGGTCAGGGCGGGCTGGGAACCGTCGGCGACGGCCGACTCCAGGGTCTGGCCGGGCTGCGCATCCTTGAGCCAGGTGAGGGCGTAAGCCAGGTCGCGGCCCGGGCTCTGGCTCTGGGACGCGGTCTGCAGCGCGACGAATCCCGCGCCGCCGTCGGACTCCTCGCGGACGAGTGCCGCGGAACCGCCGGGCAGGACGGTGACGACGTAGACGTCCCGGTCGATGCCGTTGACGGCGACCTTGGCCACCGCGGAGGGGACGAACTCCTGCAGGGCGACGAGGTCCGCTTCAGCGCCGAGGCCGCCGTAGGGGCGGGCCTCCTTTTCCAGGGCGGCGCGTTCCGCGGCGCGGGCGGCGAGCTTCGCCTGGCGGCGGCTCATGCCCTCGGGCAGGTTGTCGTTCTTCTGATTCTTCTTGGCCATGGGTCAAAGATACCCGCCCGGGTCAGCCGCCGAGGGTGCGGAGGGCTAGTTCGGGTTCGTCGGTGGCCATCATGTCGACGCCCCGGTCCCGCGCCCACAGCATGTCGGCGGGTTCATTGACGGTCCACAGGTAGGTGGGCAGGCCGTGGCTGCCGATGAGGTCCGGCCGCCGGCGGGCCCGCCACAGGGAGACGCCGAGCCCCGTGGGATGCCCGGGGTGGGTGTCCACGGGGTTGAGCCAGCGCTCGATCTTGCGGCGCAGGTGGATCCGGTCGACGCCCGGGGCGAGGTGGCGCATGCGCGCGACCGCGGCGGCGGAGAAGGAGATGACGTGGATGCGGGGGTCGTCGAGAAGCGAGGCGTGCCGGAGCGCCCGCACGACCTGCTCCTCGAGGATGCGGCCGTAGCGCATGGGGTGTTTGGTCTCGATGTAGATGTGCTTGTCGTCGTGCGTCTTCACCATCTCCAGCACCTCAGGGAGGGTGAGCACCTGCTGGGGGTGCTCCGCGTCGCCGAAGTTGTGGTCGCGCAGGCGGGCCAGGGTGGCGGTGGAGACGCGGCCGCGGCCGTTGGCGACCCGGTCGATGACGGGGTCGTGGATGAGTACCACCTCGCCGTCGAGGGTCAGGCGGACGTCGCACTCGATCCCGTGGACCGGTAGCTCCAGGGCCTTCTCGAACGCGAGCCGTGTGAGTTCGGGGTACTTCGCGGAGTAACCCCGGTGGGCGATGATCTTCATGTCGTCATTCATTGCCGTCGGGCACCCAGCTGCCGATGCGGCGCAGCAGCTGACGGTTCTTGCGCTGGGAACGGCCCAGCTTGGTGGACAGCCGGTGCAGGATGCGGATGGCGTCGGTGATGTGCGGCCCCTTGTTGAGCATGACGGCCTCCGAGCGCAGGGCGTAGCCGGCGTCGGTGATCTCCGCGCGGGAGGGCAGCCCCGACTTGGCCATATTCTCCAGCACCTGCGTCGCCATGACGGTGGGCACGTGGGCGGCCTCCGCCATCTGGGCGATGAGCCGCGGAACCTCGGCCATCCGCTCGAAGCCGAGTTCGACGGCCAGGTCGCCGCGGGCGATCATGACGCCGAGGTTGGGGTGGCGCATCCCCTCGAGCAGGACGCCGCACAGGTTCTCATACGCCGGGATGGTCTCGATCTTGAGCACGATGCCCAGGTTGCGCACGCGCTCCGGGTCTTCGGACTCCTCGGCGATCCGCTCAAGCGTGGCCAGGACGAACGCGACGTCTTCGGCGTTGCGGATGAAGGACACGTTGGCGATGTCGCCGTGGGCGGCGACGAAACGGAACGCCTCGATGTCCTCCCCGGTGAGGCTGGGCAGCGGCAGATCGGTCTGCGGCAGGTTGATGCCCTTGTAGGCGGCGAGGTTGGTGCCCTCGGGGCGGGCGCGCGTGATCTCGAGGCCGACCTCGGTGTGCCCCTCCGGGGTGGTGTGCCGGCAGTAGGCGCGGGCGGCGATCGAACCGTCGTCGAAAAGCACGGGCTGGCCGACCTCGATGGCGCCGACAGCCTCGGGCAGGGTGCAGCTGATCTTCGCGGTCCGGCCCGGGGCGGGCTCGGCGGGGGCCTGGTCGTCGGTGAGGATAAGGCGGTCGCCGGCGAACAGGCGCAGGCGCTGCTCGGTGGCGGGGACACCGGAGACGCGGGTCTTCTCCCAGTCGTGCTCCAGCAGGGTGGAGTTGGAGATGTAGGCGTTGCGCTGCCCCTCCGCGAGAACCCCGCCGTCCCCGACGCGGGAGACGGTGAACCTGCGCTTGGCGTCGCGGGTGTCGTGCAGGGTGATCTCGGATTCCGGGGTCAGCTTCTCCAGCCACTCCGGGTCGACCCGCAGCGCCAGGGCGGGGCGGCCCGGCAGGTCGGCGGGGACCGGGGGTGTCTGGTCCGGGGACAGGTCGTCGGGGGTCAGCCACAGCTTGGCCGGGGTGATCACCTGTCCGGTGTTTGTGCGGGTGACCCGCGCGCGGCCCACGGCGGGGCCGGGCGCGATCTCGCCTGTGCGGACCTTCGGGCCGGCCAGGTCCATGGCCACCTTGATCTCCCGGCCGATCTCCCGGGCCGCGGTGTGGACGTGCGCGATCATGCGCTCCCACACCTCCGGGCCGTCGTGGGCGCAGTTGATGCGGGCCAGCTCCATGCCGGCGTCGGCGAAGCCGCGGACCAGCTCGAGGTCGTGCGCGGCCTCGGTGGGGAGAGTGACCATGATGCGCGAGTGGGTTTCTTCCGAGGACTCGCCGAACAGGGTGGTGGCGTGCTCCTCGAGGATGTCGTCCGCCAGCGCGAAGGCGTCGCTGACCTCCGCGCCCCGGTACTTCAGCTCCTCGCCCGCATACGCGGAGAGGACGTTGCGGGCCGCCTGCAGGCGGGCGAGGACGGCCGGTTCCGTGGTGGTCAACCGGGTCGCGCCGATGGCGGAGAGCTCGTTCTGCATCTTGCGGATGTCGTGGCCCCGCAGCTCCGCGTAGTGCACGAGGTTGACGGCGCCGCGGCGGTGGTTCTCCGCGACCCTGCCCATGGCCGCGGCCCGCCGCTCCTCCTCCGCCACGAGCGCCTCGATGAGGTGGTCGACCTGGTTGATCAGTTCCTGCAGCCTGTCGTCCACTGCCAACCTCCGTACGCGCGAGATGGTGGGTAATACCTTCCCATTGTGCCCCCGATCGGGAGTTCCGGCATCTTGAACATGGCCTACGGCACGGCCGGGGCAGGCGGGAAGAACTCCTCCTGAATGGCGCGCAGAGTTGCTGCGGAATGCGTGAAACGCTCCTGCTCGCGGGCGCTGAGGGGGAGTTCGACCACACGGGCGACGCCGGAACGGTTGATGATCGCCGGGGTGCCGATGTAGAGGTCGTTCTCGCCGTATTCGCCCGCCAGGCGGGCGGACACCGGGAGCGCGACATCCTGGTTCTGGATGATCGCCTTGGTGATGCGCGCCAGCCCCATGCCGATCCCGTAGGAGGTGGAACCCTTGGCGTCGATGATCTCGTAGGCGGCGTCGCGGGTCTCCTCGAAGATCGTCTCGATGCGCTTCTCGAAGCCCTCCTCCCGCTCCATCCGGGAGGACAGGGGCACGCCTGCGATGGTGGCGGAGGAGATGACCGGCAGCTCCGTGTCGCCGTGTTCACCGATGATGTAGGCGTGGATCGACGTGGGCGAGGTCCGGGACAGCTCGCCGAGCATGAAGCGGTAGCGGGCGGAGTCCAGGATGGTGCCGGAGCCGATGACCTGCCGGTGGTCCAGACCGGAGTAGTGCCACACGCCGTAGGTGAGGATGTCCACCGGGTTCGTTGCGACGATGAAGATACCGTCGAAGGCGGCCGCCATGACTTCATCGACGATCGACTTCATGATCTTCATGTTCCTGTCCACCAGCTGCAGCCGGGTTTCGCCCGGTTTCTGCGCGGCACCCGCGCAGATGACCACGATCGCGGCATCGGCGCAGTCTCCGTAGGTGCCTTCGGTGACGCGGGTACGGGAGCTGGACCACACCACCCCGTGGTTGAGATCCATGACGTTGCCGCGGAGTTTCCGCTTGTCGATGTCGATGATGGCCAGGTGGTCGACCGTGCCCTGGTTCACCAGCGCGTAGGCATAGGCGACGCCCACGTCGCCGGCGCCGATGAGCACGATCTTGTTGCCGACTGCAGTTCGCACGGGGATCTCCGGTCTGTCGAGGTTCGGGGCAGTTCCCATTGTCGTCTGAACGGGCGGGCTCCGCAGGAAGATCTGCAGACCCGTCGACGCTCTGCCAGAATCAGCCCTCATGAGGGTCTCCCGCCGCCTGCACCACCAACTTCTGGCCGTCGCGGCCCCCGCAGCGGCGCACGGCCTGAGGGGAGTGGCGTTCGCGCTGGAGGTCACCGCGGACCTCATGCCCGGTTTCCGGATGACCCGCCGCCGACGACTCCCGGCGAACCTCGGCGCGGGGATCCTGGGCGCGGAGATGAGCACGTGGTGGGCGATCTCCCCGTCCCTGCTGCCCCGCCCGTGGTGGGTGACCGCGGCGAACGTCGCCATCTGCCAGGGGGTGGGCCATGTCGCGGGCACCGGTTTCGCCTGGACGGTGAACCGGTGGCTGAGCCACCATGACATCCACCCCCCGGCCGGGGTACGGCGGTTCTGGAAGGACACCGGCCATACCGCGGTGGCGGTGGTGACCGCGACCGCTGTCCTCCAGAGTCTCCGTCGCCAGCGGCAGCAGGCCCGCCTGGTGCGGGTGGAGAGGCAGCGCGGTCCCTCCCATGCGCTGGCCGGCGGCCTCGTGGGGACGGCAGGGTACGGCATCCTGCTCCTGCTCGGCGACGCGGCACAGGTCTCCGTGGACCACATGGGCCGGCGTCTGTCCCGCTGGATGCCCCTGAGCGTCGCGTGGTCCCTGACCGCCGGGGGGATGACCTGGTTGGTGCTGGTCCTGAGCGACCGGGTGCTCGTGCGAAGGATCCTGGCGGGTCTGTCCCGGCGGGCGGAGAAGGTCAACAAGTCCGTGTTCCCCGGCACCAGCATGCCGTGGGAGCCGGAACGCTCGGGTTCCCCCTGGTCACTCGAGCGGTGGTCGGCGGTGGGTTCGCAGGGGCGGGCCGTCTTGTCGCTGGGGCCGCGTGCCAGGCAGATTGCTGAGGTCACGGGCCTGCCCGGTGCCCGCGAGCCGATCCGGATCTTCGTGGGACTGGTGAAGGGCCGCTCGCTGGAGTCCGCGGCCCGGCTGATCCTCGCGGAAATGGACCGCACCGGGGCCTTCCGCCGGGACACCCTGGTCATGCAGACCTCGGCGGGCACCGGGTGGATCACGGACTGGTCGGTGGACGCGGTGGAGTTCCTCACCGGCGGGGACTGCGCCACCGTGGCCATGCAGTACTCCTTCCTGCCCTCGGCCGTGTCCTACCTGGTGGACCGCGACACCCCGGTCCGCGCCTCCCGGATCCTCCTGTCCGCGCTCCTCGACCGGCTCGACCGGATGGATCCGGAGGACCGGCCGAAGTTCTACGTCGCCGGGGAGTCCCTCGGCGGTTACGGGGTGGCCGCCTCCTTCGACGGCCTCGAGGACCTCCTGGCGCGCACCGACGGCGCCGTCATCTCCGGTTCCCCCCGCTTCACCCGGCTGCTGCGCGAGCTGACCGACGCCCGCGACGCCGGCTCCCCCGAACGCCTCCCCGTCGTCGACGGCGGACGGCACGTCCGCTTCGTCTCCCACCCCGACCACCTGTGGCAGGAGTTCACCGGCATGGCCTACGCCAACGGGTGGGAGCATCCCCGGGTGGTGGTGGCGCAGCACGCCTCGGACCCCATCGTCTGGTGGGATTCGGACCTGTTCTGGCGGCGCCCCGACTGGCTCACCGAGCCGGGCTCCCGCGGCGTGCCGGCCCCCCGCCCCCAGCACCTGGACGTGTTCCACGGGATGCGGTGGGTGCCGTTCATCACGGGGTGGCAGGTCGGCCTAGACCAGCTGACCTCGCTGTTCGTCCCCGGGGGCCACGGGCACAACTACCACGCGGAGATGCTCTGGTACTGGGACGCAGTGCTCGGCGACCATGCCTCCGTCCGGCTGGACCGGGCCCTCGCCCGCAGGGCGGAGATGTTCATCCGGCGCGACGCCGTCAAGCGGTGATCCGGGAGCCGTCGTAACGCAGGACGGGCCCGGCCACCACCGGCGAGCCCGCCACGGTGACGTCGACGACCCGGTGCCACGCCATCTCGACGTGGTCCGGGCGGACGGTGAGGGTGGCGTAGCCGTGGGCGTCGAGGTCCACGTGCCGGATGTGCGGGTTGTGCGCCAGAACGTGGTGTTCGGCGGTCCGGGAGAGCGGGTTGTCCTCGCCGAGTCCGACCTGCTCGTCGATGTTCGCGGCCGTCACCGACGAGCAGACCAGCTCGGCGGCGACGACACGGCCGCGGTGGTGGATGTCCCCGGCCCATTCGGAGTGGATGTCCCCGGTGAGGAAGACGTTGCGGCCGTGGCCCCGGGCCAGCTGATCGAGCAGGCGGTCCCGGTCGGCGGTGTAGCCGTCCCACTGGTCGACGTTGACGGGGGTTCCGGCGACGTCGAAGCCGACCATCCCCGCGAGCTGCGAACGCACGGCCTGGTCGATATGGATGAGGTTGAGCGGGGCCATCATCACGGATGTGCCGATGAGGTTCCAGCGCGCGTTGCCGGTGTTCAGGCGGTTGGCCAGCCACTCGAACTGCTCGGAGCCCATGATCGTGCGGTCGATGCTGTTGCGCTGCGCCGGGTGCATCATCCCCGGCGCGCTGCGGTAGGAACGCAGGTCGAGCATCTGGACCTCCGCGAGCCGCCCGTACCGCAGGGTGCGGTAGATGCGTCCGCCGCGGGAGGGCGCGGTGCCGCGGACGGGGAGCCATTCGAGGTAGGCCTGCATCGCGGCGTCGCGGCGCGTCCCCCAGTCACCGTGGAAGGGGTCGTGGCCTTCCGCCCCGCCGGCCCAGGAGTCGTTGGCGATCTCGTGGTCGTCCCACGTGACCACCCAGGGCGCCGCGGCGTGCGCCAGCTGCAGCTCCACGTCCCGCCGGTAGTGGCCGTGACGGGAACGGTAGTCCGCCAGGGTGCGGATCTCCCAGGTGGGCACGTGCGGGCGGACGACGCCGTACTTCCCGGCGTACTCGCCCGAGGCGTACTCGTAGAGGTAGTCGCCCATGTGGACGACGACGTCGATTTCCCCGGCGTAGGCCCGCCGCGCGATGTCGGAGTAGGCGGAGAAATAACCCGCCTCGAAGTTCGCGCACGAGCACACCGCCAGCCGCAGCGTATCGACGTCCGCATCATCCGCCGGGGCCGTCCGTGTCCGGCCGACCCGGGACGTCCGGCCCGCGTGCGCGCCGTCGAGCGCGGTGAAACGGTAGTGGTACACAGTGCCGGGGCGCAGACCGAAGGGGTCGACGTGGACGGTGTGGTCGTTCATCGCGCTGGCGGTCACGGTGCCCGCGCGGGCCACAGTTGTGAACTCCGGATCCTCCGCGACCTCCCAGCGAAGCTGCACGTCCGGGCCGGCGCCGGAGCCCGGCACCGCGTCCGGGGTCGGGGTCACCCGGGTCCACAGGATGACGGAGTTGGGCAGCGGATCACCCGAGGCGACGCCGTGCATGAAAGCGTGGTGCTCCGGGTCGCCGTAGGGGCTGGGGGCGTGGAGCGCGTCGAGGTCCGCGTCGCCGTAGGCCTGGACGTCGGAGGCGCGCACGCGAGTCAGCGAACTGGGCGCGGTCGCGGCCGCGCCGGCGATGAGGGTGCCCTGGAGAAGACCCCGTCGCGTGATCCGGGGGCTGGTTCGGTGCTGCCCTGTCTTCCTCACGGCGCTCATTGTCCCCCCTGGAGAGCGTCCCTGTCAGGCGGGCGGGCAATATTTCATGTCCGCTTAACCTGCATGGCCCCGGACTGGCCGGGTCATTTACGCTGAGTCCATGCATCTCCCAGCCCGCACGGCCGCCGTCCTCTACGACCTGGACGGGACGCTCGTCGACCACGACCACGCCGCCCGCGCGGGCGTCGACGCCTGGTGCAGCTCCCTCGGACTTCCCGGCAACCAGTGGGACCGCTGGTCGGCCATCGAGAGACTCTGGTTCACCCGCTTCGAGAACGGCGAGGTCAGCCACCTGGGCCAGCGCATCGAACGGTGCCGGGAGTTCCTCGGCCGGCCGGAGTTGAGCGACGGGGAGGCCCTCGAGCTCTACGAGTACTACCTGCGCGTGTACCGGGCTAACTGGCGGGCGTTCCCGGACGCCCGCCCCTCCCTCGACAACGCGCTGGCGGCCGGGCTGAAGGTGGGGATCCTCACCAACGGCGCGGCGGCCATGCAGCAGGCGAAGATGGAGGGCACCGGCCTGTGGCGCGAGGGGATGGTGATGTGCGCGACCGTCGAGCTCGGCTCGCCGAAGCCCCGGCCCGAGGCCTACCTCGGCGCGCTCGACAGGTTGGGGGTGCGGGCGGCCGAGACGGTCATGGTCGGCGACTCCTGGGCCAACGACGTCGAAGGCGCCCGGCGCGCCGGGTTGGCCGCGATCCACCTGGTGCGGGAGGGGGTTTCACGTGAACCCGGCCCCTCCGTGAGCAGCCTCGACGAGATTGTCTGGCACTAGTCCGGCAGTCGGCACGCCACTCCGGTGGAGTGGTGCGGGCAGTAGCCGTGGGGCACCTTGTGCAGGTACTGCTGGTGCTCGTCCTCGGCGAGATAGTAGGCGCCCGAGTCCGTCTCGGCGAGCGTCTTGACCTCGGTGGTCACCTCGCCGAAGCCGTGCTCCTTGAGCTGGGCGGCGTAGGAGTCGACGATCGCCTTGATCTCGTCGCGCTCCTCCTCCGCCCGCTCCCCGACGGTGTAGAAGGCGGAGCGGTACTGGGTGCCCACGTCGTTGCCCTGGCGCATGCCCTGGGTCGGGTCGTGCCCCTCCAACGCGGCGGCGACGAGTTCGCGGAGGGACACCTTCGACGGGTCGTAGACGACCTCGACGACCTCGGCGTGGTTCGTCCGCCCGGAGCACACCTCCCGGTAGGTGGGGTTCTTCGTCGTCCCGCCTGCGTAGCCGGCGGAGGTGCCGACGACGCCGGGCGTCTCCCAGTACATCTTCTCCACGCCCCAGAAGCAGCCGATGCCCACAAGGAGCGAGCGCTGCCCCTCGAGCCACGGGCCGGTGATCGGGGTGCCCAGGACGGCGTGCGGGCGGGGGTTGTCCAGGACGGGGGTTTCCCGACCGGGCAGGGCCCGGTCGGCGGGCACGAGTTCAGGGGTTCTGGCAAACATCCATGACATGCCGACCAGCCTACGCCCGCCCCTTACCCCGCCGCCACCTGCAATAATGCAATTAGACAACACTATCGTTGCGGAATTGATTCTTTCCCCTATCATGGTGGCAGAGCGCTTCCCGGCGGTACAGTCGGGAGCGTCCCTTGCTGATACGACAGAAAAGAGAACAACATGGCAGTCTACGAACTTCCCGAGCTCGACTACGCCTACGACGCCCTCGAGCCGCACATCTCCGCCGAGATCATGGAGCTGCACCACTCCAAGCACCACGCCACCTACGTCGGCGGCGCCAACGCCGCCCTGGAGGCTCTGGAGGCGGAGCGCAACGGCGAGGCCAACCCGGACCGCGTCCGCGCGCTGTCCAAGAACCTGGCCTTCAACCTGGGTGGCCACACCAACCACTCCATCTTCTGGAAGAACCTCTCCCCGAACGGCGGCGGCGAGCCCACCGGCGAGCTGGCCGAGGCCATCACCCGCGACTTCGGTTCCTTCGAGAAGTTCCAGGCGCACTTCAACGCCGCGGCACTGGGCCTGCAGGGCTCCGGCTGGGCCGTCCTGGGTTACGACCACATCGCCGGCCGCCTCGTCATCGAGCAGCTGACCGACCAGCAGGGCAACATCTCCATCAACCTGACCCCGCTGCTGATGCTGGACATGTGGGAGCACGCCTTCTACCTGCAGTACAAGAACGTCAAGGCTGACTACGTCAAGGCAGTCTGGAACGTCTTCAACTGGGAGGACGTCGCACAGCGTTACGCTGCCGCGAAGTAACCCCCACTGCTTTCGACGCCGCCTTCCCCCACCGGGGCCGGCGGCGTCCGGCGTTACCGGGCCCTGTTCAGCGGGCCAGGACGAAGCGGCGGAACTGGTCCACCGGCGGCGCCTCGCCTGCCCCGGCGCGCCACACCAGCCCGAGTTCCCGGTGCCGGGGCGGATCGAGCGGCCGCAGGACGATACCGGCGGGCGCCAGGTAAGGGTCGTCCAGCGGCAGGAGCGCCACGCCCAGCCCCGCGGACACAAGTCCCGCCACCGTGGTCAGCTCCATCGACTCGAACACCAGGTTCGGGTGGAAACCGAGCTCTCCGGCGATGCGGTCGAGCAGCAGGCGGGTGCCGTAGCCCGGGAGCATGCCCACGAAGGGTTCCCCCGCCGCCTCGCGCAGGTCGACGGGCCCCTCCCCGGCCAGGCGGTGCCCCTCCGGGACAGCCAGTGCCAGGTGCTGCAACTCCAGCTGGTGCCAACCGAGGATGCCGCCCGCCTCGGCTGGGCGGGGGCCGACGAGGGCGATGTCGGCGGCGTCGGCGAGCACGCGGTCGACCAGGGCACGCGCCGCCCCCTGATGGAGGCGGAAGTCCACGCCCGGGTGCAGCGACCGGTAGTCGCGGAGCAGGTCCGGAACAAGCCAGGTGCCCAGGGAGTGCATGAAGTCGAGGCGGACCGTGCCGCGCTCGGGGTCCATGAGGCGGGCGACCTTCGTCCGGCCGACCTCCAGCTCCGCGAGCACGGCACGGGCATGCGGAAGATACGCGCGGCCCCGGGCGTTGAGCGCCATCTGCCGCCCGGCGCGGTCGAAGAGGTCCGCTCCGACGGCGCCCTCCACCCGACGGATCCGCCGGGTGAGGGTCGGCTGGGGAACGCCCAGCTCGGCAGCCGTGGCGGTGAGGTGTCCGGACTCTGCGACGGCGATGAAACCATGCAGGTCGACGGCGGAAATATCTCTCATGCATCGATCGTATCGAGACCGACTGTTTGAGGTATTTTACACATGATCCCCGTTGGGCGACCATGGGTGAATGTCCAACCTGACCGGTCTGCGGCACGGCGACCGCGACTACCGCCGTGCCGTCCTCGCCATGCTCGCGGCCGGCCTGGCGACCTTCAACGCCCTGTACGCAACACAGGCGCTGCTGCCCATACTCGTCGAGGACCTGAACATCACCCCGACGGAGGCCGCCCTCACCGTTTCCGCCACCACGGGCATGCTGGCGGTGTGCATCGTTCCGATGTCGATCCTCTCCGAGCGATTCGGCCGGGGCCGGATCCTGATCATTTCGGCGTTGGCCGCCACCGCCCTCGGCCTGTTCATCCCCCTGGCCCCCAACGCCGCGGCGCTCATCGCGCTCCGCGGCCTGCAGGGCATCGCGATAGCCGGCGTGCCGGCGGTGGCCATGACCTGGCTGGCCGAGGAACTGGACCCCGCGGCCCTGGGCCGGGCGATGGGCCTCTATATCGCGGGCAACACCGTCGGCGGGCTGACTGGCCGCCTCATCCCGGCGGGGCTGCTCGAGATCACCGACTGGCGCACCGCGCTGCTGATCACCGCCGCGATCGCGCTGTTCACAGCCGTCCTCATGGCGGTCCTGCTGCCCCGGCAGAAGAACTTCACCCCGAAACAGATCGGCCTGCGCAGCGAGATCACCGCCATGGTCGGGCACCTGCAGAACCCGCAGCTGCTGGGCCTTTTCCTGATCGCATTCGTGGGCATGGGCACGTTCGTGTCGCTGTACAACTACTTCGGTTTCCGGATGATCGACCATTTCGGCCTCTCCCCCGCCCTGGTGGGCGTGGTCTTCCTGATGTACCTCTCGGGTACATGGAGCTCTGCCCGGGCGGGCGCGATGGCGGAGAAGTTCGGGCGGGGCAACGTCCTGACCGGCGGGGCCGCCCTCATGCTGGCGGGCCTGCTCGCCACGGCGGCCGGCTGGCTCCCCCTGGCCCTGCTGGGCCTGTTCCTGTTCACCGCGGCGTTCTTCGCCATGCACTCCACCGCCTCCAGCTGGATCGGCCTGGCCGCCACCGACGACCGCGCGGAGGCCTCGAGCATGTACCTGTTCAGCTACTACGCCGGATCCTCACTGGTCGGCGCGGCGACCGGCGCGGTGTTCATGAGCACGAGCTGGGCCGGTTTCGTCCTCGCCCTCGCCGGCATCCTCCTCCTGGTGCTCGTCATCGCCGTCGCCTTGCGACGACGCCCCTCCTGACCTACCGCGCACCCAGGCGCGGAGTCCCCGGCGCACCCGCGCGGAGCCAGTGCCGCACGGCTGCAGTGGCGCGGCAGTCGTCCTCGTTGTAGCGCAGCAACTGCGACCGGGCGTGCATCGCGGCGGCGTCCGAACCACGGGAGATGCGGCGGGCGTTGACCGATTCCTCGCCGTCGAAATCGCCCACGTCCCAGTTGAACCCCGCCTCGGGGGCGACCACCTTCAACCCCAGCCCGGAGGGCCCCGCCAGCTGGGCCCGCACCAGCTTGAACACGTCGACCCACTCGTCACCGGCGATGAACTCCTGCACCTCCGCCTCGCTGGGCACACGGACGTCGCCGAAGGTCCGTCCGGCGAAGCGGCGGGCGGACATCCTCAGCCAGTGGTTCTCGCCGTTGTTCGACCAGCAGTACGCGGCGAACGTCCGGCCCTCGGCGCGCGCCCGGGCGCGCCGGCCCATCAGCCAGTCCCAGAAGCGGGCGAAGTTCTCGGCCTCGGCGTCCCCGCCGAGCGCGATCCAGGTAACGAAGGGGTGGTAGCGCTCGCCGTCGAAAGCTCCCCACAGGTAGGCGCCCTGGTCGAGGTACGCCTCCATGTCGACGTCGATCTCCACGTCGGTCGCCGGCGCGGTCACCGTGTCCACCTTGCGGAGGAGGACGATCCCCTCCCGCCAGGCTGCGGCCAGGTCGCTGGCCTGCCCGAGGCCGGCGTCGATGAGACCCTGCACGGTGGTGATACCCCGCTCCCGGAAGTCGCGGGCCCGGTCCCCGGGGAGGGAGAGGGAGATGTCGTCGGCCGCGCGGAGATCAGCCTCGCACAACGGCCAGAAACGGCACGTGGCGCATTCCTTCACCCGGCGCGGGCCGGTGGGCAGGTCCACTGCCAGGGCGGCGTCGAGCGCCGGCTGCAACGGCGCGGTCGGGGTGAGGAACGCGCGGCTGCGGTCCTGGCCGATGGAACCGCCCACCCCGGAATCCAGCCCGAGCTCCGCCAGCGCGCGGGCCGCGAAGGCCAGGCGGTAGCCGTCCGCGGCGTGGTGGCGCAGCCGGAAGGCGCCCTCAACGGGCGCCCCCAGCCCCAGGCGGGAGGTGGCGATGACCGGAGTGGCGGAGCGGGCGTCGGGGCGGGCCACCCGGTGGTTGCTGATCACCACCGGCAGATAGGTGTCGTCGGGACGGCGCACGAGCAGGTCGACGCCCGTCCGCCAACTGATGCCCTCCGACATTCCGGCGAACACGGCACCGGTGATGAGGTCGGCCTGGGCGGCCAACGCCTCCAGCGTCGCGAGCTCCGCGGCGAACGTGTCCTCGTCCGCGTCGAGCCGGTGCGCGGCGACGTCGATACGCAGGAAACGGCGCCGGTCGCCCAGCGCGGCACCGACGGGGAGCCGGGCATGGACGGCGGCGCGGGCGGCGTCGAACCTCGCCTGCCGCATCGCGGCCGCTCTGGCGCGCGGAATCTCGGGATGATGCGCCCGCTGGACCTGCCGGTAACGGCAGCCCACCAGATCAGCGGGGCTAACGTGCTGGGCAATCACAATGTCGTGAGCTTATCCCACGAGCACAGGTAAAGTTGAACCAGACCATTCACTCCGGAAGTTAAAGGCTGAAAAGACATGGGCATTTTCGAGGCCATCCGTAAGAGCCGCGCCAAGACCAAGGCAGAGGTGCAGGCGGCCAAGGTCCGCGCCAGGCACGAGGCGAAGGAAGAGGCGAAGCTCCAGCTCAAGCGGGAGCGGCTGCTGCACAAGTACGAGAAGGGCCTGCTGAAGGAGGAGAAGAAGGGGCTGAAGGCGAAACGCAAGCACGAGGAGAAGATGGCGAAGAGCACCCTCGAGCAGCTGCGGGCGGGCCGACTCAACGCCGACACCTTCAAGCGCTATTCGTCCCTGGCGCGCGTCGCGCTACCGGTGACGCTGCCGCTCATCTACCGGGCGATCACCTCCGGCCGGGAACAGTTCGTCGACGCGAAGGCACGCCGGGTCGGCGTTTCCGCAGATCAGTTGGCCCGCTTCTCCGGCCACGGAGCGGATCTCAAGGCGCGCATCGACGGGGTCCGCGAGAACCTCGACGACCGGCAGCTGCCCACCGGATTCGTGCAGGACGTGAAGGAACGGCTCGCCGAATTGGAGACCGCCGCCGACAACGCCGAATTCATGACTCCTGAACAGCGCCGCCGGGCCCACAGCACCATTTCCCGCGATATTGATGCGGTGACAGTCGAAATTCAGGACCGCCTCCGCCGCCCCTGACATCAGGGCGAGTAGAGCCCTGAATTTGGCCGCTGAATTGTTTCTGGAGTGGACAATTTGGCGGTTATTCTGTTTCCGCTTTTACTATTTAAGACGTAGTAACAGATTGACCGCACAGGCACTAGAATGAGGAAGCAATTCCGGGGTTGGCCATTTCAATGGCCAACCCACCACCTAAAGGAGAATTCCCTCATGGCCCGCCGTGAAATCACCCAGTACTTCGACGACATCGACAATTCCCCCCTCAAGGACGATGAAGTGAACACCATTCGTTTCAGCGTCGACGGCAACCACTATGTTCTCGACCTGTCCGAAAAGAATGCCGCGGACTTCCGTTCCGCGGTGGAGCCGTGGATCTCCGCGGCGCGCCCCGCGCCCGCCACCGGGCCGCAGCGCACGACGAACCGGCAGACCTCATCCGCATCCGCCAAGCGCTCCCGCGCGATCCGTGAATGGGCCCGCGCCGAGGGTCTCGAAGTATCCGAGCGCGGTAAGATCCCGGCGCGGATCGTGGACGCCTACAACGAGGCGCAGGGCAAGTAACGCAGCCGACATCCTCCGCAACACCGTTCGTTGGGGGTACCTGCGTACGCCATGCGAACATGCGGCATACCCCTTCAGCTGGATCAATGGCTCCGCGGCGCCCCTGAACACCCTTTTCCGGCCGCAGTGAGGGGGTGGGCCCGTGGCCGTTGAACGTGTCCCATGCCACACTATGGGCCATGGCTCTGTCACCACTGCTCGCGATCGAGAGACCGCACCTGCCCCGCCCCTCGCTGCGGGAGATAGGCCGCGACCTCGGCCCCCAGGAGATCGGTAACGGGCTCGTCGCCCTGATCTTCTCCGCCTCCGGCCCGATCGCCGTGATTCTCGCGGCCGCCGCCGCCGGAAACCTGGATCCCGGCCAGACCTCCTCGTGGATCTTCGGGGCGTTCCTCGGCAACGGCCTGCTCACCCTGCTCCTGACCTGGCTCTACCGCAGCCCGCAGGCGTACTTCTGGACCATTCCCGGCACGGTGCTCGCCGGAGACGCGTTGACGCACCTGAGCTTCGGCGAGGTAATCGGGGCTTACCTGGCCACCGGCGTCCTGGTGTTCCTCCTGGGGTGGACGGGGCTCATCGGGCGGATCATGGCCATCCTGCCGCCGACGATCGTCATGGCCATGGTCGCCGGCATTTTCCTGCGCTTCGGCCTCGACCTGATCACCGCGGCCACCGGCGACCCCCTCATCGCCCTCCCGATGATCATCGTCTTCGTCGCCCTCGGGATCGTCCCGAGAGTGGCAGCGGTGGCACCGCCGGTGGCGGTGGCCGCGGTGGTGGGCACGGCCGTCGCTCTGGCCGCGGGCCGCCTGGGCTCCGGGATCCTCGACGACGGGCTCGTCGCCGCCCCGGTGTTCACGGCCCCCGAGTTCTCCACCGGCGCCATGATCGAGCTGGTGATTCCGTTGGCGATCACCGTGGTCATCGTCCAGAACGGGCAGGGCGTGGCCGTGCTGCGGGCCGCCGGGCACCGGCCGGGCGTCAACCTCGCCGCGGCGGCCAGCGGTCTCGTCTCCATCCCGATGGCGCTCATCGGCAACGTCACCACCTGTCTCACAGGCCCGACCAACGCGCTCATCACCTCCGGGCCGCGCAGCGAGCGGCACTACGCGGCCGCGATGGTCACCGCCCTCGGCGCCGTCGCCGTGGGGCTGTTCTCACCCGCCTTCGTGGGCTTCATGCTCGCCATGCCGGCGTCCTTCGTCGCCGCACTCGCGGGCATCGCCATGCTCACCCCGCTGAAGAACGCCTTCCTCGCCGGATTCTCGGGGCCGTTCTCGACCGGCGCCCTGGTGTGTTTCCTGGTCACCGTCTCCGAGATCACCCTGCTGGGCATCACCGCACCTTTCTGGGGGATCCTCTTCGGCTGCGTGACCGCCTGGCTGATGGACCCGAAGCCCGCCGGCACGAAGAGGTCGCAGACCGTCAGCGCTGAAACCCGCGCGGAGGACGCCCCCCGCGCCGACGTCCGCCGTTAGAGCACGCCCTGTTCGCGGGCGGCGGCCACCGCGGAGGTGCGCGAGCGGACTCCGAGTTTGTCGTAGATGTGCACCAGGTGGGACTTCACCGTCGCCTCCGAGAGCATGAGCTCATGTCCGATCTCCCGGTTCGAGGAGCCGGCAGCGACGAGGGTGAGCACCTCCAGTTCTCGGGGGGTCAGCGATGTGCGCGGGGTACGCACCCTGGTCATCAACCGGTCGGCGACGACCGGCGAGAGCGCCGAGTCCCCCTCCGCGGCGGAACGCACGGCGGCCAGGAGCTCGGCGGGCGGGGCGTCCTTGAGCATGTACCCGACCGCGCCGGCCTCGATGGCGCCCAGGATATCGGCGTCCGTGTCGTAATTGGTCACCACGAGAACCTGCGGCGGGTTGGTCATGGTGGCCCTGATCCGGGCGGTGGCCTCTGCCCCGGTGGCCACCCGGGTGCCTTCCACCCCGGGTCCGAACCGCAGGTCCATCAGCATGACGTCGATTCCGCCGGCCTGCGCGGCCGAGATGGCGGCGTCGGCGGTCGCGACCTCGCCGACGACCTCGATGTCCTCCGCCTCCTCGAGGACGGCGCGCAGTCCCATACGGACGATCTCGTGGTCGTCGGCCAGCAACACTCGAATCATGACGGCATCATGTCCCTTCCGGTCAGATCCCCGAACTTGGGTCGGCTTCGAGTGTAGCCCCCGGCGCGGCGCCCACCGGCAGGGGGATTGCCACCGACACCGCGGTGCCGTAGCCGGGGGAGGACTCCACCTCGAGGCTTCCGCCCTGTTCAGCGGCCCGCTGGCGGATGGCGTCCAGACCTATGTGACCGAGCCCGGCGGGGCGCTGCTCCACTTCCGAGGGGTCGAAGCCGCTCCCGTTGTCGACGACGTCGAGACGCACCTCGTCCGGTTCGTAGGTCACCGTCACCCGGCAGCGGGTCGCCCCGGCGTGCTTGGCGACATTACCCACCGCCCCCTGCGCAATCCGCAGCAGCGCCGCCTCGGTGCGCATGGGCAGCTGACGCCCGTCGCCTTCCACTCCGACCTCGATGGTGAGCTCCCCCGCCGCGGCGAAACCCGAGGCCATCCGCTCGAGTGCCCCCTGCAGTGACGTCTCCGACAACGACGCCGGCTGCAGGGCCGCGATCATCGCACGGGCCTCTCCCAGATTGTCCCGGGCCGTGGTCCTGGCGAGGGAGATGAATCGGTTGGGCCCGGCCAGCTGCTGCTCCGTCAGGCCGAGGTTCTGGAGGTCGCGTTCAGCGGAGTGGAGAAGCATCTGGATGCTCGACAGCCCCTGCGCGACCGTGTCGTGGATCTCGTGGGCCAGGCGCTGGCGTTCCTCCGCGACGCCGGCGGCCCGCTCGGTCTCCGCGAGCTGTGTGCGTGTGGCGATGAGCTGCGCGATCAGCTCCTCGCGCTCGCGACTGATGCGCACCAGCGTACGGAAGGCGTAGTGGATGGCCAGCACCACCGCCGCGGACACCGCCGGCCCCATGACACCGCCCATCGTCAGGCCCGTCGGCGCCTGGGTGAGCACGGAGGCCGCCGTCGCCGCGAGGACCGCGACGACGCCGCGGACGTCGTCCATCACCCGCAGATAGAGGAAGAACAGGGGGAACAGGAGGTAGATGCTCACCGGGGAGACGACCATCGCCAGCACCCACAGCAGCGTCAGCGCCGCCAACCACGCCAGGCTGGTGCGCTCCCGCCACGCCGGTTGCAGGGTGGTGCCGTAGAAGTACAGCACCGCGAAACCGGAGCAGAGCAGCAGGTTGAGCGCCGCCTCGCCGAACGGCAGGTTCACCGAGGACACCAGCGCGGCGATGAGCAGCGTGGTGGTGAGGATGTGGACTCCGTCGTTGAGCGCGTCCTCATCGGGTGCCTGGGTGCGCCGAAGCTTCTCGACGCCCGCCCGGGGATCTAGGCTGGTCTCCATGCGTCTGAGCCTACCGAGCGTTCCCGTCGCCACCACCGCCGTCGCCGCCGTGACCGTCGTCGCCGCCTCTCTGCTGGCCGGTTGCGCGCCCTCCGCGGAGGAAGCCACCCCGGCGGCTGCCGGGACCGGGGATCCCTCGCAGCCCAGCGTCGTGGCGGCAGATTCCGGCCTGCCCTTCGATGCTATGCCCGAGGTTCCGGGCGGCCGGGAGAGCTGGGAGGAGTGCCCCTACCTGGACACCGGTTGGGTGTCCGACACCAACGGGCAGCGCACCCTGGGAGTCGGGGTGGACGCCCGTTTCGACACCCCGGCCTGCGTCTTCTGGTCCTACCCCGAGGAGCCGCACCTGACGGTCATCGTCCGCGACATGCCGGACGTGGACGCCGCGATCGCGGTGGTCGACTGGGCCGCCCCCATCGACACCACCGAGCCCGCCGAGGAGCCCGCGGGGTGGTCCGGGGGCCGGGCCGGCGCGGGCATGGTTCCCGAGCGGCAGGGCGCGCTGTACGCGGTGCAGAAGGGCGACCGGGCGGTCGTGGTATTCAGCAACCAGGACCAGTCGCTCAAGGCGGAGCAGGTGGCCAAGGAGGCCATCGCCCGGCTGGGCCTCTAGACGGCCACGTCGTTGTAGGGCATCAGCGTGGAGACCCAGGGGAAGGCCACTTCCATGAGCAGCAGGAACACCGCGGCCAGAAGAATGAGAAGCAGCAGCAGCTTCACCGGCCAGGGGCCCGGGAGGGCCCGCCACAAAGGTCCGTACATCTAGTTCTCCTCCAGTAGCACTGCCGGGATCTCCCCGGCGATCTTCGGGGTCGACTCGACCTCCATGGCATGGACGATCATGCGTTCCGCGTTGGAGAACTGCGGGTGGCACGTGGTCAGCGTGACCAGGCTCTCCATCTCCGGGGTGGGCGCGAACGCGGACTCGCCCGGAACCGGGTTGATCACCTCGACGTCCCCCGGGAGGGTGATCGTCCTGCCCTGCACCCCCGCGTACTCGCCGCCGGACACCCGTTCCACCTGTTCCGGGCTCAGGCACCCGGTGGCCTCCGCCCGGCGGGCGTCGCCCTCGACATCGATGGGCAGCACCCGGTAGGTGATCCACTCGGACTGCGTCTCAACGACGATCGCGTCGCACACCTGCAGGTTGCCCAGGTCGTTGAAGGGCGCACCCTTGCCCACGCGGTGACCGGCGACGGCGAAATTGCCCGCCTGGCCCGGCATCTGGGATTCGGTGTAGCGGCCCGGGCCGGCCAGGAGATCCTCGTCGGAGGTGCCCTCGACGACGGCGAACTGGAAGTCCGAGCCGAAGGCGGGGATATGGATCCGGGCGAAGGCCTCGCCGAGCTCCGGCGTCAACCGCTGGCGCGGGTTCACCCGTTCGCCCTCCTCGCCCCCGCCCCATTTCTCCTCCAGGGCGCTCGACTTCTCGTCCTGGAGCCTGCCGGAGGAGATGTTGGTCCAGTAGGACTCGTAGAAGGCGAAGAGCAGGATGACCGCACCCACCGTGAGCAGTAACTCACCGAGGACCTGGGTGACGCTCATGCGCCTGCGCCCTGCTGGATCTCGTTGACTCATGCGGGAAAAACTCCTGGGAACGCTACGATCGACTGGGGCTGAATCAGTTTAACCCTGTTCGCACGTCTCCTGAAGGTTGGTGGATCCCACCGTGCTTGAACCGTTCATCTATCCGGTCTCCGGAGTCCTGAAGCTCTGGCACGTCCTGATGCACTCGATGCTGGGGATGAATGACTCCACCGCGTGGCTGGTGTCGCTCTTCGGACTGGTGCTCACGGTGCGCATTCTGCTCATCCCCCTCTTCTGGGCCATGGCGAAATCCGCACGCACCGGTGTCGCCATGCGGCCGGAGAAGGCGGCCCTCAAGCAGGAGTACGCCGCCCGGACCGACCGGGAATCCGTCCTCGAGTTCGAACGCAAATCGAAGGAACTGCAGGAACGCTACGGCTACAAGGTCTCCGCGGGCTGCCTTCCGGCCTTGATCCAAATCCCGGTGTTCCTCGGTCTGTACCAGGTGCTCCTGCGCATGGCCCGCCCTTCGGCGGGCCTCGAGGTCGAGCCTGGCACGCGGATCGGCTTTCTCAACGCCGCCGAGATCCAGGCTTTCCAGCGTTCCTCGGTCAACGACATCCCGCTGCCGGCCTATGTGGCGATGCCGGAGGAGACCCTCGCCCGCCTCGGCACCACCAGCGCCGACGTCCGCAGCTTCATCCTGCCCTTCCTCCTGGCAGCGGTTGTCTTCACCACGGGCAACATGCTCATGTCGATCGCCCGCAACACAAAGACGATGGACTGGGACTCCGGAATGTCCCGGGGCATGAACAGGTTCCTTCTGCTGCTCACCGTGTTCATCCCGGTTCTGTTGATCACTCTCGCCCTGACCGGGCCGCTGCCGGTGGCGATCATCCTCTACTGGTTCGCCAACAACCTGTGGACCCTCGCCCAGTCCCTCATCCTCTACCCCCTCGTCCACCGGAAGGTTCCCCTCCACGCATCCTTCGAGGAGTTCTCGCAGGAACGCCGTGCGGCCGCGCTGGCGGCGGACCGGGAGAAGAGGGCACGGAAGTGGGACGTGCGGCGCCGGAAAGCGGTCGGCGCGGTGAAGCCGTGGCGGATCCCGCAGATCAGGCGCGAGTTGAACGCGGAGAAAGCCGCCCGCCGGGAGGCGGCGGCGGAACGGAAGGCGGAGCGGAAGGCCCTCTCGAAAGCGAAGCGCGCGACGACCGCCGAATTGCGGAAGGAACGGCTCGCCCGGCGGCAGGAAGCGCGGGCGGCGAAGAAGCAGGCTAAATCGAGTAGTCCGCAGGCGGAGCCGACAACATCTGACGCGCCAGATCCCGGGCGGTCTGAAGAGGCGTGACGTCCCGGACGAACCTGGCCCCCGCCAATCCGCCGTCCAGGAAAATGAGCAGCTGGTTGGCCTGCGTGGCCGAGGGGTAGCCGTTCTTCGCGGTGAGCAGATCGGTCATGGTCCGGTGCATCCAGTGCCTGTGGGCCTGGCACGCGGCGACGATCCCGTGCTCCGACTCGGTCTCCGGGCGCGGGTACTCGTTGGCGGCGTTCTGGAAGTGGGAACCCCGGAAATCCTTGCCCGGCTCCTCGGCGATGGCAATGTCGAAAAACGCCAGGATCTTGTCCTCCGCGTCAGCCATATCCTTCGTGCGCTCCTCCCACTCGGCGCGGTACTGCTGGTCCAGGTTCTCCAGGTACGCCATGACGAGGGCATCCTTGGAACCGAAGAGGGAGTAGAGGGACGCCTTGGCCACATCCGCCTCACGGAGGATACGGTCGATGCCGATGACGCGTATTCCCTCGGTGGTGAACAGGTTGGTGGCTGAATCCAGCAGACGCTGCCGGGGGCTCGGCCGATTACGACGACGGGTGCTCGTCGTCTTTTTCCTCGCGGTGCCTGCGGCCACTGATGTACCCGATCCTTCCTGAGGTTTCCTCTCGCGCGGGAGAATATCTCTCCCAAACAATGTCTCCTACACAATATAGACAAACCGGTACGTCTTTTGACAGCCCGCCGGAACTGGCACAGGATCCGGGCATGAAAAAACCCGCCCTCCCGGTCGGGGAGCGGCGGGCCGTAAAGCGGCTGATTAGCCGCGGCGGCTGGTTACCGCGTTGACGATGGTGAGCAGGATGACAGCACCAAGCAGACAGGTCAGGAAGCTGAAGATGATGCCCGCCCCCTGCACATCGACGCCGAAGAGGCTGAGGAGGAATCCGCCGAGCAGGCCGCCGACGATACCGACCACGATGTTCATGAGAAGGCCCATCTGGGCGTCCCGTCCCTTGATCTTCGAGGCGATCCAGCCGGCGATGCCACCGATGATGACCCAACCCAGAATTCCGAGTCCAAGCATTGTGTTCTCCTAAGTTTGTGGTTCATTCGTGATTGCTCGCATGCAACCCATTACATATCCAGTGTTTCATGAGTTTCGGAGTCATGCGAACCCAGAAATAGACCGTTATGGGATCGTTGCAGGTGAACAAGCACTTTGAAGGAAAAAAGAGGGCCCTGAAGCGCAGCGTCCCGCGCCGACGACATCGGCGCGGGACGCTTTTCCCTCATTTTTTTCTCAGCTTTTACACGGCTTCCGGGCGGACGACCATCATCGGGCACGGAGCGGACTGCAGGAGAGCCCGGGAGGTGGAACCCAGGAGCATCCCCTTGAAGCCGCCGCGTCCGTGGGAACCGACGACCAGCAGCTGGGCGCCTTCGGAGTTCTCCACCAGCGCGCGGACCGGGCGGTCACGGGTGATCACCTTGCGGACCTCCACGTTCGGGTACTTCTCCGTCATCGGGGCGAGACGCTCGGTGAGCATGTCGATCTGCTCGCGCTCGACGACCTCCCACTGCTGCTGGGCGGCGGAGAGGCCGGCCAGGGAGGCCTGGACCTGCATGTCCATCCAGGTGTGGACCGCGACGAGCTCAGCGCCGCGGGCGTCCGCCTCGGCGAACGCGATCTCGGTGGCCTTCGCGGAGACGTCGGAACCGTCGACACCGATCACGACGGGGCCGTACTTGCTGGCCTCGTCGAGCTGGTTGTCCTCGCGGACGACAACCACCGGGCAGGAAGCGTGCGAGACCACGGCGGCGGAGACGGAGCCCATGACCATGCCGGAGAGTCCGCCGAGGCCACGGGAGCCCATGACGATCATGGTGACGTCGTGGGCCATGTCCAGCAGCATGTCGATCGGGGAACCTTCGGCGATGGTGTGGCCGATCTTGATGTCGGGGGCGACCTCGTGGGCGACCGCGCGGGCCTCGTCGATCTTCTCCATCGTCTCGGACTGCAGGTCGTCGAAGAGTTCCTGCGGGGGGACCATTCCCTCCGCGTAGAGGAACTGCGGCATCGTGTACGAGGACGCCAGTCGCAGCGGAATGCCGCGCTTGTTTGCGGTGTTGGCTGCCCAACGGACTGCGTTGCGGGAGGCCGGGGAGCCGTCAACTGCTACGACGACGATATCTTCCTGAGTCATCTCGATCGCCTTTCCTTCATGCGGATGGAATTTTGAGGTCATCATCGATTGTAGCCGTTTATGACCCGCTCCCGGGGGTTGTTACAACCAGTTCGGGAACACCCCGTCAGAGAGGATAGGCTGGTCTCATCTGCTTTCCGGAGGTGGACAGCCGTCGGATCAGGCGGGAACCACGACCGGGGTAGCCGGGTCGGAGTTCGCCGGGTAGAGGAGGGCGTACAGGTTCTCCGCGATGTTGAGCAGGAAAGCTCCGATGCCGTCGGACGAGAAAGCAATGGCCTGGTTGAGGAGTTCGTCGAAGTTCATGAGAGACACTTTAGTACAACCCCCTCGGGGGCAAAGGTCGCCGTTGCCCGTCCGGGACGGCCTGACCGCCACCCGAGCGCGCCTGCCGGAGACAGCCCCGGAGACCACCGCCGGCGAATTCGTGGGGCATCTCATCGCGACGCAGCGGCACCGCCACCCGCTTGACGACGCCGCCGCCCTCCGCGCCCGCTTCTCCGACGGTCAGGTCGTCGACCGCCGCGGCCGCCCCTTCTCCCCCGCTTCTCCGCTCAGCCCCGGCGAGGACGTCTTCTTCTACCGGATGCCGGCCCCGGAAACCCCGGTCCCCTTCGACATCGGCATCCTGTACCGCGACGACGACCTCCTGGTCGCGGACAAACCCCCGTTCCTGGCGACCATGCCGCGGGGCAGGCACATCACCGAAACCCTCACAGTCCGGCTCCGCCGCTCCCTCGACATCCCGGAGCTCGTCCCCGCCCACCGCCTCGACCGGGTCACCTCGGGCGTCCTGCTGTGCACGCTGCGCCGCGAGGTCCGCGGCGCGTACCAGACCCTCTTCGCCGAACGCGCCGTCGAAAAGACCTACGAGGCCATCGCCGCCCACGACCCGGCGCTGCGCCCGGGCACCGTCTGGCGTTCCCGCATGGAGAAGATTCCAGGGGAGATCCAGGGGAGCATCGTGTCCGGCGAGCCCAACGCGTTCACCCTCCTCGCCGACATCCTCCCCCTCTCCCCCGCCGAGCACTCCGCCCTCGAGGCAGTCCACGGGCCTCTCCCGCCCCAGGCCCGCTACATCCTGCAGCCGGAGACCGGCCGCACCCATCAGCTCCGGCTGCACATGTGGGCCGCGGGGGTGCCGATTCTCGGCGACAACATCTATCCCCGCATCCACACCGAGGAAGAGGAGGACATGACGCGCCCCCTGCACCTCGTGTCCACGGGGCTGGCGTTCACGGACCCGCTCTCCGGCGAGCGGCGGGAATTCACCGTTCCCCGGCGTCTGTTCCACGGGGGCCTCTGACTCCGGGATCCACCCCGAAGGCTATTCCCACCCGGCGCTGCAGGGCATCCCACTGCTGCGCCGGTTTCAGCGACGCGGACAGGGTGTGCAGCTCCACGTCGTCGCCGACCACCCGCTGCACCATCGACCCCGGCATGAGGTTCATCAGCAGCAGCGCCATCCCGCGCGCGTGCCCCGGAGGCAGACGCAGGGGCGCGGTCACCACCACCGGATCGACATCCGGGGTCGACCGCACCGCACGCAGGGACACGTCCATGCCCCCGTGCACTGCCTTGCGGAGGAACCACCCGGCCAGGGCCGCCACCCCCAGCGCCCGGCGCGGCCACTGACGCACCCGCAGGTCACCCGGCGGGATGAGCGCGATGCTCAAAGCCGTGGCGGCGAGGACGCTGACCAGGCCGTACAGGATGTAGTCCCGCTCCCAGGAGCCCAGCGCCGCCCACACCAGCGAGAAGGCCGCCGCCCGTCCGGCCACCGCCACCGCGAATCTCATTGCGCCCCACCGCCGTTGATCAGAAGCGGCAGCAGCAGCACCACCAGCAACGTGAGGACGGCGATTCCGGTCAGCGTCCACACGCGTGCGCGGGTCTCCACCGCCTCCACGCCCTGCCGGGTCAGAGCCGCGGCGGCGGCCCAACCCCGGTCCCAGCCGTCCGCGACACGGCCCGTACGGTCGTGCACCAGCTTCAACCCCGCGCCGCCGTGTTTCCGCGCCGCCCCGACCGCGGACTCCGCGAGCACGACGGCATCACCCGGGGGGATCACCGAGCCGTCGGATGCTGGCCATGCGGCGGGCAGGCGTCCACGGGAGGCGAGCAACCACACCGGCACGCCGGCGGCCAGCGCCAGGAGTATCGGCCAGGCCATGTCCCACAGCGTCGCCGATGTCCACTGCGGAGCGCTCAGTCCCAGCCAGCTGGCACCGATCCACCAGGGCACCGTCAGTCCCAGGACGCAGAGCACCAGCCATGCGCCGAACTGGGCATCCGCCCGCCCCGCCGAACGTTCCCCGTGCCACATCACCCAGGCCAGCCGCAGGAGCAGCAGGGTGGAGCCGGTGGCCACCAGCGGCAGCAGGTCCGCCAGGCCGGCAACACCCAGGTAGACGTCCTCGACCGCGTATTTCGCGTCGTATTTGGCGAACGCCCCCGAGGTCCACGGCGCACCCGCCAGCGCCAGCCCCGCCCACGTCATACCGAGCAGCGTAACTGCGCTCAGCGCGCCGCGGCCGTGCTTCTTCACCACCGGAACGCCGATGAACAGTGCGCCCTTGACCAGCCCGTGGTGCACCGCGTACAGGGCCACAGCCGAGGTGGTGGCGGGGTGGATCCCCGGCGCGAGGACGCCGGCGGCGAGCACCGCGGTGATGAAACCGAGCTGGGAGATCGTCGAATACGCGAGGATGACCTTGGGGTCGTTCTGCAGCAGGCCGGCCGCCACCGGGAGGAACGCGCCGGCCAGGGCGAGGACGAGCAGAATCCAGGCGTACGCGGAGACGCTGTCTGCCGGCGGCAGGAAGCGCAGCCAACCGACGACGCCGACTTTGACCATCACCCCCGAGAGCACCGCCGAGGCCGCTGGCGGCGCGGCCGGGTGGGCGAGCGGGAGCCACAGGTGCAGGGGCACCAGGCCGGCTTTGACGCCGAAGCCGAAGATGAGCAGCCCGACGATGAGGCCGGGCTGATCGGCTGCGGCGACGGCTGAGTGGGCGTCGGCAAGCAGGGCGCCACCCGCGCCGACGACGAGCAGGAGCGCACCGAGCAGCGCGGTCTCGCTCAGCACCGTCATGGCGAGGTAGACCGCCGTCGCACGGTGCGCATGCGGCGTGCGGTGGTGGATGACCAGGCCGGCCGCGGAGAAGCTCATCACCGCGAACGCCAGATAGAAGACCACTGCATCGGCGGCAAGGTAGGCGCCGGCTGTCCCCACGTAGCTGGCCAGCAGAAACGCCGTCAACGCAGGGGCCCGCCGCCGCGTCCACGCCACGGCGATGAGGGCAGCGCCGTAGAGCACCGCGGCGACGAACAGGAGGGGCCGGGCGATGTCGTCCATCTGGAGGGACGTCCCCATCAGCAACCACGGGAGATCCAGCGCAGCGGTCGGCGTGCTCACCGTCAACACGATCGCCGGGGCGACGGCGAGGGGTGCCGCGGCGCAGGCCCCGGTGCGTATCGACGCCCGCGGGACGGCCAGCGCCGCGATCACGAGGATCGGCAGAAGGAGCGTCAGGGAGATCATGGTGAGAACACCGCCCCCGCGATCTGCTCGGCGATGCCCAACGGGAGGAAGGAGGTGGAGGCGGCCACGCCGAAGATGATCACCATCGCGGTCGTGCTCAGCGTCGGCACCAGCAGCGCCCGCGGCTCAGCCGCCCGCTGATCGAGCTCGGGTTCCCGGAACCACAGGCTGTAGATCACCGGCAGGAAATAGAGTGCGTTGAGCAACGAGGAAACCAGGAGCACCGCCACCACCCACGGGTGGGAGGAGTCCAGCGCACCCAGGCCGAGCTGCCACTTGGAGATGAACCCCGCCGTCGGCGGGAGCCCGATCATGCCGAATGCCGCCACGGTGAAGGCGATCGAGGTGCCCGGCATCCGCCGCCCCAGGCCGTTCAGCTGATCTACCCGCTTGGCCCCCAGGGATTCCGCGAACAGGCCCGCGCAGAAGAACAGGGTGATCTTCATGATGCCCTGGTGCACCAGATGGACGATTCCTCCGGTCGCCCCGGACATCGTGGCCAGAGCTATGCCGAGGGTGACGTAGCTGACCTGGGAGACGGTGGAGTAGGCGAGCCGCTTCTTCAGGTCCTTCTGCCGCAAGGCCTGGTAGGAGCCGTAGAGGATGGTGAAACTGGCGAGGACCAGCAGCGGGGTGAGAACCCCGAGTTCCGCCGCGACGTCGACACCATAGACGTCGTCAATGACCCGGATGATCCCGAAGACACCCGCCTTGACCACCGCCACCGCATGCAGGAGCGCCGAGACCGGCGCCGGCGCCACCATCGCGGCGGGCAGCCAGCCGTGGAGCGGGAAGAGCGCCGCTTTCACCCCGAGACCGCCGATGAGCACCGCGAAAATTGCCGCGGCGATGCCCGGCGAATGCGCCGCCAGCTCCGTCACGCCGGCCGCGCCGCCCGGGGCAAAGTCCACGGGGCCCGCGTAAATGGTCAGCCAGACCACCCCGAAGAGCAGCGCCAGGCCGCCCGACAGGGTGTAGCGCAGGTACAGCCTCGCCGCGCGGAGCGACTCCGGGTTTCCCCAGTGCGCCAGCAACGGGTACGTGACGATGGTGAGCATCTCGTAGAAGATGAGGAAGGTGATGAGGTTGCCGGAGAATGAGATTCCCACCGTCGCGGTGACGCACAGGCTGAAGAACCCGAAGAAGCGGCTGCGGTGCTTCTTCCCCTTCAGGTAGCCGATGGCGTAGATCGTGGTCAGCAGCCAGAGAATGGACGAGAGCGCGGCGAAGAAGACCGACAGCTGGTCCACCCGGAGCACCAGGTCAATGCCTGGCAGGAAGGACATGGAGAACTCGGGCCGGACGTCCGCGTCGACAACCACGGGAATCAGGAGGATGACCAGCGACACCTTCAACAACGCCGCACTGATGTTCACCGTCGCACGGAGCCGGGTGCGCTCCTCGGGCAGGGGGAAGATCAGCATTGCGGCCAGCAGCGACAACGCCAGCATCACGACCGGGATATAGGTCAGGAGGCCCTCCGGAATCTGGCTCACCATGGCGCGCCCACCTCCAGCAGATCAGCGACCCGGGCGCCGAGGAAGCCGGTCACGAGGGTGAGCGTCCCCAGGGCCAGGGGCGGGAAGACGGCGATCGCCGGAAGGCCCGACTGCCGACGCCCCGGCAGGCTGACCGGGTGCCCGTCCTCCTCCGCCTCGAGGAGCAGCGGGGCCATCATCTTGAGCAGGTACGCAGCAGACAGCAGAGTCGCGACGACCACGACCCCCACGATCCAGTACTGCCCCGAGGCGAACGCCGAGGTGGACAGCTGCCACTTCCCGGCGAAGGACAGGGAAATCGGCAGGCCGGCCAGCCCGACGGCGGACATGCCCATCGCCAGGACAAGGCCGGGGTGTTCCTGGCCGACGCCGCGCAGCTCGTCCAGTTCATCGGTCCCGTAGATCTCCTTGAGGTAGCCAGCGGCGAGGAACAGCGCGGCCTTCGCGACGCCGTGCCCGAGCGCCAGGCTCAGCGTTCCGCCGAGCGCGCCCGCGATGACGACGTCCTCCGTGAGTTCCGTGACCGGAAGCTCCTCGAGGCGGCGGGAGTCCGGGTTCGTCAGGATCGGGAAGAAAAGGAACCAGTAACCGACCTGCGCCACCGTCGAGTAGGCGACCAGCGGCTTGAGCCGGGTCTGCCGCAGCGCCATCACTGAACCGACGAAGATGGCCAGGACACCGAGCGCCGCCAGCACCCACGACATCCAGGCCAGCGTAGCGGTGATGGCCGGCGACGCCGCCGCCTCGGGCGCGCCGACGTTCGGGCTGACCCCGGGGGCCACGAGCCACAACCAGCAACGGAGGAGGACGAAGAGCGAGGCCTTGATGACCAGCGCCGACAGCAGCGGGGACACTGCCGTGGGGGATCCGGCGTGGGCGGGGATGAGCCAACCGTGCAGCGGGACGAGCGCCACCTTCAGGGACAGCCCCACGGTCAGCAGGATCAACGCCGCGAGGACGACCGGGTGGCTCTCCGGCGTCTCCGCGATGACGCCCGCCGCCTGGTTGATGTCCAGGGTGCCGGTCACCGAGACCACCAACCCCACCGCGACCAGAAATAGCAGGGAACCGAGCACCGCGACGAAGAGGTAGCGCAGCGCAGCGTGCCACGCATCCGTCTTTCCCAGGGCGACCAGGCCCACCGCCGTCAGCCCGACCAGTTCCAGGCCGACGTAGGTGTTGAAGAGATCCCCCGCCACGAAGACTGCGTTGAGGCCGGCCCAGCACCCCAGCCACAGCGGCCAGAAGGCCGGATGCTCCCCTTGCCAGCGGAGAGTCCCCTCATCGTCGGCGGATGCGAGCCTGCGCCCCGTCGAGGCAGGGAAAACTGCGGCGAAGAGGGTGACGAGCCCGCCGACGGCCGTGGTCAACAGCGCCAGCAGCACGGAAAACCCGTCCGCCCGCAAGGTGATCCCCAGCGGGGCGTCGTACCCGCCCAGGCTGAGTTCCACCACCTCACCTGCACCCACGGCTGAAACAACGGCCGCGGTGAACCCGGCGCAGCCGAGCGCCACGGCGAGCCCCAGGACACGGCGGGCCGCCACCGGCATGAGCGCCGCGCACGCCGCCGCGATCAGCGGAAGGAGCACCAGCGCACCTGTGCTGAACTGCGCGGCGTTCACGGCCCACCACCCTCTTCGCGCAGGCCCTCAATCCGTCGGATGAGCACGGCGGCCACACCGGTGAAAGCCACCGTGATGACCAACCCGGTGATCACCAGAGCACTGAGAACAGGATCCACCGGATCACTCCGGGCGGCGAGCGCGAGCAGGAAGAGCAGGGAGCCCGACCCGAGGACATTCATCGCGACCAGCCGTGCCACACGGTCGCGGACGAGCAGGAAGCGGGCCAGTCCGGCGGCGATGAGCGCGACCGCCACCAGGAGGTACCACAGGGAGACCGTCATGCCTTCCCCTCCCCGGTCGCCGTGCTGATGCGCTGGCCCGGATCCGCCAACGCCAGGTAGAGGAGATAGAGACCGGAGGTTATCCCGAGGGTGAGGAAGACCTCGATGGTGAAGATCATCAGGAACGGCTGCCCGCCGACCCAGGTGAGCCATGGCTCGCCGGCCAGCGGACCGACCAAACCCATGCCGACGAAGACAACGACACCGACGATCAGCAACGGCACAAGCAGCCTCTGCAGCAGCGGCGGACGGATCTCCGCCAACCGCAGAAGAATCAGCAATCCCGCGAAGACCGCACCGGACTGGAACGCTCCGCCGGAATCGGAACTCCCGACGAACAGCAGCCACAGGCCGAGTATCAGCAGCACCGGGGCAGCGACGCTCACGAACCACTTGAACACCGAGGGCAACCGGACTTTCCGCGCCGGCGGCTCACTATCGCCGCTGAGCGCCAGGGCCACGATCCCGGAGAACAGCAGCACCGCGGATTCCAGCAGGGTGTCGTAGGCACGGAACGCCAGAAGAACCGCGGTGATGTCGTGCTCCACCCCGGTGCCCGCCATCTCGGCGGACAGGCTCTGCGGCCACTGCGGCCCCGCCTGCCGGGCGCGCAGCACCACCGATCCGAGAACGACCGTGATGGCCGCGCCACTGAGCACTCCGGTGCCGGCCTTCAGCCAGCCGGGCGCACGCAGGGGTTTCCCGTCCGCCGGGCGCCCGGGGATTCGTCGGTCGGCAAGCACCAGCCACACCAGTATCGCGGAGAGCACGCCGCCGCCCAGGGCGGCCTCCGCCAACGCCACGTCCACGGATCCCAGACGCAGCCATACCCCGCTGAGCACGGCGCCCAGACCCAGCAACCCGCCGACCTGGGCCCGGCGGTCCGGAACTGCAACTATCAGCAGGACCATACCCAGCAGCAGAACACTGAGCAGGACGTCGAGGATGCCCACGGCATCATCGGGCAGCAGACCCACGTCGCCCACCGTCCTCCCTGTTCTCTGCCTCCACACCCGCCAGGATCTGGGCGGAGACCGACGAGGAACCGAGTACCAGCAGCCACACCAGGAAAAGAGCGAAACCCGTTCCGGGGCTGCCCAGGTGCACCGCGGCGCCCAGAAGAAGAAATCCGAGGCCCAGATTGTCTGCCTTCGTCAGGGCATGGAGCTGGCTTCTGACATCCGGGAACCGTATGAGGCCGATGGTCCCTGCGGTGAAGAACAAGAGACCCACGATCATCAGGAGCGCCGCGAGCAGATCAGACAGCATCGTCGGCACCCTGCCCCGGCGGTCTCCGCTCTGCCATTCCGGGGAAAGCGGCGATCACGACGGCGGCGCTGATCGCGGCCAGACCGGCGAACACGAGCGCCACGTCGACGCTGCGCCCGCCCAGTTCGGCCGACAGCATCCCGATAAGCACTGCGAGGGCTGCACCCGTTGTACTGGACAGCAGCAGGATCAGCAGCCAGCTGCCGCCCTGCGCCCGCCGCAGAACTGCCACGGCCGCAGCCAGAAAATTCAGCAGGAGGACCGCAGCGACCACGATCAGCACGTACTGCATTCGAGGCAGACCTCCCTCCGCTGGCTCTGGATAACTCACCGCCATGCTACGGGAGTCAACGAAGCGCAGTCGGGGGAAAACGGACTTTTCCCAAGCCTGGCGAGGCTCGCACGCTGCGGTCCCGGGCAGGCACAAAGCACAAAAACCCGCCGCCGTGATAGCCGCACCCTGTGAGGGGTGCGGCTATCACGGCGACGGGTCTTCATTTATTCAGTTGTGTATGTTTTAGTGTCGGCGGTAACCTACTCTCCCACACCCTCCCGGGTGCAGTACCATCGGCGCGGGCAGGCTTAGCTTCCGGGTTCGGAATGGGACCGGGCGTTTCCCTGCCGCTATCAACCACCGACACACCCTCGGAACAACACCCCCCTGGGGGGGTGTGCCCGGTGATACGGGTGTGTTGTGTCAGATACTGCATAGTGGACGCGGGCAAACCTTGAGTGTTTGCTTGATTTTGTTACGGTGCGTAAGTCCACACCTCCCACACGTGGGGGGTGGTGTGTTGTTGTCGGTGTATTAGTACCGGTCACCTCCACACATTGCTGTGCGTCCAGATCCGGCCTATCAACCCCATCATCTATGGGGAACCTCAAATGAAACCTCATCTTGAAACAGGCTTCCCGCTTAGATGCTTTCAGCGGTTATCCCTTCCGTACGTAGCCAACCAGCCCTGCTCCTGGCGGAACAACTGGCACACCAGAGGTACGTCCGTCCCGGTCCTCTCGTACTAGGGACAGCCTTCCGCAAGTTTCTACGCGCGCGGCGGATAGAGACCGAACTGTCTCACGACGTTCTAAACCCAGCTCGCGTGCCGCTTTAATGGGCGAACAGCCCAACCCTTGGGACCTACTCCAGCCCCAGGATGCGACGAGCCGACATCGAGGTGCCAAACCATCCCGTCGATATGGACTCTTGGGGAAGATCAGCCTGTTATCCCCGGGGTACCTTTTATCCGTTGAGCGACACCACATCCACTAGTTGGTGCCGGATCACTAGTCCCGACTTTCGTCCCTGCTCGAGTTGTCACTCTCACAGTCAAGCTCCCTTGTGCACTTACACTCAACACCTGATTGCCAACCAGGCTGAGGGAACCTTTGGGCGCCTCCGTTACTATTTAGGAGGCAACCGCCCCAGTTAAACTACCCACCAGGCACTGTCCCCGACCCAGATCATGGGCCAAGGTTGAGGTGTCCAGTCCGATCAGAGTGGTATTTCAACAACGACTCCCACACCACTGGCGTGATGTGATCTACGTCTCCCACCTATCCTACACAAACCGAACCGAACACCAATACCAAGCTATAGTGAAGGTCCCGGGGTCTTTTCGTCCTGCCGCGCGTAACGAGCATCTTTACTCGTACTGCAATTTCACCGGGCCTGTGGTTGAGACAGCAGGGAAGTCGTTACGCCATTCGTGCAGGTCGGAACTTACCCGACAAGGAATTTCGCTACCTTAGGATGGTTATAGTTACCACCGCCGTTTACTGGGGCTTAAATTCTCAGCTTCGGGGATTACTCCCCTAACCGGTCCTCTTAACCTTCCAGCACCGGGCAGGCGTCAGTCCGTATACATCAACTTATCGTTTTCGCACGGACCTGTGTTTTTAATAAACAGTCGCTTCCCTCTATTCTCTGCGACCCACACCAGCTCCACATGCAAGATGCTTCACCAGCGCAGGCCCCCCTTCTCCCGAAGTTACGGGGGCATTTTGCCGAGTTCCTTAACCACAGTTCACCCGAACGCCTTAGTATTCTCTACCTGACTACCTGTGTCGGTTTGGGGTACGGGCCATGTATGTACATCGCTAGAGGCTTTTCTCGACAGCACGGGATCACCGACATCACCCACAAAGGGGCTACGCATCACGTCTCACACTTGTATGAGGGGCGGATTTACCTGTCCCCTCGTGCTACACGCTTACACCACAATCCAATAAGTGGCACGGCTACCCCACTGCGTCACCCCATCACTTGGCTACTACCAGATCAGGCTCCACGCACGCCCCGACCACACCGGGCAAAGCCCGACACGGAAGGATTATGGGTGGTTAGTATCACTGATTCACCATGGGCGCACATACACGGGTACGGGAATATCAACCCGTTGTCCATCGACTACGCCTGTCGGCCTCGCCTTAGGTCCCGACTCACCCTGGGAAGACGAACTTGACCCAGGAACCCTTAGTCATCCGGCGGGCAAGATTCTCACTTGCCAATTCGTTACTCATGCCTGCATTCTCACTCGCACACACTCCACAGCCCCTCACGGTACTGCTTCACCGCGTGCACGACGCTCCCCTACCCAACGATCACTGAAGATCATTGCCGCGGCTTCGGCGGTGTACTTGAGCCCCATTACATTGTCGGCGCAGGACCACTCGACCAGTGAGCTATTACGCACTCTTTCAAGGATGGCTGCTTCTAAGCCAACCTCCTGGCTGTCTTCGCGATCCCACATCCTTTTCCACTTAGTACACCCTTAGGGGCCTTAGCCGGCGATCTGGGCTGTTTCCCTCTCGACCATGAAGCTTATCCCCCACAGTCTCACTGCTGCGCTAACTTAACCGGCATTCGGAGTTTGGCTGACATTGCTAAGATTGTAGTCCCGCTCAACCAACCAGTAGCTCTACCTCCGGCAAGCACCACGCAACGCTGCACCTAAATGCATTTCGGGGAGAACCAGCTATCACGGAGTTTGATTGGCCTTTCACCCCTACCCACAACTCATCCCCTCAGTTTTCAACCTAAGTGGGTTCGCGCCTCCACGACGTCTTACCGTCGCTTCACACTGGCCATGGGTAGATCACTCCGCTTCGGGTCCAGGACATGCCACTAATCCACACTAGTTAGTATTCGCTTTCGCTACGGCTACCCCTCACCGGGTTAACCTCGCGACATGCCGCTGACTCGCAGGCTCATTCTTCCAAAGGCACGCCATCACACACAAGAGGTGCTCTGACGGATTGTAGGCACACGGTTTCAGGTACTATTTCACTCCCCTCCCGGGGTACTTTTCACCATTCCCTCACGGTACTAATCCGCTATCGGTCATACTGGGTATTTAGGCTTACCGGGTGGTCCCGGCAGATTCACAGCAGATTTCACGTGCCCGCTGCTACTCGGGAATACGACAACACGCCACACACAGTCTTCACGTACGGGACTCTCACCCACTCCGGTGGGCCTTCCCAGACCACTTCCGCTGACCACGCATGCACGCGCAGATGGCCGGCAGACCACCCACATCGCATCCCACAACACCGCATGCGCAACCCCTGCCGGGTATCACACACACACGGTTTAGCCTCATCCGCGTTCGCTCGCCACTACTAACGGAATCATTAAAGTTATTTTCTCTTCCTACGGGTACTGAGATGTTTCACTTCCCCGCGTCAACCTCCACAACAGCTATGAATTCACTGAAGGGTGACCGCCCATCACGGCGGCCGGGTTTCCCCATTCGGACATCCTCGGATCAACGCTCTGTTGGCAGCTCCCCGAGGCTTAACGCAGCCTCACACGTCCTTCATCGGCCCAGTATGCCAAGGCATCCACCATGTGCCCTTACACAAACACACATCCACCGGCCACCCCAACGGGCGCCGGCAGGTGAACCTACTCGAACAAAACACACCGCACACACCCACCCCGGCCACACCCCCACACAGGGAACACAACCAGGATCATCGGCGCATACGGCACACAAAAAAATAAAGATGCTCGCGTCCACTATACAGTTCTCACACAACACACCACCTGCCCCACCACCCACCAGAAACACCCCACCACCCCCACAAAGAGGCAGCAGACCATCCCACCAGCAGGCGACAAGTCACAGATGATCACCGAAACAACCATGTTGTCCCAGACACCCAACAGCGTGCCAACATACCCGTCTACATGTTCATGACTTATCTTCTGGCTGTCATCGCCCACCGTGACGGTGCGCGTCCACCCGATTATTCATGCCGGCGGATTGACACTCGCAACCCCAACCGACAGGCACCTTGGACACGACCACCGGTCGTGCGGGATTTGTTTAAGCTCCTTAGAAAGGAGGTGATCCAGCCGCACCTTCCGGTACGGCTACCTTGTTACGACTTCGTCCCAATCGCCGATCCCACCTTCGACAGCTCCCCCCACAAGGGTTGGGCCACTGGCTTCGGGTGTTACCAACTTTCATGACGTGACGGGCGGTGTGTACAAGGCCCGGGAACGTATTCACCGCAGCGTTGCTGATCTGCGATTACTAGCGACTCCGACTTCATGGGGTCGAGTTGCAGACCCCAATCCGAACTGAGGCCGGCTTTGAAGGATTGGCTTACTCTCACGAGTTCGCGACCTGCTGTACCGACCATTGTAGCATGTGTGAAGCCCTGGACATAAGGGGCATGATGATTTGACGTCATCCCCACCTTCCTCCGAGTTGACCCCGGCAGTCTCTCATGAGTCCCCACCATCACGTGCTGGCAACATAAGACAAGGGTTGCGCTCGTTGCGGGACTTAACCCAACATCTCACGACACGAGCTGACGACAACCATGCACCACCTGTACACCGGCCACAAGGGAAGACGTATCTCTACGCCGGTCCGGTGTATGTCAAGCCCAGGTAAGGTTCTTCGCGTTGCATCGAATTAATCCACATGCTCCGCCGCTTGTGCGGGCCCCCGTCAATTCCTTTGAGTTTTAGCCTTGCGGCCGTACTCCCCAGGCGGGGCGCTTAATGCGTTAGCTACGGCACAGAGAACGTGGAAGTCCCCTACACCTAGCGCCCACCGTTTACGGCATGGACTACCAGGGTATCTAATCCTGTTCGCTACCCATGCTTTCGCTCCTCAGCGTCAGTAACTGCCCAGAGACCTGCCTTCGCCATTGGTGTTCCTCCTGATATCTGCGCATTTCACCGCTACACCAGGAATTCCAGTCTCCCCTACAGCACTCAAGTATTGCCCGTATCGCCTGCACGCCCGAGGTTAAGCCCCGGAATTTCACAGACGACGTGACAAACCACCTACGAGCTCTTTACGCCCAGTAATTCCGGACAACGCTCGCACCCTACGTATTACCGCGGCTGCTGGCACGTAGTTAGCCGGTGCTTCTTATACAGGTACCGTCATTTTCACTTCGTCCCTGTCGAAAGAGGTTTACAACCCGAAGGCCGTCATCCCCCACGCGGCGTCGCTGCATCAGGCTTCCGCCCATTGTGCAATATTCCCCACTGCTGCCTCCCGTAGGAGTCTGGGCCGTATCTCAGTCCCAATGTGGCCGTCCACCCTCTCAGGCCGGCTACCCGTCGACGCCTTGGTAGGCCATTACCCCACCAACAAGCTGATAGGCCGCGGGCTCATCCTGCACCGATAAATCTTTCCACCCCCCACACTAAAGAAGGTCATATCCGGTATTAGACCCAGTTTCCCAGGCTTATCCCGAAGTGCAGGGCAGATCACCCACGTGTTACTCACCCGTTCGCCACTCGAGTACCCCGCAAGCGGGGCCTTTCCGTTCGACTTGCATGTGTTAAGCACGCCGCCAGCGTTCGTCCTGAGCCAGGATCAAACTCTCCACAAAATAAACTTCAGAAGAAATCAGAGCTGTGAAAAGCCCAAAACCCAACCAAAAACAAACAACCAGCACACCACCACCCCCACAACGGAGACGATGGCACACAAAATTGTCCATCAAAAACAACCACAGACACCCCCCACCACACAACCGCGCAGCAGGAAACGCCATGATCACAAAAAACAAACGACCCCCACTCCAACCCTGACGGGGAAAAAGCATCCGGAGGCCGCCACTTTCCAAACGCGACCATGATCCATGCCTGCACCACAACAACTCACACGATCACAACAACCGCGCGCATTATTTACAGTGGCACCCATTGCAGCAGGTACCACCCGGCACACACCCACCACACACCCCCCACAAGGGGACATGCAGCCGATGAACGACACAACCAAAGTCACAAACAAAAGTACATTGGCACACTATTGAGTTCTCAAACAACATCTCCACGCAAGGTCTCCACAAGACTGAGAGTCCAGCAGATCCGCCAGCGGGATAATAATTTTGTCAGGGCCTGTTTTCCTTCCGCCTACTCACATAGCCAAACTCACTGGGAGTCTGTCTGCGGGGCGTTGTCGGTCGCGCTGACCTGTTTAAAGTTACACACCCTCAAAGTTCAACACAAATCACCAGGTCACAACGTTTAAAGCCGGATCAGAGACGTCATCCGTAGAGCCCACGGCTTTCCGCAACGGCGTCGACCAGCTCCCTGACCTCCTGCCGGGTGAGGTCGAGCTTGACTGCTTCGTCGACAAGCGGGACCAGGTAGCCGGCGGTGAAGCTCTCCCGCCGGCGATCGAGGATGAGCCGGCGCGCCTTATCTGTCACGAACATGCCGACTCCGCGGCGCTTGAACAGGACCCCTCTCTCCACCAGGAGTCCGAGTCCTTTTCTTGCAGTTGCCGGGTTGATGTCATGGAAGCCCGCCAACTCGTTCGTGGAAGGGACCTGTTGGCCGGCGGCCAGGTCCCCGTTGACGATGGAGTCCTCCACGAGCATCGCGATCTGCCGGAAGAGCGGCGCTGCACCGTCGTCCATGTCCACCTTCCCCAGGTTCATTGGTTAGTTACTTAACTCATTAACTTAGCCAGGAATGCGGGCGCACAGGTGGCCCCCCGCTTTCGACCTGCGAATCTGCCGTTAATCTTCCGCCCCTCATCGACGTGGACCTCGTGGTTAAGGCATGCTGGTGGGGACAAACCCTTAACTTATGACCAACGAAAAAAAGAAATTAGGAGCCATGCTTGAACGCACACTGGTATTCGTCGACACCTCTTATCTCCTCGCGAGCTTTTACAACTCCTGGGAGACCGGCGCGCGCTCCCAGTTGGAGATCGATCTTCCCGAGGTAGTGAGCGCTCTGGGGGGCATGATCCAGAACCAGCTCCACCAGCCGATCCACCGTCAGCTCTGGTATGACGGCATTCCGGATTCCGGCCCGCACCGGTACCAGCGGGCGCTACGCACCTGCGACGGCGTGCAGCTCCGTGCCGGCCAACTCATTGAATGGGGTGAACGCCGCACCCAGAAGGCGGTGGACACCAGGCTCGTCGCGGACATGGTCGTGGCCGCCTGCCGGCAACAGGTGTCGGACATGGTTCTCGTCTCCGGCGACGCCGACATGATCCCCGGCGTGCAGGAGGCCACCAACCACGGCATCCGAGTCCATCTCTACGGCTTCGGCTGGGATTCCATGTCCTCCGCGCTCCGCCACGCCTGCGATTCGACCACCATCCTCGACCCGCGCGAGGATTTCGCCGACGCCATGCAGCTGCAGGTCCTCGAGGGGCCGCTCCCGCCGGTGGTCCGCGAACGTCCGCTCGCCGACGCCGAACCGATCGAGGAACTCGGCATGACCGCGGTCCCGGTTCCGCCCGTCCCGCCGATGCCCGGCAGCGCGCGGCACACGCAACCCGCTCCGGAGCCGGGCGGTCCGGACGAGGACCCGACGGAACCCGCCGCAGAGGTCCCTGCCCCGGCGGTGGAGGACACCGTCTCCCTCGTGGAGGCGGCGGTCGAGGCCGCCGTCGACACTGCGGAAAAAGTGGATGAGGTGGAGGAAGCAGACCGGGATCCCGAAGTCGAGGCCCCCGCGGCCTCCGAACCCGCTGTCCCCGGCTCCGCTGTCCCCGGCCCCCCGAAACCCGGACCGAAGCCCGGCATCCCGAAACCGTCGATGATGGCGCCGCGCCGCAGGCTTCGTTCCCGTTATGTGCCGCTTCCGGAGGAAGTCTGGTCTTCCGCCGGGTTCCAGACGCCCTTCGACGTCGGCCAGCAGTACGCGACCTGGTGGTACGAGAATGCCGCCACGGCCGAGCAGCGCGACCAGGCGCATCTGCTCTCCGGTGGCGGCCTTCCGCCGGAGATCGACCGCCCCCTGCTGCAGTTCGCGTGCGAAACTCTCCACGAGTACACCCTCAGCGAAGGGCAGCGGGTGAATCTCCGGGACGGCTTCCACTCCGGGATCCGCGGCGTGCTGATCAGCTACCGCCGCGAGCCCCGCGAGTGACGGAAGCTACTTTTCGGTAGCTCCGGCCTCGCCTGCGGTCTTGTCCTTCATGTCCGCGGCCGGGGCCTCCTGCTCGGTCTCCGTCTCTACCGTCTCCGCTTCCACGAGCTCCGGCTTTTCCGCCGCACCCTCGGCGCTGTCGGTGCCCTCGGTGAGTTCCCGTCCGCCCTGTCCCCCGTCGGAGGACAGGGCGGCGCGGATCTCCGCGAGCCGGGCCGACGCCTTCATGTCGGTGCCGGCCGCGGCGATCTCCGTCATCCGGTCGTGCACGGAGTTCTGCGTGAGCTCCTGCGCGCCCAGGGCGTCCGCGTATCGACGCTCGATCTTCTCGCGCACCGCATCCAGCGTCGGGACGTCCGCGTCAGGACGAAGTTCCTGCATGGAATCCATTGCCCGGGTCGTGGTCTCCTGCATCGCGGCCTGATCCGCCTGGGCCCGCAGCTGGTCGATCTGCGCGAGCTGCTCCTTGAGGCGGAGCTCCGATTCCTTCTGCTGGCGCTGGGCCTGCTCTGCGTTCTGCGAGGCCTGGGCGTGCAGCTGCTTCGTCTCCTCGAGCTGCTGCTCCACGGCCACGAGCTGGGAGGCGAAAATTTCGGCGGTGTTGTTGTACTCCTGCGCCTTGGCCTGGTTGCCGTCGGCGACAGCCTTGTCCGCGGCATGGATGGCGGTGCGCGCCTGATCCTGGTGCTCCTGCTGGGACTTGAGGAGACGGTCGAGCTTCATCTCCAGCTGCTTCTTGTTGCCGATGACGGCCGCGGCCTGCTCGGTGATCTGCTGGTGCTGGCGCTTCGCGGCGTCGGTCGCCTGCTGGATCTGCACCTTGGGGTCCGCATTCTCGTCGATCTTGGTGTCGAAGGACGCCATCAGGTACTTCCAGCCCTTGCTGAACGGGTTAGCCATGGTGTGGGTCTCGCTTTCTGACAAAATGATCACGGAGCTTTCGTGTCTTAACCCACAGCTTACGGAGATATCCACATGCCCGCTGAGCTCCCGGGAACCACCTTCCAGCCGGAAAGGCCCGGCGCGGGACCCGCCGTACGCGGGTTCCGGGCCGGGCCTGGAAGGGTGTGGGGCTACTGGCCCTCGGCGTCGCGGGCCGCGTTGGCCTCGGCGACCTGCTGGCGGACATCGTCCATGTCCAGACCCTTGACCTGGCCGATGAGGTCCTCCAGGGCGGCCGGGGGAAGGGCACCGGCGTCGCGGTAGACCATGATGCCGTCGCGGAAGATCATGAGCGTCGGGATGGACTGGATCTGCAGAGCGGCAGCGAGGGACTGGTGCGCCTCGGTGTCCAGCTTCGCGAAGGTGGCGTCCGAATGCTTCTCGGAGGCTGCCTCGTAAGTGGGGGCGAAGGCGCGGCAGGGGCCGCACCAGGATGCCCAGGCGTCGACGAGGACGATGCCCTCACCGGTGACCGTGTCTTCGAAAGTTGCCTCTGTGATGTCAATGGTTGCCAAGGGAATCTCCTGATTCGTGGTTTTGTATGGTCATATATATAGAACCGCGTATCAATGCGGCACTGTTCAGCTCAACCCTACCCGGCTGACCTCTATTCCCGACCGGTGGCGATAGAGGGCTTCCACGCCCGGTGAAAGGACCCCATGATCAAGCATTACGTCGTCGAAGGCATGACCTCCGATCAGTCCCGCGCCTCGGTGGAGGGCGAGATCAACGATCTCCCCGGCACTCAGGGCGTGGAGGTGAACCTGTCTGCCGGCACTGTGTCGGTGACCGGCGAGGGCTTCACCGACGCCGACATCGCCCATGCGGTGGAGACTGCGGGTTACGTGCTGCGGCTCGAGGACTAGGTCGTGTTACGAAAATCCGGTGAGTGACACCGGTGTGTCATAAACGGCAACGAGGGTTTCCCCACGCACGCTGTTGGTGTCGAATCATCAACGCTTGCAAGGAAACCCTCGTTGCCTACTTTACCGCCCTCGGCACGCCACGACCTCACCGATGCCGAATGGGCCCTGCTCGCCGCATTCCTGCCCACCCCGTCTCGGCGGGGCCGTCCCCCCACCTGGGACCTACGATCCCTGGTCAACGGCATCTTCTTTAGGGTGCGTACCGGCTGTCCGTGGCGCGACGTCCCTGAACGCTACGGCCCCTGGTGGCGGGTCTACCACCTGTTTGTCCGTCTCCGGGCTGACGGGGTGTGGACGAACGTGCACACCCGGCTGCTGTCTCATGCCCAGGAGAAGGGACAACTGTCCTGGGAGGTCAGCGTGGATTCCACCACCAGCCGCGGGCACGTCCACGCCGCCGGCGCGCGTGCCGACAGCGCAGTCCGGCACCCGGATGAGCCAGCCGATCACGGGTTCGGCCGCTCCCGGGGCGGGTGGTAAACCAAGATCCACGTCGGTATCGACGCCGGTTGCGGGGTGATGTCGTTTCTCATCACACCCGGCCAGACAGGGGATGGTCCGCAGATGATGCCGGTGATCGAGAACATCCGGGTGCCGTCCGCCGGGCGTGGCCGGCCGCGGCGTCGACCCGACCGGGTGCTGGCGGACAAGGCGTACTCCTCACGGGCCAACCGAAAGTATCTGAGGTCAAGGGGCATCAAGGCGACGATCTCCCAGCCGAAGGACCAGCTCGCGAACCGGCGGCGCCGGGGATCGGCCGGTGGCCGACCTCCGGCCTTCGACACCGTGGCCTACCGGCGGCGTAATGCCGTGGAGCGGGGAATCAACCGGATCAAGCAGCACCGCGGGTGTGCCACCCGGTTCGACAAGTTAGCGGTGCACTTCGAGGCAACCGTTCAGGTGGCGGTGATCCGGTACTGGCTGAAACGACTTTCGTAACACCGCCTAGTGGGGGTGTGCTGGTGTGGAGTGGGTGTGGGCGGTTCAGGAATCGAGAACCCGGGCGCTGCGAAATCCGCGGGCGGTGAGGTAGACGATGAGCGCACTGGCGGCCACAGTGGTGGAGAAAATAAGGGCAAGGACGGGCAGTGCCCATTCGTGCAGGAGCATGAGGCAGGGGGCTGTCAACAGTGACGGTGCGATCGCGAGGAGGCGGATGGGTCCGCCGTTCATCCCTGCCCGCGATTCCAGGCTGCGTGGATACAGTAGTGCCCCGAACAGGGTGGCGGTTGCAGACCAGATGCCCAGCGACAGGGGGAGGATGAGTAGTGCAGCCACGAATGGGAAGGTCACTGATACGGATATGCCCGTGATCAGCGCCACGAGAATGGTTGCGGTGGTGAATCCGGTGGCTGCCATGGCCCAGGAGGCTGTGGTGAGGATGAGACTGGCTCCCAGGTAGGACTGGAAGAGGCGACGGCGTGGGATCGGCCCGGCCAGAAGGACTTCGATGCCGCCGCCGTGGATGTCATCGGCGACGACTCCCGGGAGGGTCAGTGTCGCGACGATTCCGACCAGGGCGCCCAGCAGGACCGGTGTCATGATCAGCAAGTAGGAGGCGATCGGCTGGACCTCGCCCAGGCTGTCGCGGACGGTGGCGAGGTGGAGGGTCTGGTTCGGGATCATGGTCTCCATGCCGGGCCTCATGTCGACGTTGCCGGCTCCGAGGAGGGCAAGTATCCCGATGCCGGCTCCGACCAGTGCGGAAAGCCAGAGTGTCATGCCGCCCTGCTGGATCCACGCCCGCTTCGCGAACGCCTGAACCTGATGAGGTGTGGCGGTGGTGGCTCGGGTCATGATGATGCTCCTAGTGACTGCAGGATCTGCGTCTCGGTGATGGCAGTGCCGTCGCTGCCCAGGGTCAGCACGTCACGTCCATCGACGATGAGGAAACGGGACGCGAGTTCCAGCGCCTCCGGGACACTGTGGGTGGAGTAGAGCACCGTCCGGGTTGTGCCCCACTCGTGCAGGAGTGCGCGGGTCTCAGCGGCGTAGACCGGGTCGAGGCCCGTCAGGGGCTCGTCGAGCACCACAAACTCTGGATCTGTCATCGCCAATCGTGCGAGATCCACGCGTTGACGCTGCCCGCGACTGAGCGCGGACACGCGTTTGTCGAGGATCGGTTCAAGATCGAAACGTCCGATCAACTCCGCCTCTGCTATCAGGGATATCTGCGGAAGGCTGGCGTTGATCGTGCGCCAGAACGACAGGTTCTGCGCGACACTGAGCCCGGAAGACAGGGCGGATTTATGCCCGAGATAACCAACCCGGGACCGTACCGCAGCCCCGTCCGCCACCTCTTCACCCAGCACGACGCAGCGTCCTGACAGCGGGGGGATGATGCCGCAGAGGGTGCGCATGAGTGTAGTCTTGCCCGACCCATTGCGCCCCAGCAGGGCGGTGATGCCTGGGTGGAGTCGAAGCTGGAGGGGGCCCAGGACCGCGGTGTCGTCGTATCCTGCGATCATATCGTCGGCCCGGGCGGTGATAAGTTCGCTGCCTTCTGGGGTCATGGTGTCGTCTTTTCGGCCGGGCGGGGAATCATGATGGTCGTCAGTGCACGGCGGCGCCGGTTATGGCCGGCGGTGTTGGCCATCAGGGGGCGGAGCGCTGTCATAACCGCCTGCGAAAAGACCTCGACTTCGGTATCGGTCGCCCAGAAATCCGCCAGCGCGAAGCTCACCTGATCTTTGGCCAGATCAGGCACACCCTGGTCGAGATAGTCCCCGAAATCCCGGATCACCCCGGAGGCGAACACGGTGAACGCCGCCAGGATCTCTTCGGGGGTCAATGAGGCTAGTTCGTCTGCCGTGGGGTTGGTGAGTTCTTCGGCCACCTTGTAGGTCTTTTCGCTTGTGCCTCTGACTGGTCGTTCCTCCACCACTTCAATGAGGCCGTGGTCGACGAGATGGGCGATGTGTCGGTAAAGGGTTGCGATGGGAACATCAGGGAGTCGGTCGTGGAGCTGGCGGGTGGTGGATCCGTCGGTGGCGAGCAGTGTCTGGACGATGCGGAGGCGAACAGGGTGGAGAAGCGCGGAGGAGGTGGCCATACCCCAATGATATCAGTATCAATAATGATAGGAAAAGATAAGGCGATCTTAATGTCACTTTAGTGGTCTTAACCACCGTTGACGTAACCTAGAATAAATAACGTGTTAAGTGACAGACCGGGAATTTCTCCGCTGTGACTCGCAGCTTCGTTTGGCGGCTTTTTAGCAACTTCAGATGGCGGTTTTAAATGTAGGCGTGCCCATGCCAACAGCACCCTTTAGGGTGGAACCATGACTGATGAGCAGCCTGGCCGCCGGGTGACATATGTGACCTGGAATCTCGTGGCCACAGGTGTGCTCGGAGTCTTGGCGTTCGGAGACGTAGCTCCCGCCCTGGTAGATGACCCCAGGTCCCCGGTTCTGTGGGTTATCAGTGCGGCTGTCGTAGCGGCCGTGGCGTGGGCCGTGTGGAAACGTCGCCGTCGACCCACCTGGCTTCTTCCACGTCTTTACCTATTCAGCGTGATTCCAGTGGGGCTTGCCTTGCTGCTGACGAACGCGATGACCGCGTTCTGGCTCGGTGCCATCTGGTTGTTGATCATCCCGGCCCTCCTGAGCGGTGACTGGCTGGACCGATGGCTAGGCGCTCCTGTTCAACCGCCATCAACACCTCACCGCTAATATCAGTTCTTTTAGGTGATGCCGATGACCAGCGTGGAGCGGGCTGCTTCGACGACATCATCGGTGATGGTGGTCAACTCGTTGATCTTCATGATCCGTTGCATCTGGGTGAACAGCCGGTCGACGAGGCGGAAGTTGCCGCGGGTGATCCGGGCGATCGCGGCGATGGCCTGGGCGTCGGTGAAGTCTTCGGTGTTGAGGTCCTGGCCGAGGGCGCGCCACCGGCGTTCGAGGACGAAGACCAGTTCTTCCTCGGCCAGGGGGCGGTATTCATGCGCGAAGCCGACCCGGCTGTAGAGCTGGGGAAACCGGCTGAATTTCCGCTCCATGCCGGGCATGCCGATCAAGATCAGGGCGATGTTGGTGCGGTCGAAGCGATCGCGCATCATCTCCAGGGCGGTGGGGTTGAGGCGCTCGGATTCGTCGATGATGATCATGTCGAGGTACTTGTTCAACCGCGAGGTCGGTCGTGCCACCTCGCCACTGTTGATCAGGTGTTGTTCGATGCAGATGGCGACCCGGTCGCTGAGATGGGCGAGGTCTTCCCTGATCCGCTTCGGGGTAGTGGCGACCTCCGGGGTGTAGAAGACCGTGCGTTTATGCGCCAGGGCTGCATAGACCTGAAAATCCGAGTCATCTCTGGGGCCCCAGTCCTCCAGCAGGGTCTCGGCCACCGGCCAGTGGGCATAATGCCGGGCGGAGAGTGTTTTCCCGGTGCCGGCCTGCCCGTAGCAAATGCCGATGGTGCGTTGCCGGCGCACCGCGTCGGCGAATTCGACGAACCGACGGTGTTGTTTGGTGGCGATGAAGCGGTGCGGGGACATCAATCCTCCTCCAGATAGGTACGCAGCTTCGGCTTCTTCCTGGCTGGTGTCCCGGATGGTGATGGTTCCGGGCTCGTGGGTCTGGGACGGGGGTTATGGTCGGCGACCACGGCGATGCGTTCATTGATCTGCTCGCGTAACTGTCGGCGTCGTGCCCGCCTAGCGGCCTGGATGTCTTTGAGACTGACGGTGGCGGCAGCGTGGTCGGGGTCGACGGCGGTACAGATGTACTGGTCGTGGTGGAAGACTTTGATCTCGGAGATATCGCGTGGGTCGTAGCGGATGACCACGGGTTCTTTGACGTAGGCCGCCAGCAGTGGGGAGAGATACCGCAACCCCTGGAAATGCACCCCATCGCGGTGGACGACCCGCGGTGTCGCCACGGTGAGCAGCAACAGGTTGAGATCGTCAATCGAGTCGGGCAGACGTGGCAGCCAACCGGTGCCGAGCCAGGCCTGCTGCGGGGTGGTGTTAATCTCCGGGTGAATCCGCTGGTGGTAGGTGCTACTGATAAACGCCCCGATGGCGGCATCCAGCTCCGGGAGAGTCAGCACCGGTTCGGGACGCCGGTGTCCTGGTGCGAGATAACCGGGCAATTCGGCCAGGAGCTCGGTGTTAAGGGTGCGGAAGATCCGCTCGATCTTGCCGCGTCCCTGGGGGCGGGCGACCGCGGAGTAGATGATCTCAAAGTGCAGGTCCCTCGCGGTTTGGGCGAGGTGATGGCTGGTGAAATCCGGGCCGTGATCGACATAGAGCACGTCCGGGATCCCGCACATCGGCCACTCGGGATCACGTTTGGGCCAGATTCCCTGCCGCAGCGCCAGGGCGGTGTTCATCGCCGAGGGGGCACCGAGAAAGACCAGGTAACCGCAGACCGCGCGGGAGTAGTCATCCAGGATCACCGTCAACCAGGGGCGGGCGGGGGCACCGTTGGCGTCCCGAATGAGGAGGTCGAGTGCGGTGTGATCGGCCTGCCAGGTGGCATTGGCCCGCTCGGCCCGGTGTCGCCAGACCAGCTCGAAGGTGTCCCGGTAGGCCACTGGCCCCTGGTGGGCGAGGGTGAGCAGGCCCGGATCCAGGTCACCGATGATCGAGCGGACGGTGCTGGAGGAGACGGTGTTCCAGCCCTGTTCGGCGGCGACCGCCTTGGCCCTGCGGGTGATCGCCGCTCCTGTCAGCCGTGGTCTGATCAGGGCCAACCCCTCGATCAGGGCATGGAGTTCCGGATGGATCCGTCGCCCCCGGGGTGCTGGTTGGACCGGGGATAACCCGGCTATTCCCTCGGTGCGGTAGGCCGCGTGCCAGCGCTGCAGGGTCCGTAACCCGATCCCTGCCTGGGTGGCCAGCCGGGTCAACGGGATCCCGTCCTCGACGTGTCGGCGCAGTATCTCCCAGCGGGCGGCGGCGGTGTGTTCACGTGCGGAGACGCCGGTGGGTGTCTGGGACCTGCCGCCTGCGCTCATGACTACTCCACCCGGTTCGTTTCCCGCCGACGTCGGGGTGGGGTGACTCCGGCCTCGCGGCGCAAGGTCCGGCAGGCGGTGGTGCGGCTCACACCTAGAACTGTACCGATCTAGGCGAGGGTCATGTCTTTGTGCTCATAGCAGTTTCCGCGCGGTGCGCAGTGTATCTCCACTCAGGAGCGGGGCGGGCCCCTCGGGCGGCCTCGAGCCCGGCTGGGGTTTTCAGAACTCGTCTGTCTAGCTGCCTATCGTGACCTGGGCGAGTGAAGTCGAATTCTGACATTCTGATGCCAGTACTCACCTGCACTGTCCGTCATTTTTCAGAAGCCATGTTCACTCACCAGCACCAGGAGCGAGGTCCTGTCCTTCGGCGGTGTGGGTATCTACCGGTCGGGGAGGTAGGTACCGGTAGAGGGTGGTGCGGGCAATGTTTGTTTTCTCCACGATCTCGCGCATCGAGAATCCTTCATTGCGCAGATGCTCGGCATATTTCAACTTGTCTGGGTCGACCACACTGGGCCTGCCCACCCGCTTGCCCTTCGCCGTGGCCACGGCTCGGGCGTGAGCTGCGCGCTCGAGGGCGTAGGTGCGTTCCATCTGCCCGAACAACGACAGGATCACCACCGCCAGTTGGGCCATCGGATCATGAGGGTCGGAGGAATCGACCTTGATCGGATCGGCCAGGGTGCGTACCCCGACCTCGCGCTCCTGGAGGTCGTGGATCAGGTTGAGGGTGTCGCGAACGGTGCGCCCCAACCGGTCGAGGGTGTGGACGACGATGACATCACCCGCGCGAGCTTGATCCAGTGCCTTGTGGAGTCCCGGGCGGTTGGTGGTGGATCCGGATTTCTTGTCGACGTAGATGTATTTGTCCGCAATACCTTCCTGGCGCAGCGCGTCGACCTGACGGTCGAGGTCTTGTTTTGCGGTCGACACTCGGGCATATCCGATCTTCATGCCGAAATCGTACCGGAAGTATATTCCGCAACGGGTCTGACGGGACAGTCTATTGGGATAACTTGTGGAACAGGCGCGTCCTGGGACAATGAATTTTCAATTCATTGTCAATAGAGGTGTCCCACTTCCAAGGAAGTGGGACACCTTGATCGGTACGTGGGCCGCCGCTGGCCTGGGCCGGAAGCTGCCGGCAATAGCCCTCACCTTTAAATCACGTCGGGAACACCGCCAACTAGGCAGCCACTTCCTTCCTGCGCAGTGAAGGCCTCAGCCTGAAAGTGCAGACGACCTCTGGCAACGACGCCACCCCATGTCGAAGTTAGTTCAGCAACAGCTGTATAGTTCAGCACATGCTGACTATTGCTTCTCGTCTAGACGTGATGAACCGGTTGGGTCGGGCCATGGCGGATCCGACTCGTTCCCGCATTCTCCTGGCGCTGCTGGAGGGGCCGGCCTACCCGGCCGCTCTCGCCCAGGATCTGGAACTGACGCGCTCGAACGTGTCGAACCATCTCGCCTGCCTGAGGGACTGCGGAATTGTTGTCGCCGAACCGCAGGGGCGACAGACCCGCTACGAGATCGTTGATGCTCATCTGGCGCAGGCGTTGAACGCGTTGCTGGATATCACCCTGGCCGTCGATGACAACGCCGAATGCATCGACGTCGGATGCGCCGTACCTGGGTGTGTCACTGGACAGGAGAGTGCGTAGTGGTAACCGGTCTACTGTCGGCGATTGGTCTGTTTATCGCCACCAATATCGACGACATCATCGTGCTCTCGCTGTTTTTTGCCCGCGGGGCGGGGCAAAAAGGGACCACGCTTCGGATTCTGGCTGGTCAGTACCTCGGCTTCATGGGCATCCTCGCGGCCGCAGTCCTGGTCACGCTGGGGGCAGGAGCATTCCTACCCGCTGAGGCGATCCCGTACTTCGGACTAATTCCCCTGGCCCTGGGACTATGGGCGGCCTGGCAGGCCTGGCGAAGCGATGATGACGACGATGATGATGCGAAGATCGCCGGGAAAAAGGTGGGTGTGCTGACCGTCGCCGGTGTGACGTTTGCCAACGGTGGCGACAATATCGGCGTCTACGTCCCGGTCTTCCTCAACGTGGACACTGCCGCCGTCATCATCTACTGCATCGTTTTCCTCGTCCTGGTGGCAGGCCTGGTCCTGCTGGCAAAGTTCGTGGCCACCCGCCCGCCCATCGCAGAAGTCCTTGAGCGCTGGGAGCACGTGCTGTTCCCGATCGTCCTGATCGGCCTGGGCATCTTCATCCTCGTCAGCGGCGGCGCCTTCGGCCTCTAATAAGCCCATCCCGAGCGCCCGGGTGGCCTATCCAGGTGTTGCCATCGGCGTCGACTGAACCGCCATTCGAAGCCGCGGAAAAACCGCCAAACGAAGCTGCAAGTCACACTCCGCCTGTGGGAACGGCAATCGTCCCCCTTGTCACGTAAACGATCGAATATGACACAAGGGGGAGGGGAGAACTCCGGGACGCTTCAGTGTGACCTGCCCCGCGGTCATGCTCGGTGGGTCTAGGTCGTGTTACGAAAGTCGCTTGAGCCAGTACCGGATCACCGCTACCTGAACAGTGGCCTCGAAGTGCACCGCTAACTTGTCGAAACGGGTGGCACACCCACGGTGCTGCTTGATCCGGTTGATCCCCCGTTGGTTGCGTCCGTTAGCGTGGTGTATCTGTAACTGCCGGTGACGACCCCATGAATGCACGAGGCGACCACCGCAGTACCTTTCGAATCAACTCCTACATCTCCTCGAAAGGGACAACCGCGATGGCCGCTGGCCCCCATTCTATCGACCCCACCACCTATCTCGACGACCTGCTGTCCCAAGCCTCCCCGGACCTGATGAGACAGATGCTGCAGAACTTCATCAACCAGATCCTCTCCACCCAGGCCGACCAGATCTGCGGCGCCGAATACGCCACCACCAGTGATGCTCGCACCAATGTCCGCAACGGCTACCGCCACCGCGACCTCGACACCCGCGTCGGCACCGTGGACGTCGCCGTGCCTAAGCTGCGCACCGGGTCGTTCTTCCCGGACTGGCTACTGGAGCGCCGCACCCGGGCCGAACGGGCCCTGACCACGGTGATCGCCACCTGCTACCTAAAAGGCGTGTCGACGCGCAGGATGAACGACCTGGTCGCCAGCCTGGGGATCAACAATCTCTCGAAATCACAGGTCTCAGAAATGGCCAAGGATCTTGATCAGATGGTGGAGGATTTCCGGACCCGCCCGTTGGATTCCGGCCCGTACCTGTATGTCTCGTGTGACGCGCTGACCATGAAGGTCCGCGAAGGCGGCCGCGTGGTCAAAACCTCCGTCCTGCTGGCCACCGGAGTCAACGCCGAAGGCTACCGGGAACTACTCGGTATGCAGGTCGCCACCTCGGAGTCGGTCGCCTCCTGGACCGGGTTCTTCCGCGACCTCAAGGCCCGCGGCCTGGACCAGGTGTACCTGGTCACCAGCGACGCGCACCTGGGCATCCAGCACGCCATCGGCGACGTCCTGCCCAACGCCTCCTGGCAACGGTGCCGCACGCACTTCGCGAAGAACCTCTCCGGGCTGGTGCCCAAGACCCAGTGGCCGACGCTGTCGGCGATGTTCCACACGATCTTCCAGCAACCCGATGCCCAGGCTGTATGGGATCAGGCCCGGGAGGTGGTGGGCTTCTGTGAGCAGAAGTTCCCCCATGTCGCGCACTCACCTCGAGGAAGCGCTCGACGAGCTGCTGGCGTTCACGAACACGCCAAGGGCGGTGTGGACGAAGGTGTGGTCGAACAACCCGACCGAAAGGCTCAACCGGGAGATCCGCCGGCGCACCGACGTCGTCGGGATCTTCCCCAACCGCGACGCCGTCGTCCGCCTCGTCGGTGCCGTGTTGGCGGAGCAGCACGATGATTGGATCCAGCAGAAGCGCTACATGTCGCTGACGAGCCTGGAGCAGACGAAGACGATGATGACCGCCGGCGTCATCGATGCCGGCGAGCCCACCCGGGAGGTCGCATGAGCCAGTCTCACCATCGGGCTCGTGCCGGTCCCTGACACCGTCATGCTGCTTGTTTTATCGAAAGGCAGAAACACCACTTCCGTGGACTTGACCCCCCCGTTCCACGGTGTTGCGGCGCCGGTAGGCTGCGGTGTCGAAAGCAGGGGGTCGGCCACCGGCCGATCCCCTGCGCCGACGGTTCGCGACCTGATCCTTCGGCTGGGAAATCGTGGCCTTGATGCCCCTCGATCTCAGATACTTGCGGTTGGCGCGTGAAGAATACGCCTTGTCCGCCAGCACCCGCTCGGGTCGTTTCCGCGGCCGACCACGCCCGGTGGACGGCACCCGGATCTTCTCCAGTACCGGCACCATCTGCGGCCCATCTCCTGCCTGACCAGGGGTGATCACCACCGACATCACCCCGCAGTCCGCGTCGGTACCGACGTGGATCTTCGTTGACCACCCGCCCCGGGATCGTCCGAAGCCATGATGGGCCGGCTCCCCCGAGTGCCGGGTGACACTGTCCTTGCGCGCACCTGCGGCGTGGACATGCCCGCGGGTGGTCGTGGAATCGACGCTGACCTCCCAGGAGAGCTTTCCGGTGTGCTGGGCCTGGGCAAGCAACCGGGTATGCACGTCCTGCCACACCCCGTCAGCCCTGAGCCGGACGAACAGGTGGTAGATCCGCCACCACGGTCCGTAGCGTTCGGGGACGTCGCGCCAGGGGCAGCCGGTACGGATGCGGAAGAAGATGCCGTTGACCAGGGATCTCAAGCCCCAGGTGCGGGGTCGGCCCCGGCGTGACGGGGCGGGCAGGAGTGTGGCGAGCAGGGTCCATTCGGCGTCGGTGAGGTCATGCCGGGCCGAGGGCGGTAAAGTAGGCAACGAGGGTTTCCTTGCAAGCGTTGATGATTAGACACCAACACCGTGCGCTGGGAAACCCTCGCTTGTGTTTAAGACACGCCGGTGTCACTCACCGGACTTTCGCAACACGACCTAGACCCTTGTGACATACCCTACTGGGGTATAACATCAGAAGACAGCGACTATCCGACACGCGAAGGGAAGCAGCCGCATGGCCGACATCACCAAGAATTACCAGGTCGAAGGGATGACCTGCGGACACTGCGAGAAGTCCGTGCAGGAGGAGATCGGCGAGATTCTCGGAGTCACCGACGTGCAGGCATCGCACGAGACCGGCGCAGTCAGCGTCTCCGGCGCCGGCTTCACGGACGAGCAGATCGCAGAAGCGGTGGAGGAGGCCGGCTACTCCCTCAAGTAGCGGCTGCACCTCCCGGCCCGGCACCCTCCAGGGGTGCCGGGCTTTTCGCGTGCACGCCCCTTGCCAGATACCCCAGTGGGGTATAGCGTCGGAAGTTGAAGGAAGGAATGGTACAGCCATGACACACACGCCACAGATGCAGCCGGCGGTCGACCTGGTGCAGGTCGACCTCGGCGTGACAGGAATGACCTGCACGTCGTGTTCGGCCCGCGTCGAGCGCAAGCTCAACAAGGTCGAGGGCGTGGAGGCGACCGTCAACTTCGCCACCGAATCGGCGAGCGTCTCCTACGACCCGGCCAAGATCGACCCAGGCTCCCTCATCGAGGTCGTCCGGAACGCGGGTTACGATGCATTCGAGGTCGCCGGGGAGTCCGCGGCGGAGGATGCGGGGATCGACGGGGCGTCGATAAGCGAGGACCCCCATGAGGCCGCCCGCCGGCGCGAGGCCGCGGACCTCAAACACCGCCTCACCATCTCCGCGCTCCTCACCGTGCCGATCGTGCTGCTGAGCATGATCCCGGCGCTGCAGTTCACCAACTGGCAGTGGGCCGTGCTCACGATGACCACGCCGGTGTTCTTCTGGGGCGGAGCGCCCTTCCACCGCGCGACCTTCGTCAACCTGCGCCACGGTTCCTTCACCATGGACACCCTCATCACGCTGGGCACCTCCGCCGCCTACCTGTGGAGCCTGTGGGCGCTCTTCCTCGGCAACGCCGGCCACCCCGGTATGACGATGGAGATGCACCTGTTCCCCTCCGACACCACGATGGACGAGATCTACCTCGAGACCACCGCCGTGGTGATCACCTTCCTGCTGCTCGGCCGCTGGTTCGAGACGAAGGCCAAGGGGCAGTCCTCCGAGGCGTTGCGCGCTCTGCTCGACATGGGGGCGAAAGACGCCGCCGTGCTCCGCGACGGCCGCGAGGTGCGCGTCCCCGTCAACCGCCTGCAGGTGGGGGACGTCTTCGTGGTGCGTCCGGGCGAGAAGATCGCGACGGACGGCACAGTGGTCGAGGGTTCCTCGGCGGTCGACGAATCGATGCTCACCGGCGAATCCGTTCCCGTCGAGGTGGGCGCGGGTTCCCGCGTCACCGGGGCCACGATCAACGCCTCCGGCCGCCTGCTGATCGAGGTCACCCGAGTCGGGGCGGACACCACGTTGGCGCAGATGGCCCGCCTGGTCACTGACGCGCAGGCGAAGAAGGCGCCGGTCCAGCGTCTGGTGGACCGGATCTCCCAGGTGTTCGTGCCCACGGTCATCGTCGTCTCGCTCATCACCCTCGGAGTCCACCTGGCCACCGGCTCCGGCCTGGCCCCGGCGTTCACGGCCGCAGTCGCGGTACTCATCATCGCCTGCCCCTGCGCCCTCGGGTTGGCCACGCCCACCGCGCTGCTCGTGGGCACGGGCCGCGGCGCGCAGCTGGGCCTGCTCATCAAGGGTCCGGAGGTCCTCGAGTCGACCCGGCGCGTGGACACCATCGTCATGGACAAGACGGGCACCGTCACCGAGGGCGTCATGTCCATGACCGGCATCGACGCGGCGGATGGCTTCGACCCGGACGATGTCCTGGCGAAGGCGGCGGCCGTCGAGGCCGCCTCCGAGCATCCGATCGCCCGGGCGGTGGTCCGCCGGGCGGAGCAGGAGGTCGTGGTCCCCGAGGTCAGCGGCTTCGAGAACCTGGCTGGCCGGGGAGTCACCGGCACGGTCGAGGGACGGACCGTCCTCGTGGGACGTCCGGCAGGTGCGCTGCCCGGCCGCCTGCGGGAAGCCTTCGATCAGGCGCAGAGCCGGGGCGCCACCCCGATCGTCGTGTCGATCGACGGTGCGGCGGCCGGCGTGATCACCGTGCGGGACACGGTGAAGGCCACTTCAGCGGAGGCCGTCGCCGAGCTCCGGAAGCTCGGCCTGACCCCCATGCTGCTCACCGGCGACAACGCCGGGGCGGCGCAGGCGGTCGCCGCGGAGGTCGGCATCGGCGCCGACGACGTCGTCGCCGAGGTGATGCCGGACGACAAGGTCGCGGTCGTCGAGAAGCTCCAGCAGGAGGGCCGCGTCGTGGCCATGGTCGGCGACGGCGTCAACGACGCCGCCGCCCTGGCCCAGGCCGACCTGGGCCTGGCCATGGGGGCGGGCACCGACGTCGCGATCGAGGCCTCCGACATCACGCTGATGAACAACGATCTACGGTCCGCGGTCGACGCCATCCGGCTCTCCCGCCGCACCCTGGGCACCATCAAGGGCAACCTGTTCTGGGCCTTCGCCTACAACGTGGTGCTCATCCCCGTCGCGGCCCTCGGCCTGCTCAACCCGATGTTGGCGGGCGTGGCCATGGCCTTCTCCTCGGTGTTCGTGGTGAGCAACTCGCTGCGCCTGCGCCGGTTCCGCTCGCTGCACCAGTAGGCGCCGGCAGGACGCCGCCGGGACGCCGCCGGGCCCGGCCCGGGTCTACGATCAGACCATGAGCCAAGAACTGACCAGAAATCAACGGTTGGACAGGCTGCCGGTCACGGGAAAACACCGGCGGCTGCTCCTCGGGTCCGGCATCGGCTGGGCGCTCGACGCCATGGACGTCGGGCTCATCTCCTTCATCATGGCGGCCCTGGCCGTCCACTGGGGTCTCACGCCCACCCAGACCTCGTGGCTGGGGTCCGTCGGGTTCGTGGGCATGGCCCTGGGCGCCACCTTCGGAGGGCTGCTCGCCGACCGGATCGGCCGGCGCCAGGTATTCGCCATCACCCTGCTCGTCTACGGCCTGGCCACCGGCGCATCGGCGCTGGCCACCGGCCTGGGGGTGCTCATCGCCCTCCGGTTCATCGTGGGCATCGGCTTGGGCGCCGAGCTCCCCGTGGCGTCCACCCTCGTCTCCGAGTTCGCGCCGCGCCGCATCCGCGGCCGCATGGTGGTCCTGCTCGAGGCTTTCTGGGCGGTCGGCTGGATCGCCGCGGCGATGATCGGCGCTTTCGTGGTCACCGCCGACGACAACGGTTGGCGCTGGGCGTTGGCGCTCGGCATGGTCCCGACGCTCTACGCCATCTACGTGCGCAAGGGTCTCCCGGAATCCGTGCGCTTCCTGGAGGACAAGGGCCGCCACGAGGAGGCGGAGCAGGTCGTCTCCTCCTTCGAGGCGCAGGTCGACCCGGCGGAACTGGAGCGCCTCGACGCCGCCGAGCACGACCACCTCCGGTTGGCCCCCCGGGAGGACTTCGAGGACGCCACCTCCATCTGGGAGCGCCGCCTCCGCCGGCGCACCGCCGGCCTGTGGATCGTCTGGTTCTGCGTGAACCTCTCCTACTACGGCGCCTTCATCTGGATTCCGTCGTTGCTGGTGGCTGACGGATTTTCGCTGGTGCGGTCCTTCCAGTTCACGCTCATCATCACGCTCGCCCAGCTGCCGGGCTACGCCGTGGCGGCCTGGCTCATCGAGGTCTGGGGGCGTCGGAGCACGTTGGCGACCTTCCTTCTCGGGTCGGCTGCTTCCGCGCTGTTTTTCGGGACGGCGTCCACCGAGCTGACCATCATCGTCGCCGGCTGCCTACTGTCCTTTTTCAACCTGGGCGCCTGGGGCGCGCTCTACGCCATCGGCCCGGAGCTCTACCCCTCCCCCGTCCGGGGCGCCGGAACGGGAGCGGCGGCCGGTTTCGGCCGCATCGCGTCGATCATCGCCCCGTTGGTCGTCCCCCCGATACTGGCCTTCGGCGGTTCCATCGCGTTGTTCGGCCTGTTCTCCGCTGCGTTCCTCGTCGCAGCGGGCGCGGCGCTCACGCTCCCCGAGCAGCGCGGCAAGGTTCTCGACGCCTAGAAGACGCCCGGAAACCGTCAGGCCGCGGAGAACATGTCCGCGAGCCGGCCGAGCAGGCTCGGCTTGCGCTCGCGGGTAAAATCGTCGAGGCTGCGCGGAACGGCCAGGATGGTGGCTCGCTCGGTGCGCTCGACGCGGATGGTGGCGTTGAAGTCGGCGGTGCGGGGGTTGAACTCTCGAGTGGTCATAATGTCCCTCCTTGGTCCGTGATCCGTTGATGGTCCGTTGATCGGTTTCTGATTGCCCTGAGTCTAGGAAGTTTTTGCAGGTCAGGCACCATTGCTAAGCCATGCCTAACTAATGTCGCCCTTATATAGGCTGACCTAAGGACGCCAAAAGCGCAGGCCAGGCCAACCTTGAACAGTGACCTGCATCACTGATAGGCAGGGCCGCAGGACGCGCGCCACATCGCGAACCACCCCATTTCGGGGGCGCCCTAACGCAGGGGAATACCCCAGGGCACATTAGGGGGGACTCGTCCGGCGCCCCCATCCGTGTTAGCGGAGCCCGCCAGGGCGTCGGCACTGCCGGTACTCCCGGCACGGAAGTTCCTGCCCCACGGTGGCATAGACTGTGCTGGCCATCACGGCCGCGTCCGCGCCGTCGAGCAACCCCAGGAGGCAACTGCATGTCAGCTCCCGACCCCCGCGCCTGGCTCCGGGTGGGCCTGGGCATGTTCACCGTCGCCTTCGGCGCCAACCTCTTCGCGCCCCTGCTGCCCGCCTACCGTGCGCACGCCGGGCTGAGCCAGTCCCAGGTGACCTTTCTGCTGGCGGTCTACGTCGTGGGACTCATGCCGGCGCTGCTGGTCGGCGGCCCGCTCTCCGACACCCGGGGACGCAGGGCAATGATGCGGCCCGCGCTACTGCTGTCGGGGCTCGGATCGGTTGTCCTCGCCTTCGGCGCCACGGGGTCATTCGCTGCACTGTCGGCCGGCAGGCTCATCGCCGGCGCGGCGACGGGACTGGTCATGGCGGCCGGGGCCGCGTGGCTGCAGGAGTTGTCGACCGGCCCCTCCTACCTCGGCGCCCGGCGGGCGACCGTCGCCCTGTCGCTCGGCTTCGCGGGCGGCCCGCTCATGGCCGGCCTGATCGCCGAGTTCCTGCCGCGACCCGACCTCCTGCCCTACCTGGTCCACCTGGGGCTGCTGCTGCTCATCCTCCCGCTGGTGTGGGGCACGCCGGGCGGCGGGGCGCGCACCGACGGCCGCCGCCGCCGGATGCTCTCCCGCAGCGTCCTGTCCGCGCATTTCCTGTGGACGGTGGCCGCGTGGGCGCCATGGGGTTTCGGCGTGGTGAGCACCGTGATCGCCACGCTCACCGAACTGGTCGACGCCCACCTCACCTTCCCCGTCGCCTTCACCGGACTCGTCGCGGCGGTGACGCTGGGCACCGGCGTCCTCATCCAACCCGTGGCCACCCGGTTCGGCAGCGATCTGGTGCCCCCCGCGGTGCTCGGGCTGGGGCTGGTGGTCGCCGGCATGCTGGTGTCCGTCGCCGTCGCGGCCACGAGGTGGCCGTGGCTGGTGTTCGCCGCCGCAGTCCTGCTCGGCGCGGCCTACGGCGTGATGATGGTCTCCGGACTCCGGGAGGTGCAGTTGACCGCGCCCGCCGAGGAGCTCGGCGCCGCGACGGCGGTCTTCTACTCACTGACGTACGTGGGCTTCTTCGCCCCATTCGCCATGTCCTTCCTCGGGCCCGCGGTCGGGTACCACACACTGTTCATCGTGGGCGCCCTCATCGCGGCGGCCTCCATCGTTCCGGTGGTGCGGATCGCTAGAGGCCCCGGACCCTCGCGGCGGCTTCGCTGACGATGTCGGCGACGGCGTCGTGCTTGGCGACGCCCGCCCCGCCCACCGCCTCACGCAGCTCCCGGAGGGCGACGCCGAGTCGGCCGCGCGGATCTTCGTCGGCGTGCTCGCGGTAGTCGTCGAGGATGCGCGCCCACTCGGTGCGGTTGGCCTCGACCTCCGCCCTGCCGGCCGGGGTGAGGCTGGCCAGCTTGCGGCCCTCCTCCACCGCGACGGTGATCAGACCCTCGTCCTCGAGCAGGCTGAGGTTGGGGTAGATGCCGCCCGCCGAAGGAGTCCACGCGCCGTCGGTGCGTTCGCCGATCTTCGCGATCAGCTGGTAACCGTGCATCGGCTCCTCGGACAGCAGCACGAGGATCACCTGGCGGAGATCGCCGCGCCCGGCCCTGCCGCCGCGGCCGCGGCCCCGCCGGCGGTGGCCGTGACCGTGTTCGTGGCCGTGATGGCTCCTGCCGTGCTGCCGTCCGCGGCGGCCCCCTCGGCGCCCTCCGCAGCAGTCGTCGTTCATGTCCTGGTAAATAGTGATGTCGTACATTCTCGTTCCTTTCGATATATCGGAATGTCTCCATCAGGATATATTTCGATACATCGCTATGTCAATAGTGATGTATCGCTAAAGGTAGGGGGCCCGCCCGGCGGGGGCGGGCGTCGAGAAGCGGGCTAGCCGCGCGCCATGTCCACGAAGCGGGAGAAATGCAGCTGGTGGGCGACGGTGACAGTGTCGATCGGGCCGCCGCGGTGCTTGGCCAGGATGATGTCCGCCTCGCCGGCGCGGACGTCCTCGCGGTCCTGGGAGTCGGGGCGGTAGAGGAGCATGACCATGTCGGCGTCCTGCTCCAGCGAGCCGGACTCGCGCAGATCGGCGAGCTGGGGCTTCTTGTCGGTGCGCGCCTCCGGGCCACGGTTGAGCTGCGAAATTGCGATGACCGGCACGTCCAACTCCTTCGCCAGCAGCTTGAGCTGGCGGGAGAACTCCGAGACCTCCTGCTGACGCGACTCGACCTTCTTGCCCGAGCTCATCAGCTGCAGGTAGTCGAGGACGATCATCTGCAGGTCGTGCTTCTGCTTGAGGCGGCGCGCCTTGGAGCGGATCTCCATCATGGTGAGGTTCGGGGAGTCGTCGATGAACAACGGCGCCTCCGAGATCTGGCCCGAACGGTTGGCCAACGTGGTCCAGGCCTCGTCGCTCATGCGGCCGGAACGCATGTCGGAGAGCTTGATGCTCGTCTCCGCGGACAGCAGCCGCATGACGATCTCCGACTTGCTCATCTCCAGGGAGAAGATCACCGACGCCTTGCGGTGCTTGATCGACGCCGAACGCATGAAGTCCAGCGCGATGGTCGACTTACCCACACCGGGCCGCGCGGCGACGATGATCATCTGGCCGCCGTGCAGGCCGTTGGTCAGGTTATCCAGGTCGACGAACCCGGTGGGCACACCCTGCGCCAGGCCGCCCAGGTTGGCGATCTGGTCGAGCTCCTCCAGGGTCGGGGTCAGGATGTCGCCCAGCACCGCGTAATCCTCGGTCTCGGTCTTCTGCGCGATGGCGAAGACCTCCTGCTGCGCCATGTCGAGGACGGTCTCGACCTCCGCGCCCTCGTTCCCCTCGTAACCCAGCTGCACCACGCGGGTGCCGGCGGCGACCAGCCGGCGCAGGATCGCCTTCTCCGAGACGATCTCCGCGTAGTAGCGGGCGTTCGCCGCCGTGGGCACAGAGGAAATGAGGGTGTGCAGGTAGGGTGCACCGCCGACCCGCTCAAGATCGTTGTGGCGGTCGAGCCGCCCGGCGACGATGACGGGGTCGATGTCCTTGCTCTCGCCGAACAGGTCGATCATCGCCGTGTAGATCAGCTGGTGCGCCGGGTGGTAGAAGTCCTCCGGGCTCAGCTCACCGACGATCTCCACGACCGTGTTCGGGCTGAGCAGCATCGCGCCGAGGACGCCCTGCTCCGCCTCCCGGTCATGCGGCGGCTGCCGGTACTCGCCGAAGCTGGGTGCGGGATCCCGCTTGTGGCGTTCCTTGTGGCGGCGCGGCGCGGCGTCCTTGAAGGCCTGCACCGGGAGCCCCCCGCCGCCTGTGTCCTCCGGCAGATCCGGTTCAGCCGGCGGAACAAAATCATCGTCGAAACTGGTGCCGCCGAGTCCTGAGGTCATCTGTACGCGTTAGTCCTTTCCTCCGGGCCGGCCCCCCCGGTGAGGAGGCGCGGCCCACGCTTCTGCTCGCAGTCTAGCCCCCGGCGGGCCTGGGGCGAATCCCCTTGCCGACCCCTGTGGACAAGCCCCCTCCCGAGGCCCGCGATGACGTCCGTCACCCGAGTTATCCACAGGGTTTGTGGACAACCCGAGGTAAACAGGGGGTTTATCCCCCGGCGTCCCCTCCGGCCTGTGGACAACATGTGGACAACCGTCCACACAGACTCGACGTTCTCCCCTGTCGTACCAGTTCAGAAGCGTTTTTCCCCGTTGTGGACAACTCTGCGCCACCGGTGCATAACCCCCAAGACCAGCACGTTTGACAGGCCAGGAAGGGCAAGGTAGCGCGGAACGTGCGGGTAAAGGACGGAAACCACACGGTTACTGGCAGGTTAAATGCCCCAGTTTCTCCACAGTCATCCACAGGCGGCAGAAAAAACCGACGGCCCTGCGGATCACGAATCCACAGGGCCGTCGGAGTGCTGTTGTCGTTGGGCCGGAGATCCCGTTCACGCGGGAACACCGGCCGTCGTCTGGCGCGAGTTACGCGGCGACGACCTCGAAGTTGATCTTGCCGGCGACGTCGGCGTGGAGCTGAACGGAAACCTGGTAGTTTCCGGTCTGCTTCACGAGACCCTTGGGCAGCTTGATGATGCGCTTGTCCAGGGTCGGGCCGCCGGCCTTCTTCACTGCGTCAGCAATATCATCGGTTTTCACGGAACCGAAGAGCTTGCCGGAGTCAGAAGTACGGACCTGCACGGTCACGCCGGTCAGCTGCTCGAGCTGGTGGCGCACCTCGCGGGCATGGTCGAGGTCGCGAATTTCGCGGGCCTCCTGGGCACGCTGAATGCCCTCGATCTGCTTCTCAGCACCACGGGTGGCCACAATGGCCAGTCCGCGGGGAAGCAGATAGTTACGTCCGTAACCGTCCTTGACCTCGATAATGTCGCCTGCGACACCGAGGTTTTCAACGGCAGCGGTGAGGATCAGCTTCATGATCCCTGCCTTTCGTTGTGTGTCCCTGTCCGGCCCCGCATGCGTTGAGCACCCGGGCGCCGTCAAGAAAAGTCAGTTGAGATGGGTTGATCTGCTCGATCAGAACGGAGGCTCGTCCTCGGCTCCACCGCCGAAACCACCGGCCGGCGGGGCGGAACCCCACGGGTCGTTGGCCGGCATCTGCTGCGGCTGGTTACCCTGCTGCCCGCCGAAGCCACCCTGCTGTCGCTGGGGCTGCTGCTGCGGCGGCGCCTGGTTACCCTGCTGCTGCCCGCCGAAACCGCCCTGCATCTGCTGGGGCGGGGACTGAGGCTGCTGAGGCTGGCCGCCACCGAAGTTTCCGCCGCCACCGAAACCGCCGCCCTCACGGGCTTTACGGTTGACGGTCGCGGAAGCGAACTTCAGTGACGGGCCTACCTCGTCGACCTCGATCTCGAACACCGTGCGCTGCTCGCCCTCTTTGGTCTGGTAGCTTCGCTGCTTCAGACGTCCGTTGACGATCACGCGCATGCCCTTGGAGAGGGACTCGGCGACATTTTCGGCGGCCTGGCGCCACACGTTGCAGGTCAGGAACAGTGCTTCGCCGTCCTCGTACTGCCCGGTGTCCTTGTTGTAGACACGGGGCGTGGAGGCGATGCGGAAATTGGCCACCGCCGCACCCGAAGGGGTGAAGCGGAGTTCGGGATCAGCAACTACGTTGCCGATGACGGTGATCGGGGTATCTCCAATTGCCATTACTGTTCAGCCTTCCTGCTTCGCGTGTGATGCTCTGTGACGTGCCTGCCGGGTGACGGGCATATGCTCGTCTCCCAGTATCCGTTCTTAAGCGTCGGTCCGCAGGACCTTGGTGCGCAGGACAGAGTCGTTCAGGCTCAGCACGCGGTCAACCTCGAGCACGGTCGCAGACTCGCACTCCACGTTGACTACGGCGTAAACGCCCTCTTCCTTCTTGTTGATCGGGTACGCAAGACGACGCTTGCCCCACACATCAACCTTCTCGACCTTGCCGTTGTCCTTGCGGACAATCTCAAGGTACTTGTCCAGGGACGGGGCAACGGTGCGCTCATCCTGAGACGGATCCAGAATGATCATGATTTCGTAGTGACGCACGACCTCATCACCTCCTATGGTCTAGTATTTTGGCTCGGCCACACCCATTGTGGGCGTGACAGGAGGGTCTGTTGCGTCAAGCAACCCCCGCAGCCTACCGCAACCGCCCCGGAATGCGTTAATTGCTTTTCTACGTTCAGCGGGTGACGTCACCGGGCATCGTCGCGAAGAAGACGGCGAGAAACACCGGGATGACGGTGACGAAGACGAAAGCCGCGAGACCGAAGCCGACCGCCCAGGCGGTGGGCTTCTTCTTCATGAAGGAGTAGAAGGCCGCGGCGATGCACAGAAAGCCGACGGCGATGGAGATGATTCCGATAACGGTCGTGGTGGTCATGCGTCCATCATGGTCGAGCCGGCACCGGTTCGGGAAACGCCAGGGGGTCCGCGCCGCCGTGGGCGGCCGTCACCTTGTCCACCCCGCGGCCGAGCATCTGGCGGACCACCAGTACCGCCATCGCCGCGAGGATGACCAGGCGCGCGAGGAGGACGACATCGAGAAGCCCGGCGGGGATGCCGTTGTTGTCCGTGCCGAGCATGTGCCACATGAGCAACGGCCACACCAGGGCGTCGACGAACATCCAGGCGAGCAGGAGCCGCCACCGGGGAAACGCCAGCACCGCGGGGACGATCAGCCAGAGCGAATACTGCGGCGACCACACTTTGTTGAAGAGCAGGAACGCCACGACGATGAGGAAGACCAGCTCGGCCACGCGGGGGCGCCGGCGCGCGCGCAGGCCCAGAACCGCGATGGCCAGGCAGGCCGCGGCGAACAGCCCGAAGGAGACCGTGTTGAGGACCTGGACGGGCATGTCCGGCAGGAGGGTGTTCCGGGAGACGAGCGCGTAGATGGTGGTCCACTCGAAGCCGCGCTCGCTGTTGAGCCGGAGGAATTCGTTCCACGCCGCCGGGTACATGACCATGACCGGGAGGTTGACCGCCAGCCAGGTCACCGCGGAGGTGAGGAGCATGGTGAGGAACGGGGCCGGGCGGCGGTCCCGGACGGCGAGCACCAGGAAAGCGCCCAGCACGTACAGCGGCCACAGTTTGAAGGCGGTGCCCAGGCCGATGAGTACACCGGCCAGGCCCGGGCGGCCGCGGCTGACTGCGTGGAGCGCTCCGACCACGAACATGATCGACGGGATGTCCCAGTTGGTGAAGGCGTGGACGACGACCAGCGGAGAGGCCGCCACGAGCACGGTGTCCCAGACGCGGTTGCCCGCCAGATCGGCCACGAGCCGGATGGTGAACACCCACATGCCCGACATCGCCAGCGCCGTGAGGGCGAAATACCAGGAGGCGGCCGGAATGATCAGCGGGGTGAGTTCGATGAGCGGGTACGTCAGGCGGGACAGTCCCGCCATGAGCCACTGGAACAGGCCCGCCAACACCGGGTACTCGAGGTAGCGGGTCAGATCCCCCTCCACCCAGGAGAAGGCGTAGGGGAAGCCGCCCTGATCCAGGCCGCGCCCGGAGTAGAGCGGGGTGATGTCGTTGTAGCAGGCAGCGACATACTGGCGGTTGCCGGACCAGTTGAGGGAGATCAGGCCGTCCTCACCTTGCGATCCCCCGAGGCAGCGCGCCTTGGACAGGAAACCGAAGGACAGGAACACCAGGGCCACCGAGATGAGCACCCGCAGCGGCGTCCACCACCGCTGCCGCCCCACCGCGGCGAACCGGCCGACGGGCCCGCCCAGGAAGGAGACAACACCTCCGGAGACGGGTTCCGTCAGGGCCGGGGAAACCCGCTCTTCGGGGTGGAGGGTCCGCATCCTTCTGACTTTCTGCTAGTTGGGCACTTCGATGGTCAGGCCGGGCAGGATCTCGATCTCACCGTTCTCGTCGGGGGTCGGCAGCTGCGGCATCGGGATCGACTGGGCGGGCGGCTCCGCCGGCGGCTCGACGGCCGGAGCCTCCTCGACCTCCTCCGGGGCGGGCTCCGGCTCCGGCTCCGGCGCGGGGGCGGGTGCCGGCGCCGGCACCCGGGCGGGCGCGGGCGCCCGCACCGGAGCGGGGGCCGGGGCGTAGCGCATCCCGTTGCCGCCGGAGGGGATGCCGGTGCCGAAGTTGATGGGGCCGGGCGCCGCGAACTGGAGGATCTCCTTGTCCTGGTGGGCGCCGTCCATCGCCGCCTTCCAGATGCGGGAGGGGGAACCGGAGCCGAACATGTTGCCGCCCCACTCGTTGAAGATGGCGGAGGTGTTGTCGGCGGTGCCGACCCACACGGCCGTGGCCAGCTGCGGGGTGGCGCCTACCATCCAGGCGTCCTTGTTGTTGCCCGTGTCGCCGAGCTGTGCGGTACCGGTCTTGGCCGCGGAGGGGCGCCCGCCTGCGAGGGCGTTACCGTTGGAGAACGCGGCGATCGGTTGCATGGCGTAGAGCAGGTTGTCGGCGACGACCTCCGCGACGCGGCGCTCACCCTGCCCGGACTCATGCTGGTAAAGCAGCTCGCCGTCGCCGGTCTCGACCCGCTCGACGAAGTAGGTCTGGTGCCACACGCCACGGTTGGCCACCGTGGCCAGGGCGGTGGCCATGTCGAGGGGACGGGACTGGTACTGGCCGAGGATGATGCCCTCGTAGGGCTGCGCGCCGTTCTCGGTGAGGGTCTGCGGGACACCCGGGAGAGACTCCGCAACGCCCAGGGCGTGCGCCATGTCGGCGGTGTCCTGGGTGGTGTTGTTCAGGTCGTCCTGAAGGCGGATGAAGCTGGTGTTGTAGGAGTTCTTCAGGGCCTCTGAGAGGGTGGTGTATCCGGCGCTGCCGCCGTCCCAGTTCTCCACCACGATGTTGCCCGGAAGCGTCACCGGGGAGGAGTCGTACATCGCCGTCAGCGGGATGCCCTGCTGGAGGGCGGCGGCCAGACCGAAGATCTTGAAGGTCGAGCCGGTCTGCAGGGCCGCGTTGCCGTAATCCCAGCCCGCGGCGTCCTCGCCGCCGTAGTAGGCGCGGACGGCGCCGGTGCCCGGCTCGACGGAGACGGCTGCGGCGGCGGCGTCGTCCTGGAGCGGGGCGAGGTTGTTCTGCACCGCGTCCACCGTGGCGGACTGCGCCGCCGGGTCGATCGTGGTGGTGATGCGCAGACCCCGGGTGGTCACGTCCTGTTCGGTGATGCCGACGGCCTTCAATTCGTTGATCACGTGATTCTTGATCATGCCGTTGGTGCCGGTCGCCTCGGTGTAGGCGGAGTACTCGGCCGGGTCGCGGGTCTCGGGGTAGACCATTCCGTTGCGTTCCTCGGCGGGGAGGACCTCCATGTCGACCATGCCGTCAAGGACGTAATTCCACCGCTGCTCGGCGCCCTGCGGGTTGTTCCAGGGGTCCAGCTGGCTGGGCAGCTGGACCGTGGCGGCGAGCATGGCGCTCTGCTCGGGGGTCAGGTCCGTCACGGGCTTGTCGAAGTAGGCGTGCGACGCCGCCTCGACCCCGTAGGCGTTGCGCCCGAGGTAGACGGTGTTGAGGTAAGCGGAGAGGATCTCCTCCTTGGACCACTGGTTGGTCATCTTCACCGAGTAGACCAGCTCGCGGGCCTTGCGCACGTAGGAGTGGTCGTCGCCCACCAGCGCGTTCTTCACGTACTGCTGCGTGATCGTGGATCCGCCGCCGGCGGAGGTGTTGCCGGTGATCTGGCCGAGGACGGCGCGGCCGAATCCGGTGAAGGAGAAGCCCTGGTTGGTCCAGAACTCGCGGTCCTCCGCGGCGAGCACCGCGTTCTGCAGCGACTCCGGGACCTCTTCCAGCGACACCTGCCGGCGGTTACCCTCCGGCGGCACGACACGGGCGAGCTCGGTGGCGGAGTCGGAGGCGTAGATGGATGACACCTGCGCGGTCGTCAGCTCACCCGGTTCCGGGACGTCGACCGTGGAGTACGCCACGAGAAAAACGCCCAGGGGGATGAGGATCAGCGCAAGCAGCCCGCCGAGCACGGCCAGCAGAACCGGCCGGTCCCGGAGGTCCCGCTTGTCCTTCGGCTTCGACGCGGAACCTGCCCGGGTCGACCCGCGCGATGCGTTGTTCTTCTTCTCAGTCAAGTGTTGTCCCCGTTGCGATCACTGATGACGGTTGTTTCACCCGTGAACACTACTGCGCCTGATGCATGTTAGGGAAACATCCGGAACGTGAATTGGCGCATGTCTCCTCAGCCGGCGGTGGCGGTGGCGGCGGTGAGGAGATGGTTCCACCGGCACGCGGGGCACACCTCGACGATGTGGACGGTGACCTCTTTACCCGCGGCCACGATGGCGGCGATCTCCTCGTCGCTGCGCGCCGTGCCCGACTTACGGCCGAGGTGTTCGCCGTGAATCCACTGGACGATGCGCAGGTCCCCCGAACCGCAGACCGGGCACGGGTGGGTGGCGGGCACGCCGTGGTAGCGGGCGGCAGTGACCAGCAGGAAGTCCGCGTCGCACACGTCCTCGCGGGAAACCTCGTTGGCCCGCCAGCGGCGCAGGAGGTCCTGTCGGGCGAATCGGTGGGAGATTTCGTTGCGGTAGACCACATTTCCGGCAGGCACACCGCCACTCTACCGGGGAGCCCCGGCGGGGCTTCTTGATCGATACCGCCCCAACCCGACCACCATTCCCCGGACAGGTGCGCTTACGATGGGCTGTTGAACACGGGGCTTGCAGGCCCCCCTCTTCGACTCTCTTAGACAAGGCCTGCCTCAAGGAGTGAACGAATACATGAGCAAGGTTCGCGTAGCGATTGTCGGCGTCGGCAACTGTGCCGCATCGCTGGTCCAGGGCGTGGAATTCTATAAGGACACCCCCGCTGACGGAAAGGTCCCGGGCCTGATGCACGTCCAGTTCGGCGACTACCACGTCAAGGACGTGGAGTTCGTAGCCGCCTTCGACGTCGACGCCGCCAAGGTGGGCACCGATCTGGCCGACGCCATCGACGCCTCCATGAACTGCACCATCAAGTTCGCCGACGTCCCGGCCACCGGCATCACCGTCCAGCGCGGTCCGACCCTGGACGGCCTGGGGTCCCACTACACGGACTCGATCGAGGAGTCCGCGGACGCGCCCGTCGACGTCGCACAGGCCCTCCGCGAGGCCGAGGTCGACGTCGTCGTCTCCTACCTCCCCGTCGGCTCCGAGCAGGCCGACAAGTTCTACGCCCAGGCCGCCATCGACGCGGGCTGCGCCTTCGTCAACGCCCTGCCGGTGTTCATCGCCTCCGACCCGGTCTGGGCCCAGAAGTTCGTCGACGCGGGCCTCCCGATCGTCGGCGACGACATCAAGTCCCAGGTGGGCGCCACCATCACCCACCGGGTGATGGCGAAGCTCTTCGAGGACCGCGGCGTCCGCCTCGAGCGCACCATGCAGCTCAACGTCGGCGGCAACATGGACTTCAAGAACATGCTCGACCGTGACCGCCTGGAGTCCAAGAAGATCTCCAAGACCCAGGCCGTCACCTCCAACCTGCACGAGGGCCCGCTGGCCGGCAAGGTCTCGGACCGTAACGTCCACATCGGCCCCTCCGACTACGTGGAGTGGCTCGACGACCGCAAGTGGGCCTACGTCCGCCTCGAGGGCACCGCCTTCGGCGAGGTGCCGCTGAACCTGGAGTACAAGCTCGAGGTCTGGGACTCCCCCAACTCGGCCGGCATCATCATCGACGCCGTCCGCGCCGCCAAGATCGCCCTCGACCGCAAGATCTCGGGCCCGGTCCTCCCGGCTTCGGCCTACCTGATGAAGTCCCCGCCGGTGCAGATGGCCGACGACGATGCCCGCGCCCAGCTCGAGGCCTTCATCATCGGCGCCGAGGACTAGATGGTTTTCCGGGGAAAATGCCTAGGATCAACTCCATGACATCAACAACCCCGGAGGACATCGCCGCCCGGATCCGCCCGGCAATGACGAAGTTGTACGTCATGTACTTCCGCATTGCCGAGCAGTCCGACCTGACCGGCCCGCAGTTGTCGATCATGGCCAGGCTCAAGGACAACGGCCCCGCGCGGATCAGCCAGATCGCGCGGGAAGAGGGAATCCGCATGCCCACCGCCTCCAACGCGCTCCACCAGCTGGAGCAGCGGGAGCTGGTGGAGCGGATCCGCGACGAGCAGGACCGCCGCGGCGTGCGGGTCAGGCTCACCCGACTGGGAGTGAGCGAGCTCGAGCGGGTCGGCGAAGAACGCACGAAGTACCTCGCCGAGATGATCGGCACCCTCGGGGACGAGGACCTCGCGCGCGCCGGCGAGCTGGTGGACATCATCAACAAACTCGCGGACAGCTACGGCACGGACCTGATTGACACGAACAGCGGGTAAACGGGAATAATAGGGCGCGTAAACACCCCCCCGACTCTCCGCTGAAGGAATGGCGACTCCAATTCACGCTGCCACTGATGCACCTGCCCGCATCCTGGTCGCCTGGCGACCCGGATCCCCAGGCACCGAGGCCATCGACCTCGCGGCCTGGCTCAGCCGCACCGTCGACGTCCAGATCCGCGTCGTGTCCACCTTCCTCCGGCCGTGGCCGGCCGCCCCCCTTGGCCGTCTGGGCGGCAAGTACCGCAAGTGGTTCCGGAAAGAGGCCGAGGCCTGCGAAACGGCCGTGAAGCGGGCGCTGTCCGACGCGGGTGTCGACAAGGAGAGCTGGAGCGAGCAGGTCTCCGTCTTCCTCGACGGGCCCTCGGAATCCGTTCTGCTCAGCGACGCGGCGAACAGTTTCGACGCCCACCTGGTCATCCTCGGTTCCGACGCAGCCGCGCCCAAGGGACGCTTCCTCGCCGGATCCACCGCGGACGCGCTGCTGCACTCCTCCCCCAAACCGCTCGGGCTCGCCCCCCGCGCGGTCAAACTGGCCAAACGAGGGGTCACCCGCGTCAACTACGCTTTCCTCGAGAGCGAGATCGACGAGAATGACCCTTCCCTCCACTTCGCCGCGCAGCTGGCCGACAGTTGGGGCGTGGATCTGCGTGTCCTCGCGTTCTCCCCTTCCGGTCTGGCCGACCAGCCTTTCCACGACAAGTTCGACTTCAGCCGGGAGCTCGTCGACGAGTGGCGCGAGCATTCCCTCGCCGTCCTCGACCGCTCCCACGATGTCATCGCGGACCTCTTCCCCGACCTGGCCGTCGAGTCGGAGATCGGCTCGGGCAAGGGCTGGCAGGGAGCGATCGACGCATTGAAGTGGAAGAAGGGCGACCTGCTGGTCCTCGGCTCCACCCCGCCCGGCACGCTGGAGCGGGTTTTCGTCGGCTCCACCGCCACGGATTTCCTCCGCCACGTCCACGTGCCCGTCCTCATCCACCCCGCGCACCGGTATTGACGCGGAGACTATGGTGGTGGGCATGAATGGAAGTGACCCGGATAAGAAACCGCCGCAGCGTGGCGGCCGTCGCTTCGGGAACTTTCTCGAGCACCCGGAAAATGACCTCGCCGACGACGCCGACTTCGCCAACCGGCGCCCCCCGACCCCCCGGACCGCGGAGGAACTGGCCTCGTCCACCGATCCGGTCCTGCAGGCGGACCGGAACCGGCAGTCGACGCGCCAGGCCCTGACCTGGCTCTTCGGCACGATCATCCTCACCGTCGTCGTGGCGTATCTGCTCGCCTGGGTCGCCCGGCTCATGGGCGGCCCTGCCTGTGATGCGGGCGAGGCCGTCTGGCTGTGCTCGCGTTCCGCCCAGATCTGGTGGCCCATCGCCACCAGCCTCATACCCGCCGCGGGCATCATCGGCTGCGCGATCATCATGGTGCGCAAGCTCAACAGCTTCACCAGGTGGCGCCCCTGGATGGGCGTGTTCTGGGTGCTCATTCCCTTCGCGATGATGTGGATGCTGCAGACCTGGCAGATCCTGGTGCTCGCTCTGAGCGACTAGGACAGGCCAGGAACGGCTAGTTCGCGGCGGCGGCCGCCACCTCGGCGCAGTCCGAGCGACCGCAGTGCGCGGTCGCCGGCTGCGCCGCACACGATTCGCACACCAGCGCCTGCTTCCGGCAGGTGTCCTCGTTGATGCAGTTGATGAAGTTGTTCGTGTGGTCGCCGCAGTGGACGCAGTGGCCGAGCTTCTTGTAGTCCTCGCCGAACTCCATGTGCATCCGCTTGTCGAAGACGTAGAGTGAGCCCTCCCACAGCCCCTGGTTGCCGTATTTCTCGCCGTAGCGGACGATGCCGCCGTCGATCTGGTAGACCTCCTGGAAACCGCGGTTCTTCATCAGTGCGCTGAGCACCTCGCACCGGATGCCGCCGGTGCAGTAGGACACCACCGGGCGGTCTTTCATCCAGTCGTATTTGCCGGACTCCAGTTCGGCGATGAAGTCGTGGGTGGTCTCTACGTCCGGGACGACCGCGTCACGGAACCGGCCGATCTGCGCCTCCAGGGCGTTGCGGCCGTCGAAGAAGACGACGTCGTCGCCGCGGGCGTCGACAAGCTCGTTGACCTCCTCCGGTTTGAGGTGCACCCCGCCGCCCATGACGCCGTCCTCGTCGACCTTGATCTCCCCCGCCGCGTTGAAGGCCACGATCTCGTCGCGCACCTTCACGGAGAGCTTGGGGAAATCCTCCGCGCCGCCCTCGGACCACTTGAACTCCATGTCGCGGAAGCCCGGGTAGTCGCGCGTCTTGCGGATGTAGCGCTTGCACGCGTCCATGTCGCCGCCCACGGTGCCGTTGATGCCGTGCTCGGAGATGAGGATCCTGCCCTTCAACCCGAGGGATTCGCAGAGGTCGCGCTGCCAGAGCATCACTGCCTGCGGATCGGAGATCGGGGTGAAGCGGTAGTAGAGGAGAATTTTGCTGATGGCCACGGAAAGGAGTCTATCGGGTGCTCTTCCGTCGCCACTCGAGGAGGCGGTAGCGCTGATTCCGGGACGGCTCCGGCGGACGCCGGGATGCTGACAATCTCGAAAAGCAGATCCTGCCCCTCCGACGTGGTGTAGAGATGCGCACAGGATGTCACGACAGGGCTGAGGTTACCCGACCAGGGACCTTTTTTGTTCAGGTCCTTCTGGTCAAACACCGCCAGGCTCGGAGGAACCTGCGAGAGAGCATCGCGAATAAGGTTGAACTGACGAGCAGTCTCCTCACCCAGACCACTCGGACAAAATCCGGACTCCAGGAAAACAATCGCCAGAGGGGCCTCATCCTTCATTCCACCCGAGCGAAGGTTGATGGTGGAAAGAAAAGCAGCGCAGATCAGCGCTTCCGGTAGAGCGACTTCCGCCAGTACTCCGGCTCCGAGGTGACCAGCACGCCGAGGTTGCGGAAGATGTCCTCGTCCACCGAGCCGAGGATGGTGGTGGTGTGCGCCTCGCTGCCGCGCAGGTCCTTCAGCGCGGCCAGGGCCCGGCGGGACTCCTCCGATCGGGCTGCGGAGACCGAGAGCGCGATGAGCACCTCGTCGGTGTGCAGGCGCGGGTTGCGCGAACCCAGGTGCTCGGTCTTCAGCGTCTGGATCGGCTCGATCGATTCCGGGGAGAGCAGGTGCAGCTCCGGGTCGATGCCCGCCAGGTGCTTGAGGGCGTTGAGCAGCATCGCCGCGGAGCAGCCGAGCAGCTCGGAGGTCTTGCCGGTGATGATCGTGCCATCCGCGAGCTCGACGGCAGAGCCGGGCTCGCCGGTCTCCTCGGCCACCGCGAGGGCGGGGGCCACGACCCGGCGGTCCTCCGTCGTCGTGCGCGCCTTCGACATGACCATGCCGATGCGGGAGGAGACGATGTCGTCGAGGTCCTCGCGGCGCTCCTCGACGAGCGCCTTGTAGTAGCGGCGCACGATCTCCTGGCGGGCGGCGTCGCGGCAGACCTCGTCGTCAGAGATGCAGTGGCCCGCCATGTTCACTCCCATGTCGGTGGGCGACTGGTAGGGGCTTTCCCCGGCGAGGGTCTCCAGGAGGGCCCGCAGGAGGGGGAACACCTCGACGTCGCGGTTGTAGCTGGTCACCTGCCGGCCGTAGGCCGCGAGGTGGAAGGGGTCGATGACGTTGATGTCGTCCAGGTCGGCGGTGGCGGCCTCGTAGGCCAGGTTGACCGGATGCTCCAGCGGCAGGTTCCAGATGGGGAAGGTCTCGAACTTGGCGTAACCGGCTTTCCCGCCCCGCTGGTACTCGTGGTAGACCTGCGACAGGCAGGTGGCGAGCTTACCGGAGCCCGGACCCGGCGCGGTGACGACGACCAGGTCGCGGGTGGTTTCGACATAATCGTTGACGCCGAACCCGTCCGGAGACACGATGCGCCGGATGTCGGTGGGGTAGCCGGGGATGACGCGGTGGCGGTAGACCTTCAGGCCGAGGCGCTGGAGCCTGTCCATGAACGCGTGGGCGATGGGGTTGTCGTCGGTCAGCTGCGTCATCACGACGTGCTCGACGAGGAAGCCGCGCTCCCGGAACACGTCGACGAGGCGCAGCGTGTCCTCCTCGTAGGGGATGCCCAGGTCGGCGCGGACCTTCTGGCGCTCCAGGTCCTTCGCGTTGAGGCAGACGATGATCTCCAGGTCGTCCTTGAGGCGTTCGAGCATCGCGATCTTGTTGTCCGGGGTGAAGCCCGGCAGGACGCGGGAGGCGTGCATGTCGTCGAAGAGCTTGCCCCCCATCTCCAGGTACAGCTTGCCGCCGATCTCCGCACGCCGTGCGTTGATGTGCTCCGACTGCATCTCGATGTAGCGTTCGCGGTCGAAACCGATCCTGTGCGGCATGGTGCCCCTTCTTTTCGACGTCGGCGGACTGACCCGTTCGACTCTACCGCGCGCCGGAACCCTAAACTGTCCCCATGCCCGAAGGCCATGTCATTCACCGTCTCGCCCGCGAGTTGAACTCCATCTTCGCCGGCCGGGAGCTCGAGGTCAGCTCACCGCAGGGCCGGTTCGCCGCGGAGGCCACGCTTCTCGACGGCCACCGGATCGAGCGTGCGGAGGCCGTGGGAAAGCATCTGTTCATCGACTTCGACGCCCCGCACCCCGCGCACATCGTCTACGTCCACCTCGGCCTGATCGGGCAACTGAAGTTCGAGGACGCGGCGTCGGCGGAGGGGCAGATCCGCCTGCGGCTGTCCGACGGCACCACAGCCGCCCACCTGCGGGGCCCGCAGTGGTGCCGGCTGATCACCGGGGAAGAATACGAGGCGACCCGGGCCAGGTCCGGCGAGGACCCTCTCCGCAGCGACGCCGACCCCTCCGCCCTCTGGCCGCGGGTCCAGCGCAGCCGGCGGAGCATCGGCTCCCAGCTCATGGATCAGAAGCTCTTCGCCGGCGTGGGCAACATTTACCGCGCGGAGACGCTCTTCCGCCTGGGTATCTCCCCGTTCCGCCCGGGCAACCGGCTGTCGAGGGCGGAGTTCGACAGCATCTGGCTGGACCTGGTGGGGCTGATGGCCGAGGGCGTGCGGACGGGGCGGATCGACAGCGTGCACCCCGAGCACACGCCCGAGGCGATGGGCCGCGAGCCCCGCAAGGACGACCACGGCGGAGAGGTCTACGTCTACCGCCGCGCTGGTCTGCCCTGCTACCTGTGCGGCACGCACGTCAGCCACCGGGTGATGGAGGGCCGCAACCTCTTCTGGTGCCCCGCCTGCCAGCCGGACGCCGACTAGCCTGGAGGCCATGAGCCTGCAGAGCCACGCTTACCCGGTCGACCTCATCCGCATCTGCGAGCAGGTGCTTCTCGACGCCCAGTCGACCCCCGACGAACTCATGCGCCAGGCGGCGCACGCCGTGGCCGCGGCCGCGGGTGTCATCGTCTCCGCGCCGGCCCCGACCATCCAGCACCTGCAGGCCACCGACCGACGTATTCTGCTGCTCGTCGGCGCGGGCGGCAACGGCGGCGACGCGCTCTACGCCGGTGCCGAACTCGTGGCGGACCACACCGTCGAAGCGGTGCTCCTCGGCCGCGGCGGGAGGGTCCACGAACGCGCCCTCACGGCGTTCCGGACCGCTGGCGGACATGTCGTCGGCGGCCTGCCGGAGGATCTGCGCCCTTATCGTCTGGTCGTCGACGGCGTCCTCGGCATTGGCGGGTCGGGGGGCCTGAACCAGGGTTTCGGGGAATGGTTGGAACGGGTCCGCGAACACCACAACATCCCGGTGCTCGCCGTCGACGTCCCGTCGGGGGTGGACGCCGACACCGGCGCCCTGCCCGAGCACCACGTCACCGCCGACGTCACCGTCACCTTCGGCTGCCTGCGCCGTGCGCACGCGGTGAGCCCGAGTTGCGGGGAGGTGGTGGTGGCCGACATCGGTATCCGGGGGCGGACGTTGAGCGAGGAGTTGCTGCGCCGGGTCATCCGGGGGGAGGCCAGCTACGTCATGGCGTTGCGCGCGGTCCCCTCCACGCGTTACGAGTGGCCACCGCTTCTGCGTCCTTTGATCGCCTACAGCAACAACGAGCCCCTGGAACCGGAGCCGGGGGACGACAAGTACTCCGGCGGGGTCGTCGGACTGTGCGCCGGATCCGCCACATATCCCGGCGCGGCTCTACTCGCGGCGACCGGTGCGGTGCGCGCGACCAGCGCGATGGTGCGCTACGTCGGCGGCCAGAAACTCGAGGTGGTCCGTGCCGTCCCGGAGGTGGTCATCTCCGACACGGTGGCCGAAACCGGCCGGGTGCAGGCCTGGGTGGTGGGCCCGGGCCGCGGCACGGACGAGGCCGCGGAGGCGGAGCTGGACGAGCTGCTCGCCCGCCCGGAACCGCTGCTCATCGACGCCGACGCCCTCACCCTCCTGGCCCGCAGTGCGCCGTTGCGCACCGCGCTGCGCGAACGGGCCTCGTCGACACTGCTCACCCCGCACGACGGTGAATTCCGCCGGCTCGCCGACGCGGTGGACGCGGCTGTCCCCGATCCCGTCGCCGACCGTCTGGGCGCGGTGCGCGCCCTCTCCGACGAGTTCGGCTGCGGGGTACTGCTCAAGGGCAGGCACACCGTCATCGCCCTGCCGGGCACGCGTCTGGGGATGTACGCCTTCGACGCCGGTTCATCCTGGGCCGCGACCCCCGGTTCCGGCGACGTGCTCGCCGGCATTGCGGGGGCCTGGCTGGCCAGGGCGGCCGCCTGGTTGGAGAGGATGCCGGTGGAGCCCGAGCAACGGTTCCCCACCGAGCTGCTCGGCGCCTGCGACGCCGTGCAGGTCCATTCGACGGCGGCGTGGCTGGCGGCGCAGACTCCGGACGGGCCGGCGCCTACGTCGGCGTCGAGAATCGCCGGAGCCGTGCCGCAGGCCACGGCACGGCTGAGTCATCCGGAGTTTCTCGGGCGTTAGTGCAGGGACTTGCCCTGGATGCCCTTCGGAACGTTGAGCACGGCGATCAGGGAGATGACCGAGATGACCGCGATGTAGATGCCGATGGACATGGAGGTCCCGGTGGCGTCGAGAAGCAGGGCCGCGATCATGGGGGCGAACGCGCCGCCGATGACCGAACCGATGGCGTAGCCGATGGAGACGCCCGACAGGCGGACCTGCGCCGGGAACATCTCCGCGTAGAGCGCGGACTGCGGACCGTAGGTGGCGCCGAGGAGGACGCCCAGGATCACGACGGCCAGAGCGAAGAGGAAGGCGTCGCCGGAGTCGATGAGCAGCCACGTGGGGATGGCCCACAGGATGGAACCGACGTAACCCACCGCGAAGGTCTGCTTACGGCCGATCGTGTCGGAGAGGGCGCCGAAGACCAGGGTGGAGATGATCCAGGCGATGGCGCCGAGGGAGGTGATGCCCAGGACCGTGGTGCGCTCGTGGCCGATCACCTGGGTGCCGTAGGACACGAAGTAAGCGATGGCGAGGTAGCCGGCGGCGTTGACGCCCGCGAAGATCAGGGCGGCGAGGAGGACCAGCTTCCAGTAACCCTTGAACAGCAGCGACAGGGGCGCGGAGGACTTCTTCTTCAGATCCTCGAGCTCCGAGAAGACCGGGGACTCCTCGACGAGGCGGCGGATCCAGAAGCCGACGATGATCAGGACCAGGGAGGAGACGAACGGGACACGCCAGCCCCAGTCGTTGAACTGTTCGGTGGTCAGCGCCGCGGAGAGCACGAGCATGAACAGGGTGGCCAGGAGCATGCCGGCCGGCACTCCGACCTGCGGGAATGCACCGTAGAAGCCGCGTCGGCCCGTCGGTGCGTGCTCAACGGCCAGCAGTGCGGCACCGCCCCACTCACCGCCCGCGGACAGTCCCTGGAGGATACGCAGGAGCACCAGGATGATCGGTGCGGCGACGCCGATGGCGGCGTAGGTGGGCAGCAGGCCCATGGCGACGGTCGCGCCGCCCATGCCGAGCAGCGTGATCACCAGGACTGGTTTGCGGCCGAGCCGGTCGCCCAGGTGGCCGGCGATGACCGCGCCCAGGGGGCGGAAGAGGAAGGAGATACCGAGCGAGGCCCAGGCGATGACCTGAGCGACCACTGGGGAGTCGTTGGATGCGGGGTTGAAGAACTGCGTGGCGAAGATCAGCGCCGCCGCCTGGGCGTAGATGAAGAAGTCGAACCACTCGATGGTGGTGCCGACCATGGCGCCGGCGAGAACCCGCCGGTGCTCCGGGGTGATCGGCGTGGGTTCCGTCGAGGACACAGCCGTACCGGGGGCCAGGGTGTCGTTGCTCATCTCGGTGGACTTTCTGTGGGAGGAAAAAGAAGGGGGTAGGGAGGGTCTTAGGTGCGGTTGTCGACGATCCGCTTGGCCTTGCCTTCACCGCTGTCGACGTGGTCGCGCACGTCGACGTCGACGGAGACGCCGATGCGGTCCTTGATCATCTTGCGGAGGTGCAGCTGGGAGTTGGTGATCTCGTCCGGGGTGCGGCCCGGGGCGTGCTCGACCACGAGGGTGAGGTGGTCCATGCGGCCGCGCTTGGTCAGGACGCACTGGTAGCGGGGGCGGAGGTTCTTGTCCTCGACGATGAGCTCCTCGAACTGGGAGGGGAAGCAGTTCACGCCGCGGAGGATGATCATGTCGTCGTTGCGGGCGCTGATGCGGTCGAGGCGGCGCATGGAGCGGGCGGTGCCCGGCAGGAGGCGGGTGATGTCGTGGGTGCGGTAGCGGATGACCGGGAAGGCCTCCTTGGTCAGCGGGGTGATGACCAGTTCGCCGTACTCCCCGTCCGGCACCGGCTGCAGGGTCTTCGGGTCGAGGATCTCGGGGTAGAAGTGGTCCTCCCAGAGGGTGAGGCCGTCCTTGGTCTCGATGCACTCCTGCGCGACGCCCGGGCCCATGACCTCGGACAGGCCGTAGATGTCGGTGGCGTCGAGGCCGAAGCCCTCCTCGAGGTCGCGGCGCATGCCCTCGGTCCACGGCTCGGCACCGAAGATACCCACACGCATCGGGGTGTTCTGGGGGTCCATCCCCTCCGCACGCATGCGGTCGAGGACGTTGAGCATGTAGGACGGGGTGCCGACGATCGCGTCGGGCTGGAAATCACGCATGATCTGCAGCTGGCGGTCGGTCTGGCCGCCGGAGGTCGGGATGGCGGTGGCGCCGAGCTTCTCCACGCCGTAGTGGAGGCCGAGTCCGCCGGTGAACAGGCCGTAGCCGAAGGTCACCTGGACGCGGTCGCCGGGGCGGACGCCGCCGGCGCGCAGGGAGCGGGCGACGAGGGTGGCCCAGGTCTCGATGTCGTTGCGCGTGTAGCCGACGACGGTGGGCTGGCCCGTGGTGCCGGAGGAGGCGTGGATACGCGCGATCTGGTGCTTCTGCACCGCGAACATCCCGAAGGGGTACTCAGAGCGCAGGATCGCCTTGTCGGTGAAGGGGAACAGGGTGAGGTCGCTGAGCTGGCGGAAATCGTCCGGGTGCACGCCCTGCTCGTCGAAGGCCTTCTTGTAGTGCGGGACGTTGTAGTAGGCGTGCCGCAGGGTGTTCTTCATGCGCTCGGTCTGCAGCGCGGTGATCTCGTCGCGGGAGGCGTACTCGATGCTGGTCTGCGGACCGTTGAGAGTGGAGATGATGTCCGTCGGGGAAGCCACGGGTGTGTTCCTTTCCTGCGGTCGTGACCGGCTGGGGAACCGGGACCGTGGGTTGGCAGTGTTGTGTAAACCATTTACTAACCGACCAATCGGTCAGGAAGTATGTGACAGAGGTTACAACGCGCTTCCTTTGTGCGCAAGATTATCTCCGAGGAAAAACGGCGCCGTCCCTGACTGCGCCGCCCCCACTACCCCCTCTTCCCACATTTACGCACGTCAACGCGGGTGCCGGCAATCAGCCGCGCCGCACCCCCGGTTTCACGATCCCCTCGAAGATCATCTGCGGGGTGAGCTCGGCGAGGTCCTCCGGCGCATACTTCCCGTCCGGCCGGTACCACTCCACGATGGAGTTGATCATCCCGAAAATGAGCCGGGCGACCACTCCCGCCTCCAGATCCGAACGCAGGGAGCCCTCCGCCTGCGCCCGGTCGACCACATCCACCAGCGCCCGGGTGAGCAGCCGGCGGCGGGCCATGATCTCGCGCTCGACCTCGGTGTTGCCGCGCAGCCGCAGCAGGAGCCGGACATAGGCGGGGAACTCGCACAGCACACGCGTGGTGCCGGCGACGAGCAGCCGCAGCTGCTCGAGCGGATCATCCGACTCCGCCAGCGCGGCGTCCATCACCGCCTTCAACTCCGCCAGCGCCTTGTCCGTGGCCTCCACCAGGATCTCCTCCTTCGACGAGATGTGGTGGTAGATCGCGGACTTGCTCAGCCCCAGGCGCTCGGCGAGCGTCCCCATCGACGTGGCCTCGTAGCCCCTCGCGTTGAACTCCTCGACGGCGATCTGGATGACATCCTCGCGGGTGTAACCGGGCCGGCCGCGGGTGGCCGTCGCAGCGGTGGTGGAGGAAGAGGGCATGGGGTTCTCCTTGCGTCGGGCGGCGTTGTGCTGGCGTGGAACTGTCGTTGTGCTGTCGTTGTCGTGCACCTCCGTCGGGAGTCGGCGCATCACTCATTGTGGCAGCTGTTTCCCTGCCGGAGTGACTCCGATCACGTACACTCTCCCCACAATACCGACCGAACGGACGGTAATGACCTTCGGGGGCACGCCAGCGCGCCCCCGCACCCTTCCCCCAAGGAGCACATCACCATGAGCCAGATCCTCGCCTCCGGCGTCGCCCAGGAGCCCCGCTACGACCACGTCCGCGCGATGTTCGAGGCCGACCTCGCATCCCAGGGCATCGGCATGACCATCACCGAGATCGCCGACGGCGAGGCCCGCGGACACTTCACCGTCCGCCCCGAAATGTGCAACGGCCACGGCACCGCCCAGGGCGGATTCCTCTTCACGTTCGCCGACTCCCTGTTCGCGGGCGCCTGCAACTCCACCGGAAACATGGCCGTGGCCGCCCAGGTGGGCATCCACTACATCGCCCCCGCCCGCGCGGGAGACGTGGTGGAGGGCCACGCCGTCGAGCGCCGCACCTGGGGACGCAACGGCATCACCGACGTCACCCTGACCTCGAACGGTCAGGTCATCGCAGAGTTCCGCGGCACCTCCCGGACCGTGAGGGGGGTCTGACCGGGGCTGAAAAGTCATGCCCGGCCAGAAAAGTGACGTGCGCCATTGACATGGATCACATCGTCCACATAAACTGACCGAACGATCGGTAATTAAATGCCGACGAGACAGTTGACAGTTGTCGAACTTCACCCAGACGAAGGATCACCGATGACCACCGTGACCGAAACGCTCTCCCCCGCCGACGAGGCCGGGCAGGAGATCTTCGACCGCCTCATTGCCGAGGATTCCCGCATCGAGCCCACGGACTGGATGCCCGCCGCCTACCGCCGGACCCTGACCCGCCAGATCTCCCAGCACGCGCACTCCGAGATCATCGGAATGCAGCCGGAGGCCAACTGGATCACCCGCGCCCCCTCCCTCAAGCGCAAGGCCATTCTCATCGCCAAGGTCCAGGACGAGGCCGGCCACGGGCTCTACCTCTACTCCGCGGCCGAAACCCTGCGCACCGGCCGCGACAAGCTCGTCGAGCAGCTTCTCGACGGCTCCGCCAAGTACTCCTCGATCTTCAACTACCCGGCGCGCACCTGGGCCGACATCGGCGCCATCGGCTGGCTCGTCGACGGGGCCGCCATCGCCAACCAGGTCCCCCTCTGCCGCGCCTCCTACGCCCCCTACGGCCGGGCCATGGTCCGGGTGTGCAAGGAAGAGTCCTTCCACCAGCGCCAGGGCTGGGAGATCCTCTTCGAGCTGGCCAACGGAACGCCCGCCCAGAAGCAGATGGCACAGGAAGCGATCAACCGCTTCTACGGCCCCGCGCTGCAGATGTTCGGCCCGCCGGACGACGACTCCCCGAACTCCCAGCAGTCGATGGCCTGGAAGATCAAGCGCTTCTCCAACGATGAACTGCGCCAGCGCTTCGTCGACATGATCGTCCCCCAGGCGGAGGCCCTCGGCCTCCACTTCGAGGATCCGGACCTCAAGTGGAACGAGGAGCGCGGCCACTACGACTTCGGCGAGCTGGACTGGACCGAGTTCAAGTCCGTCGTCCGCGGCGAGGGCCCCTGCAACACGCAGCGTATGCAGCGGCGTCGCCAGGCATTCGACGACGGCGCCTGGGTCCGCGAGGCCGCCGCCGCCTACGCGGAGAAGTACCACTCCGCGGATTCCCAGCTCATCGCCTAACCCACCCCATATATAAGGAGCACACCAGATATGTCTGAGCAGCAGCACTGGCCCATGTGGGAGGTCTTCGTCCGATCCTCCCGCGGCCTGTCCCACGTCCACGCCGGTTCCCTCCACGCGCCCGACGCCACCCTGGCGCTGCGAAACGCCCGCGACCTGTACACCCGCCGCAACGAAGGCACCTCCGTGTGGGTCGTCCCCACCGAGGCCGTCACCTCCTCCGACCCGGACTCCAAGGGCGGATTCTTCGAGTCGGCGTCCGGCAAGAACTACCGCCACGCCACCTACTACGACAAGTCTGAAGGGGTGCCTCACCTGTGAGCAACTTCGCCTCCGTTGATTCCGCCACCCGCCAGACCCAGGGCGACTCCCTCACCGCAGAAGAGATCCTGCAGTCCGGCGCACAGGCCACCGAGGACGCCGCGACCTACGCCACGATCCTCGGCGACGACGCCCTCATGCTCGGCCAGCGCCTGAGCTGGTGGATCTCCCGCGCCCCGGAGATGGAAGAGGACATCGCCCTCGGCAACATCGCCCTGGACCTGATCGGCCACACCCGCTTCCTCTACTCCTACGCCGGCACCGCCTGGGGCAAGACCGAGGACGACCTCGCCTACTTCCGCGAGGAGGAGGAGTTCCGCTCCGCCCGCCTCATGGAGCAGGAGAACGGCGACTTCGGCCAGACCATCGCCCGCCAGCTGCTGGCCTCCTACTACATGCTCGGCCTGTACACGGCCCTCATGGACTCCACCGACGAGACTCTCGCCGCCATCGCGGCCAAGGCCGTCAAGGAGGTCGAGTACCACGTCGACCACGCCAACCAGTGGACCCTGCGTCTCGGGCTGGGCACCGAGGAGTCCAAGCACCGCATCAGCGAGGGCCTGTTCTACATGTGGCCCTACATCAGCGAGCTCTTCGAGGACCTGGACATCCACACCCGCCTCGCCGAGCAGGGCATCGCCGTCCTCCCCTCGAGCCTGCGCGCCGAGTTCGACGAGCGCATCGCGCACGTGCTCACCACCGCCGGCCTGGACATCCCGGATTCCCCGCAGGCCATGTCCGGCCAGCGCACGGGCCGCTTCTCCGAGCAGCGCGGCTACATTCTCACCGAGCTGCAGGTTCTCGCCCGCAAGCATCCCGGCGCCACCTGGTAACCAACCGTTCATCCGAAGGAGGTCTGACGTGACCACCCATCCCCTGCGTCCCACCAATCCGGCGGACGCCCTGGTCTGGGACACCGCCGCCAGCGTCCCCGACCCGGAGATCCCCGTCGTCTCCATCGCCGACCTGGGAATTCTCCGCGACGCCGCCATCATCGACGGCACCGCGGTGGTGACGATCACCCCCACCTACTCCGGATGCCCGGCCATGGACCACATCACCCGTGAGGTCAAGGAGGCACTGGAGGCGGCGGGCTACGAATCCGCCCGCGTCGACCTGGTCCTCCAGCCCGCCTGGACCACCGACTGGATCACCGACCTCGGCCGCGACCAGCTCCGCGAGTACGGCATCGCCCCACCGACCCACTCCTCCCGGCCCACCCGGCAGGGACCGATCCCGCTGACCCTCGCTCCCCCGCCCCCGGTTCCGTGCCCCCGCTGCGGCTCGACCCGGACCCGTAATATCGCCCAATTCGGCTCGACCTCATGCAAGGCGCTGTACTCCTGCGAGGACTGCCTCGAGCCCTTCGACTACTTCAAGGTGCACTGATGACTGCTCCCACCAAACAAAAGGCCAAGTTCAACCCGCTGCAGGTCTCCGAGGTCCGCCGTCTGACCGACAACGCCGTCGAAGTCAGCTTCGAGGTTCCGGAGGAGCTGCGCGAGGACTACGACTACGTCCCCGGCCAGTACGTCGCCCTGCGCGCCGACATCGAGGGCCAGGAGGTGCGCCGCTCCTACTCCATCTGCGACATCCCGCGCCCCGGCGTCATCCGCGTCGCCATCAAGCGCGACCTCGGCGGTGTCTTCTCCACCTGGGCCAACGACACTCTGCAGCCCGGCACCGTCATCGACGTGATGAACCCCCAGGGTGCGTTCACCTCCCGTGTGCACGTCACCTCTCTCAACGACGCGAAGGCGCTCGTCGAGGAAGGGTTCGGCGACGTCGGCGACGCCCCGCACCTCGTGGCCATCGCGGCCGGTTCCGGCATCACCCCGATCATGTCCATCGCCCAGGCGCTGCTCTCCTCCCTGCCGAAGGCCAGCTTCGAGGTGGTCTACGCCAACAAGGGCGGTGGCGACGTGATGTTTGCCGAGGAGATCGGCGACCTCAAGGACAAGTACCCCACCCGCTTCGCGGTCCACCACGTGCTCTCCCGCGAACAGCGCGTCAACCCGCTGTTCTCCGGCCGCATCGACGACGAGAAGCTCTCCCTCCTGCTGGACAAGGTCGTCCAGACCGAGAACACCGACGAGTGGTTCCTCTGCGGCCCCTTCGAGCTGGTCCAGCTGGTGCGCGACGAGCTCTCCGAGCGGGGAGTCGAGAGCGACAAGGTCCGCTTCGAGCTCTTCTCCACCGGCAAGCCCTCCGACGGCCCGCAGCAGGGCAACACCGGCCGCGCCGTCGTGGCCGATCCGAACGGCAAGAACGTCACCATCGCGTTCACGCTCGACGGCCTCTCCGGCTCCATCGAGTCCCCGCAGTCCGCGAACGAGACGATCCTCAACGCCGCCCTGCGCGCGCGTCCGGACGTCCCCTTCGCCTGCGCCGGCGGCGTGTGCGGCACCTGCCGCGCCAAGGTCGTCGAGGGCGACTTCAAGATGGACGAGAACTACGCGCTGGAGGCGGACGAGGTGGCCAAGGGCTACGTCCTGACCTGCCAGACCCGACCCACCGGTGACTCCATCACCGTCGACTACGACGCATAAAGGAAGCCGGCATGATCGATCTCCACATCGAGGACAACGTCGCCGAGGTTGTGCTCAACAACCCCAAGGCGATGAACTCGCTGACCGAATCCGACCTGCAGGAACTCTCGGACGCCTACACCGAGGCCGCCGACCGCGGCGTGCGCGCCCTCCTCCTGCGCGGCGAGGGCCGCGGCTTCTCCGCCGGACGCAACATCAAGGGTCTCAACCCGGCCGACGATGACGCCACCGACTACCTGGCCAACAAGGTCACCCCGGTGCTCCAGCAGATGAGCGCCTTCCCCGCCCCCACTTTCGCCGCTGTACAGGGCGTCTGCCTGGGAGTGGGCCTGGGCCTGGCCATCGCCACCGACATCGTCTACGTCGCGGAGGACGCGAAGTTCGGTTCCCCCTTCGCCAACCTCGGTGCGACCCTGGACTCCGGCGGGCACGCCCTGTTCGTCGAGCGTCTGGGGGCACACCGGGCGATGGACCTCATCGTCACCGGCGACTTGATCAGCGGCGAGGAGGCTGTGCGCGCGGGGCTGTTCTCCCGCTCGCTGCCGGCCGGGGAACTGCTCGAGTTCACCAGGGAGAAGGCCCGCCGCGCCGCCGCTGGCGCCACCCGCGCGTTCCTCACCAGCCGTAGCCTGGTCCACGACGTCCGCGACAACGGGCACGGCCTCTGGGAGTCGGTCTCGAACGAGAACATCGCCCAGGGCGAGCTGTGTTCGAGCGCGGACTACGCCGAGGGCTTCGCGGCCTTCAACGAAAAACGCACCCCCGTCTTCCAGGGCAGCTAGCCCACCCACCCCACAGAAAAGGAGCAGCCCAGTGACCACTGCGTACCTGGTGTCCGGCCGCCGCACCCCGGTCGGCCGATACGGCGGCGCACTGTCGTCCGTCCGCCCCGACGACCTCGCCGCCCTGACCATCAAGGCGGTCATCGAGGACGCCGGCATCGACCCTGCGGCCGTCGACGAGGTCATCCTCGGCAACGCCAACGGAGCCGGTGAGGAAAACCGCAACGTCGCCCGCATGGCCTGGCTGCTCGCGGGCTACCCCGACACCGTCCCCGGCATCACCGTCAACCGGCTCTGCGCCTCCGGCATGTCCGCCATCGCCATGGCCACCGCAATGGTCGAATCCGGCCAGGCCGACGTCGTCGTCGCCGGCGGAGTGGAGTCCATGTCGCGCGCGCCGTGGGTCATGGCGAAGCCGACCTCGGCTTTCGCGAAGCCGGGCGAGACCTTCGACACCTCCATCGGCTGGCGCTTCACCAACCCCGTGTTCGCCGCGCAGGAGAAGATGACCTACTCCATGCCGGAGACCGCCGAAGAGGTCGCGCGGGTCTGCGACATCTCGCGCGCCGACGCCGACGCTTTCGCCGCCGAGTCCCAGCGCCGGGCCGTCGCCGCGATCGAGGCGGGAAACTTCGCCGCCGAGATCGTGCCGGTCGAGATCACCGACCGGAAGGGCAACGTCACGGTCGTCGACACCGACGAGGGGCCGCGCCCCGGCACCACCACCGAGGTGCTGGCGAAGCTTCGCCCGGTCGTGGCCGGAGGCGAGGTCGTCACCGCCGGCAACTCCTCCACCCTCAACGACGGCGCCTCCGCGATCATCGTGGCGTCCGAGGAGGCCGTCGAGAAGTACGGCCTCCAGCCCCGCGCCCGGGTGGTCGCCAACGCCAACGCCGGCCTCGCGCCCGAGGTCATGGGCCTGGGCCCGATTCCGGCCACCCGCAAGGTGCTGGAGCGCGCGGGCTGGAACATCGGCAGCCTGGACGCGGTGGAGCTCAACGAGGCCTTCGCCACCCAGTCGCTGGCCTCCATCCGCGAGCTGGGCCTGGACCACAACAAGGTCAACGCGTGGGGCGGGGCCATCGCGCTCGGCCACCCGCTGGGATCCTCCGGTTCGCGCATCACCATCACTCTGCTCAACCGGCTGGAGCAGGAGGGCGGGCAGCGCGGCGTCGCGACGCTGTGCATCGGCGTCGGCCAGGGCTCCGCCATCGCGATCGAGAGGGTCTAGCACCATGTTCGAGAATTTCCAGGCGATGACCGTCACCGAGACCGGGGACCGGCTCCTGGTCGAGCTCACCCGGCCGGAGGTCCGCAACGCCATCGACGACCAGATGGTCGAGGAGCTGCACGCGGTCTGCGCGTACCTCGAGCGCGAACCGAAGATCCTGATCGTCACCGGCTGCCAGATCAACGGCAAGGGCATCTTCGTCTCCGGGGCGGACATCTCCCAGCTGCGCGAACGCCGCCGCGAGGATGCCCTGCGGGGCATCAACAACACGATCTTCCACCGCATCTCCCAGCTGCCCTCCCCCGTCATCGCCGCTGTCGACGGCTACGCCCTCGGCGGCGGGCTGGAGCTCGCGCTGGCCGCGGACTTCCGCATCGCCACCCCGGGCGCGAAGTTCGGCCAGCCGGAGGCGAACCTCGGCATCATCGCCGCGGCCGGCGGCCTGTGGCGTCTCAAGGCGCTGGTGGGTGAGGCGATCGCGAAGGAGATCCTCCTCGCCGGCCGCGTCCTCGACGGCAACCAGGCTCACGACGTGCATCTGGTCACGGAGCTGGCCTCCCCCGGAGAGCTTCTCGACACCGCCCACGCCCTCGCCGACCGCATCGCCGCCCTCGACCCGCTGGCGGTGCGCATCAGCAAGCAGGTCATGGCGATGCCGGCGGCGGCCCACCCGGCCGTCGACAACATCGCCCAGGCCATCCTCTTCGAGTCGGACGCCAAGTTCGACCGCATGCAGGCATTCCTCGACCGCAAGAAGAAATAAGGAACCCAACATGAACGTCCCCCAGAAAGTCGGTGTCCTCGGCGGTGGCCGGATGGGCGCCGGAATCGCCCACTCCTTCCTCGCCGCCGGCGCGGAGGTGACCGTCGTCGACATCAACGACGCGGCCATCGCGGCCGCCCAGGAACGGATCACCAACGACGTCGAAGGCTCCATCAAGCGCGGGGCCGAGGGCACAGCCGAGGAATGGCTGGGGCGTCTGACCGTCACCACCGACGCCGCGGCCTTCGCCGGGCTGCCGCTGGTCGTGGAGGCTGTGCCGGAGTCCATGGACCTCAAGGTCGCCTCCTTCCGGAAGATCGAGGAGAACGCCCCGGACGCGGTCATCGCCACGAACACGTCCTCCCTCTCGGTCTCCGACCTGGCAGTCACCGTGCGCAACGACGTCATCGGCCTGCACTTCTTCAACCCGGTGCCGGCGTCGAAGCTGGTGGAGATCGTCATCGCGGACTCCACCCCGGCCGAGCTCGTGGAGCAGGCCAAGGGCTGGGTCGAGGGCCTGGGCAAGACGCCCATCGTCGTGAAGGACGCCCCCGGCTTCGCGTCCTCCCGCCTCGGCGTGGCCATCGCGCTGGAGGCGATCCGCATGGTCGAGGAAGGCGTCGCCAGCCCGCAGGACATCGACAACGCCATGGTGCTGGGCTACAAGTTCCCGGTCGGCCCGCTGGCGCTCACCGACATCGTCGGCCTCGACGTCCGCCTCGGCATCGCCGAGTACCTCGAATCCACCCTGGGCGAGCGCTTCGCCCCACCGCAGCTCATGCGCGACATGGTCGAGCGCGGCGAGCTGGGCCGGAAGTCCGGCCAGGGCTTCTACAACTACAGCTAGCGCTTCTCGATAATCGCGTTGGTGATCCGCGCCGTGCACAGGCGCCTGCCGTCCTCGTCGGTGACGATCACCTCGTGGCTGGTCAGTGTCCGTCCCAGCCGGATGGCGGTGGCGGTGGCGGTGACCAGCCCGGTCCGTCCCGAAGCGTGGTGGGTGGCGTTGATGTCCACACCGACGGCCACCTTCCCCATCGTCGAGGCGTGGATGACCGCCGCCCAGGAACCCACCGCCTCGGCGATCGCGACCATCGCGCCACCGTGCAGGAGACCCAACGACTGACGGTTTCCGTCCACCGGCATGGTCGCCACCACCCGTTCGGGCGACTGCTCGAGCACCTCCACACCCATCTTGCGGTCGAGTTCACCGAGCTCAATTGTCCAGGGCGTCATAATTTCTCCTCGTGGGGGGTGGCGGAAAATGTGATCTTGATTATACTGGCCAGAAATACTGACCGTCCGTTCGGTTACTAAATGTTTCAGGAAAGGCTCCCGATGTCCACCCTCATCGACACCCTCGTCCCCAGCTACCTCTCCGGCGCCTGGGTCACCCCCGACAACCCCTCCCGAGTCACCGAGGTCGCCGACTCATCCACCGGCGAGATCATCGCCACCGTCTCCACCGAAGGCCTCGACCTGGCCGGCGCCATCGACTACGCCCGCAGCACCGGCCAGCGCAACCTCCGCGAGCTGACCATCCATGAGCGCTCCCTCAAGCTCAAGGAACTGGCGATCTACCTGGACGAGCACAAGGAGGAGCTCTACGAGCTCGCCTACCGCGCCGGCGCCACCAAGCGCGACAACGGCGTCGACATCGACGGCGGCATCTCCACCCTGTTCACCTACTCCTCCAAGGGCCGCCGCGAGCTGCCCAACGGGCACGTCATCGTGGACGGCCCCACCGAGGTCCTCTCCCGCGACTCGAGCTTCCTGGGCACCCACATCTACACCACGATGCCCGGCGTCGCGGTGCAGATCAACGCCTTCAACTTCCCCGTCTGGGGCATGCTGGAGAAGTTCGCCCCCTCCTTCATCGCGGGCATGCCCACCCTGGTGAAGCCGGCGACCCCCTCCGGCTACGTCACCGCCGGGTGCGTGCGCCTCATGGTCGAGTCGGGCATCCTGCCCGAGGGTTCCATCCAGCTCATCTCCGGCTCCGCCCGCGACCTCCTCGACCACCTGGACCACCGCGACCACGTCGCCTTCACCGGTTCCGCCGCCACCGCCGCCACCCTGCGCTCCCACGAGAACGTCCTGGTCAACGGCGTGCGCTTCACGGCCGAGGCGGACTCCCTCAACGCCGCGATCCTCGGCGAGGACGTCACCGTCGACTCCCCCGAGTTCGAGGCCTTCATCAAGGCCGTGTTCGTGGAGATGACCGCCAAGGCCGGCCAGAAGTGCACCGCCATCCGCCGCGCCATCGTGCCCGCCGGAATGGTCGACACCGTCGCATCCGCCCTCACCGAGCGCCTCGCCGCCAAGATCGTCCCGGGCGACCCGCGCGACCCGGGCGCCACCATGGGCCCGCTGGTTTCCGTGGAGCAGCGCGAGGACGTCGCCTCGGCCGTCGAGAAGCTCATCGCCGCCGGCGGCAAGGTCGTCACCGGCGGCGCCGACCAGCTCGAGGGCGCATTCTTCGCCCCGACCGTCCTCACCTTCGAGGACGCGGACGCCGACGCCGTCCACGACGTCGAGGCCTTCGGCCCGGTCGTCTCCGTCATCGGATACACCGACACCGAGGACGCCATCCGCCTGGCCGCCCGCGGCCGCGGTTCCCTGGTCGCCTCCGTGATCACCCACGACCCGGAGCTCGCCGCCACCTACGCGCACTCCATCGGCGCGTACCACGGCCGCCTGCACTTCCTGGACCGCGACGACGCGAAGACCTCCACCGGCCACGGCTCCCCCCTCCCCCACCTCGTGCACGGCGGCCCCGGCCGCGCGGGCGGCGGCGAGGAGCTCGGCGGCATCCGCGGCGTCAAGCACTACATGCAGCGCACCGCCATCCAGGGCACCCCGGACCACCTCACCGCCATCACCGGCGAATGGGTCCGCGGCGCCAAGGTCAACAAGGTCACGCGCGCCGACGTGGACGCCGGTGCCGCCGATCACCCCTTCCGCAAGGACCTCGCGAGCCTGAAGGTCGGCGACCAGTTCGCCTCCGACCTGCGCCACGTCTCCATCGAGGAGATCCTGGAGTTCGCCGAGAAGACCGGCGACACCTTCTACGCCCACGTCGACGAGGAGGCCGCGACCGCCAACCCGTTCTTCCCGCGCCGCGTCGCCCACGGTTACCTGCTGGTCTCCTGGGCCGCGGGACTGTTCGTCGAGCCCGCTCCGGGCCCGGTCCTGGCCAACTACGGCCTGGAGAACCTCCGCTTCATCACCCCGGTCACCTACGACGACTCCGTCCGCATCGAGCTGACCGCCAAGCGCATCACCCCGCGCGTCACCGACGCCTACGGCGAGGTCTGCTGGGACGCGCAGCTGTTCAACCAGAACGACGAGCTCGTCGCCTCCTACGACGTGCTCACCCTCGTGGAAAAGGTGAACACCACTTACGCCAACTGGGGCAAGTAGTTCCCCCAGGTGAAGCGCCGGGAAGCCGCGGGTTCCCGGCGCTTCGCCGATTCACGGCTCCGCCCGCCCCGTGACCACCCCGTCCGACATGATGAACGGCCAGCTCAGGCCGTTCTTCGTCAGCACCTCCGGACGCAGTCGCTCAGGCAGGACGAGCGACTTGTCGCCGTAGCCCAGCAGGATCTCGTCGAAGGCGGGCAGCTCGTGCGTCGCCGCCAACGCCGCGTCCAGCTCCTGCTTCCCGACACCCTCCTGCCACTGCCCCATCCAGTACTCCTCCCCGTCGACGGTCAGGGGCACCACGTCGCGCGCCAGAGCCACCGCCTTCCTCGCCTGCGCGACGGTCAGGCCCGCCCACCACACGAGGTCCTTCACCGAGGCCGGCCCGTGGGAGTGCAGGTACCGGGTACCCAGCTCCGCCAGCGCCTCATCCCCCTCGAGCTCACGCTGCGTCACGGGCAGCTGCGCCACGTGGACGAACGTCTCCACGGCGCCCGCTTTCGGCCCCTGCACCACCTCGCCCTCACCGCCGAAGGCGCGCAGCAGATGCGGACCCCGACCGTCGCCCGGGTCGACCCCCGCCGCGGCGAACACCTCGTAGGCCTGCGGCCGGGTCAGGGGTTCATGCAGCTCACGGAGCAGCAACTCGGCGTGCAACGCCTCCCGGGCCACCTCGACCTGCCGCTCATCCAGCCCCAGCCGGGGGCGGCGCCGCGCCTGCGCCCGGGCCACCCGCGGGTTGCACAACCGCATGAGCCACCGGACGTCCTCCGCCGCGAGGAAATGCAGCGTGCCGCGCTGCGGCCAGGCGCGCACGATCTCGTGGGCGTCGACGGCGGCGAGCACGGCGGCGTCGTCACGCGGACCACGCAGGGACAACGCCCGGATACCCGCCGGGTACGTTTGCCCCTGCAGCGCGAGCATCCAGCGGGCCGCCTCCGCGGCGCCGCGTGCGGGGGATGAGAGCCCCTGCGCGATGAGCCGCCGGGCCCGTAGCTCCCGCAGTGAGGTCATGCCCGCCATTATCGCCGGGCGGGCTGCGCTTCCGTGATCCGCCCGTCACGCATCTCCACCACCCGGTCGAAGGAGTCGAGCAACGAACGGTCGTGGGTGACCATGACAGTCGCGGCGCCGGCGTCCCGGGTGACGCCGGCCAGCAGCCCCACGATCTCCCGCGCCAGAACCGTGTCGAGCGCCGACGTCGGCTCATCGGCCAGCAGGACCGCCGGCGAGCCCATGAGGGCGCGGGCGATGTTGACGCGCTGGCGCTGGCCGCCGGAGAGCTGCCCCATCCGGCGGTGGCCGAAACCGGCCAGCCCGACGCGGGCCAGCAGCTGATCGGCGTGCCCCGCCCTCCGGCGCAGGGCCCGGCCACGCAGCCCGCGGATGTGATCGGTGACCAGCAGCTGATCGCGCACGGTGAGGGCGCCGAGCAGGTTGGGCTGCTGGAAGACCAGGCCGGTTCCGCCTTCGGCCCGCACGCGGCCGGAGGTGGGCGTGAGCAGGCCGGCCGCCACGGAGAGCAGCGAGGACTTGCCCGAGCCCGATTCCCCGACGACGGCGGTCATCTCCCCCGCCCGGGCGGTGAAGGAGACGTCGTCCAGGGCGGTGACTGATGTGTCGCCGTCCGGGTAGGTGAGCGTGATGTTCTCCAGGGTCAGCGGCGTCATGCGTTTCCTCCGAGTGCGTCGAGCGGGTCGATCCCGGCCACCCGGCGGGTGGCCAGCAGGGCGCCGACGAGGCCGAGCGCCCAGATTCCCAGGGCCGGGTAGAGCACCGTCGCGGTGCTGAGCAGGAAGGGCACGGCCTGCCCGGCCGCGGTCCCCAGTGCCCAGCCGGCCAGCGCTCCGGCGGAGACGCCCGCGGCGAGGACGAGCGCCGCCTGGCCCAGGGCGTCGGCGCCCAGGTACCGGGGCGAGGCGCCGAGCGCCCGCAGGATGGCCAGGTCGCGGGTGCGCTGGATCGTCCAGACGGTGAGGAAGGAGACCGTGACCAGGGCGGATATCACGTACAGGAAGCCCTGCATCGCCCGGAGCGAACCCTGCTCCGACTGGTGGGAGGCCAACCCGGTGAAGGCGCCGGAGACGGTCTCCGCACGCATCCCGGTGGCTGCCGACGCCGCCTCCCACCCCGCCCCGTCCAACCCGCCGTCGACGGCCAGCACCGTGCCCGAGACGTCGTCCGGCGCGTGCGACACCGCCCGCCAGGTCTGCGTGTCCACCCAGACGACGGGGGAGTGGGAGTGGTACTCGTCGGCGGCCGTCCCCGCGACGGGAACCTCCCGGCCGCCGAGGAGGACGGCGTCGCCGGGGGTGTCCGCCAACGACTCGGACAGCACCACGCCGCCCGCGGGGACCGTGGCGCCGCCGGGGATCCGGTGGCCGGCGGGCAAGCCGACGACGGCGACCGCCGAGGTCTTCCCGGCCTCCAGCCGGGTCTGCGTGAAACCGACCGGGGTGACGGCGTCGACGCCGTCAACGCCCTCCCAGGCGTCCACGTCGGCGGGGGAGACCGTGGATTCGGTGAAGGAGGGTTCCTGCGAGGCGAAGACGTAACGGTCGGGATCGAGTGCGCTGAGGGCGGACGTGTTCTGCGCCCCGAGTCCGCCCGTCAGGCCGGTGAGCATCACCAGCAGCAGGGTGAGCAGGCCGACGACCGCGCCGATGAGCGTGAATCTGCCCCGGGCGTGGGTGATCTCCCGGATTCCGAGGAACATGATGAGGGGGTGACCTTTCTGGTCTCAGGATGGGAATTTCTTCCCCTGATCCTGCCTTTCGTCAGGTCACACCCACATCGGTGGACGCGCTGAAAATCCACTCAACCGATCGGTTGAGCGGGCTGCGCCGTTTTCCCGCCCGCGGGCCCCGGACGGACTAGATTGAGTGATGTACGTCACCAGTACGGATGCGGGAAGGGAGGACTCCGTGGACAACCGGCGACCCCGACATCTGATGACGCTGCTCGTCGCGGGAACGGCCCTCGCGCTCGGCGCCTGCACCGGCGCCGACGGGACGGGGGAGACGACGGTGACGGCGACCGCGACCATCACCCGGACGGTCACCGGCTCCCCGGCCGCACCGACCACGACGTCAATGGCCGAAGGGACGACCGAGGCCACCACCGAGACCTCTACGGCGACTTCTGCGGCGACCACGGCGGACCCCGCCTCCGGGGACTGCGACCGCACGGCGTTCCTGGGGGAGTTCACCGACCCCGGGGTGCTGTTCTGCGACGGCTCCTGGGCGCGGGCGGGGCAGTGGCAGACCGATCACGTGCTGCTCTTCCGCTTCGAGGACGGCCAGTGGCGGACCCACCCCGCCGACGGGCGTTCCCCGGTCACGGAGTACCCCTGCTACGACGAGCAGACCCTGCGCTCCGCGGGAGCGCCCGAGGAACTCGTGGACCAGGTTCTGCTGTGCGGGGCCGCGGGGTAGGGGAGGACCGCGCTACCGTCGGAGAACGTGAGCCATCTCAGCCGCCCCCGCACCCTGGACCCGTTGACGCGCATCCTCGTCTACCTGCGTGCCGGGCTGCACCTGACCTTCGCCCTCCTCCTGCTGCTGGGCCTGTTCCGCTACGCGGCGGCCGACCCGGCGCGCCTGGGCGATTCCCCGGCTCTTCCCCTGGTCGCGGCCCTGGCCGGGACCTACCTGGTGGGCACGGTCCGGTCCCCGGCCAGGTTCGCGCCGGCGTGGCTGGCGGTGGTCGTCGTGCTGTGGTGCGGGCTGGTGGCGGTGTCGGCGCACTTCGTGTGGGTGCTCTTCCCGCTCGCCCTGCTCGCCCTGCAGGTCCTGCCCCGGTGGGCCGGCCTGACGTCGGTGGCGGTGCTGTGGGCGATCGCGGCTTTCGTCCCCCTCCTCCTGCACCCCGAGGGCTGGAGCACGGGGTCGGCGCTGGGCCCGGCGATCGGCACGGTGGTCGCGGTGGCGATCTTCTTCGTCTACCGCACGCTGCATTCCGAGGCCGCCCGACACCGCCGGGTCGCCCAGCAGCTGCGGGCCACCCGCGCGGAACTGGCGGCCACCGAACACGAGGCCGGCCGGATGGAGGAGCGTGAACGCCTGTCCCGGGAGATCCACGACACCGTGGCGCAGGGCCTCAGCTCAATTCTGCTGGTCTCCCGGGCGGCGCAGGCCAGCCTGTCCCGGGGCGACGCGGCCACGGCCGGCGAGCAGCTGGGCACCATCGGTGAGGTCGCGGCGGAGAACCTGGCGGAGGCCCGCCGTTTCGTCCGCGACCTCGCGTCGCCCGCGCTGGGGGAGTCGGTCCCCGACGCGTTGCGCGGCGTGATCGACCGCGTGCGCGCCCGGCAGGGGGCGCTCGGCGAGCCGGTGGAGATCTCCCTGCAGCTGGCGGGGGACACCGGCCGCGCGCTGCCTGAGCCGGTGGCCCGGGTGATCGTGCGGGCGGCCCAGGAGGCGTTGACGAACGTGGTCCGGCACGCCCGCGCCGGGATGGCGGTGGTGACCTTCGCGGTGTGGGAGGACACGGTCACCCTGGACGTGGTCGACGACGGCGAGGGCTTTGACGGAGAATACGGGTACGGGCTGCGCGGCCTGGAGGCACGCGTGGCCGCCGTCCACGGGGATCTGGACGTCCTCACCGGGGACGGCACCACTGTGGTCGTCTCGATACCCCTGACCTCCGCGAAGGAACTGCCGTGATCCGTGTCATGCTCATCGACGACCACCCCGTCGTCCGCGCCGGCCTGCGCGCCATCCTCAACGGCTTCGAGGACGTCGACGTCGTCGCCGAAGGCGCTGACGGCGCCGACGCCCTCGAGGCGACCAGGGCGGAGGTGGACGTCATCGTCTGCGACATCCAGATGCCCGGCATGGACGGCATCACCGCCACCCGCCGCCTCCGCGCGGCCGACGGTCCCCCCGTGCTCGTCCTCACCACCTACGACACGCAGGCGGACATCGTCGCCGCAGTCGAGGCCGGCGCGCTCGGCTACCTGCTCAAGGACGCCCCCGAGCAGGCGCTTCACGACGCCGTCGTGGCCACCGCCGCCGGCCGCCGCACCCTCTCCCCGGAGGTCGCCGCGAGCCTGGCGGAACGGGTGAGCAGGCCCGCCGAGGCGCTCTCCCCCCGGGAGATCGAGATCCTGCGGGCCCTGGCGACCGGCGCAGGCAACCGGGAGCTGGCGAAGCGGCTGTTCATCTCCGAGGCCACGGTGAAGACGCACCTGGTGCACATCTACCAGAAACTCGGTGTGGAGAACCGCACCGCGGCCATCACCGCGGCCCGGGAGAGACGCCTGATCTAGTGCCCGTCGTGGGAGCCCTGCCCCGCCACGCTGGTGACCGTGGTCAACAGGAACACCGAGTCCTCGAGCGCGGTGACCGAGTGCCGCTGGTGGGTCAGCGTGACCAGCTCGCCCTCGCCGACGGTCTCCTCCTCCTGCCCCTTGACCGTCACCCGGCCGGCGAACAGGAACAGCGAGGCCGCGGGCGGGGAGTTGTGCTCCTGGAGCATGACGCCCTCCCGCAGGGCGATGACGGTCTGCCGAAGCGGACCGTCGTTGACCAGTATCTTCGCCGCGCGGCCGTTCTCGGCGTCGCGCGCCTTCTCGAGCAACTGGCGTGCCTTGTCATCGACGACGGACATGTGGTTCTCCCTCTGTGGACAGTCGAGTCCAGGGTACCCGGAAAGGCGGTGACCCGGGTCATAGTCACCGGGGCCGTCGTGTCAGTTCCCCATGCTCCCCGCGGAGGCCGCGCCTGCGGCCATCATCACCAGGACCACGATGCTGCCCGCGCAGAAGACTCCCAGGGCGTAACGCCGCAGTTCGGGCCGCAACCGAACCGCGGCCCACCCGCCGAGCGTCGCACCGAGGGTGTTGAGGAGGAGATCATCCACGTCCGTGTACCCGCGGGCGAACACGAACTGGGCCACCTCGATCCCCAGGCTCAGTACGGCTCCCGCGCAGGTCGCCCAGAGCACGCCGCGGCGGCGTCAGGCCGGGCGGGAGGGGTCCGGCCGGGTGAAGGTGCGCCAGAGCAGCACCGCCAGGAAGCCGACGGGCACGAACAGCGCCAGGTTCCCCAGGGTGTTGACCACCGGCCCGTACCAGACCGGCGCGTCCACGAAGCCGTTGAAGGGGACCAGGTCCACGCTGCGCCGGTTGTGCGCCTGCGCGTTCCACAGTCCGCCGACGGAGAAACTGCTCTTGAGCAGGGTCAGGGAAGCCACGGTCGCGGCCACCAGTCCCGCGGCCGCCAGGTAGACCACCCGGGGCCACAGGGAGCGCGGGATATCAGTCCTCGTTTTCATCGGAGCCAGGGTACCTGCGCGTGATCAGAGCTCCCTGTCAGTCTCGGGGAAGGACTGTCCACTTCGGCCCCCCGCAAGATGCGGCTTCCTCCTCCCCGGGACACCTCGGAGGGCACGAAAAAACGCATGACCGATGCTGGCGCACACCCACCATGGCGGACGCCAATTCAAATCCGTTCAGGCCCCGCAGTCCTCCCCGGTCGCGACCACATCCCCCGGCCCGCGGGTCAACCCCCAGTGGATGAGGTGCGCGGCCCCGGGGTCACCGGGCAGGTCGTAGTGGCTGAACGTCCGCCCGCAGGTTGCCTCGACGTCGACGTTCGCCACGTCCGCTCCGCCGACGGCCTCGAGCATGGAGGTGCTGCTGGGGGTCGCGACGGCGTCCGAGGGCGTGTACAGGGTGGTGTAGACGACCCCGGGCGTGGTGTCCGGAACCCCGGAGAGCCAGGCGATGAACTCGGAGTCCTGGCGCTGCTCGAGGGTGGAGGCGCCGAGCATCCGCTGCGAGGAACCGGGGTCGGCGTCGAGCGCGGAGGCGGTCGCGTGCGTCAGGCCCGAGAGGGTGGTCCCGTCGGAGCCGTGGTGGAGGGTCCAGACGCAGAATCCGCGCTCACGCAGGAAACCGGCGGTGCCGGCGAAGCCCGTCGAGTCGCTGCCGGTGCCGTGCAGGTAGACCACCGGGTTCGGGTGGGCGGGGGAGGGGACGCAGGAGGCGTCGTTGAAGACCGGGTCGATCACTGACCCGGAGGACGCCGCGCCCGCGCCCGGCGCACCGGCCACGACGAGGACGACGGCGGCCAGGGTACTGAGGGCGCCGCGGAATCTGCTCACACGTCGAATGTAGAACGTCGCGCGACGCTCCACAGGTGATCGGCGTCACTTTCCGGACAGGAACGGGGCGACCACCCCGCGGGAGACCCGGCAGTCGAGCACCCAGGTGCCCGTTCCCCCCGCCGTCAGCCACTCGGACGCCTCGTCGAGGTCCCGCCACGTGCGGACCACGGTGCCGCGGGCGCCGAACACGCCCAACAGGGAAGCGAAGTCCACCTCGGGGATGAGCATCGGCGTCTGCGTCACGCCCCGGGCCCCGTACTGGTGGACCTCGGCGCCGTACGCGGCGTCGTTGACCACCACGATCACGCACCGCCCGCCGGTGGCGTGGACGCGGCGGATGACGGACTCGGCGTCGGCGAGGGCCATGAGCCCGCCGCCGTCGCCGGTGACCAGCACGGTCAGTCTCTCGCCGGCGGCTTCGACGACGCCGACCGCCGAGCCGAAACCCAGGCCGATCGATTCGAATGCGGTGCCCACGAGCACCAGGTGGTCCGGCCCCGGCACGTCGAGGTACATGCACGGCCACGCGATGAAGTGGCCGCCGTCGGTGACCACCACGCGCTCCTGCGGCAGCACCTCGTTGAGCCGGCCGAACAGGCCCCGCGGGTCCAACCGCCCGTCAGGGGCGAGCTCCTCGCCGGGTGCGTGGCCGGTGCGCAGCGGCGCACTCCGCTCCGCGACGCCCCGGCACGCCAACACCGGGAGCACGTCGGACGCATCGCCGCGCAGGAAGGCGTCCACCCGCGGGGAGGTGGGGGAGTGGCGGTCGATCTGGACGACGCACGCGTCCGGCCCGAAGGCCCGGCCGTGGTCGGCGGTGAAGGGGTTGAGCGAGGCCCCGACGACGAGCACCACGTCCGCGGCACGGATCTCCGCGGCGGCCTCCGGGAACGCGAAACCGCCGCAGATCCCCAGGTCGCGCACTCCCCGGGCGCCGCGGAAGAAGCCCTTGGCGGGGGCGGTGGTGGCCACGTCCGCCCCCAGGGCCTCCGCGAGGGAGACGACCTCCGCCCGCGCGCCCACGGCACCGCGGCCGGCGAGGACGAGGGGACGGCGGGCGTCGGAAAGCAGGCGGGAGACCTCGGCCGGGTCGGCGGGCGGCTCCTCCGGGCCGGAAGGCAGGAACAGCACCACCGGCGCCGACTCCCGCAGGGCGGTCTCCAGGGCGCGGCGGGTCTCCCCGGCCGCGTCCGGGCCCGCGGTGAACACCTGCACGCCGCTGGCCCCGGCCAGGGCCGCCTGGTCGACCGCGTCGTCCGCCCCCGCGACGAGGAGGAGGGGGGAGCGGTTGAGGGCGGCGTCGATGAGCGGGGTGAGCGCGTTGCTGAAACCCGGGCCGTAGGTGGTCGTCGCGACGGCCAGGCGACGCGTCGTCCGGTGGTGGGCGTCCGCGGCGGCGACGGCGGCGGCCTCGTGGCGGACCGGGATGATCTCCACGCCGCGCTCGGCGAGCGCGTGGATGAACCAGGCGTTGCCGTTGCCCATGAGGCCGAAGACGGTGCGGGTGTGCTCGGCGACAACGGCCGCTACACGTTCCGGCACCGTCTTTCCCATGGCTCTACTTCACCACGAGGTTGACCATACGTCCCGGCACGACGATCTGCTTGATCAGGTTCTTGCCCTCGAGGTGGGCGGCCACGTTCGGCTCCTCCAGCGCGCGGGCGATGATCGTGTCCTGGTCCGCGTCGGCAGGCACGTTGACGCGGGCGCGGACCTTGCCGTTGATCTGGACGGGCAGCTCGATCTCGTCGTCGACCAGCCACTTTTCGTCGACGGTGGGGAAGTCGACGAATGTCACGGTGCCGGTGTGGCCGAGCCGCTTCCACAGCTCCTCCGCGATGTGCGGGGCGACGGGGGCGGTCATGACGATCAGGGGCTCGACGGCGGCCGCCGGCACGGCTCCCGGGTACGTCTTGGTCAGGTAGTTGACGTACTCGATGAGCTTGGCCACGACGGTGTTCACGCGCAGGTTGGCGTAGTCTTCGCGCACGCCCTCGACGGTGCGGTGCAGCTGCTTGTTGTCCTCGTCGGTGAGCGGGAGATCCCCGGTGAGCACGTCGCCGGTCTCCTCGTCGACGACCAGGCGCCACAGGCGCTGCAGGAAACGCTGCGCTCCCACGACGTCCTTCGTCGCCCAGGGGCGGGAGGTGTCGAGCGGCCCCATGGACATCTCGTAGACGCGCAGGGTGTCCGCGCCGTAGTTGTCGCAGATGTCGTCGGGGGCGACGGCGTTCTTCAGGGACTTGCCCATCTTGCCGTACTCCTGGTTGACCTCCTCGCCCTGCCAGAAGAACTTCCCGTCCTTCTCCTCGACCTCCTCGGCCGGGACGTAGACGCCGCGGGCGTCGGTGTAGGCGTAGGCCTGGATGTAGCCCTGGTTGTACAGGCGGCGGTAGGGCTCGACGGAGGAGACGTGGCCCAGGTCGAAGAGGACCTTGTGCCAGAAACGTGCGTAGAGCAGGTGCAGCACGGCGTGCTCGACGCCGCCGACATATAGGTCGACGCCGCCGCAGTCGCCGTCGAACCGGGGGCCGGTCCAGTAGCGTTCGTTCTCCAGGTCGACGAACTTCTCGGAGTTGTTCGGGTCGACGTAGCGCAGCTGGTACCAGGAGGAACCCGCCCACTGCGGCATGACGTTGGTGTCGCGGAAGTAGGTCTTCGGGCCGTCGCCCAGGTCGAGTTCGACCTCAACCCATTCCTTCGCCTTGGCGAGCGGGGGCTGCGGTTCGGAGTCCGCGTCCTCCGGGTCGAAGGACACCGGCTGGTAGTCGGCCACCTCGGGCAGCTCGACCGGCAGCATGGAATCCGGCAGGGCGTGGGCCAGGCCCTGCTCGTCGTAGACGACCGGGAAGGGCTCGCCCCAGTAGCGCTGCCGGGCGAACAGCCAGTCGCGCAGCTTGTACTGGATCTTCTCCGTGCCGCGGCCCTCCGCGACGAGCCAGGCGATGGTGCGCTCGATGGCTTCTGCCTTGTTCAGGCCGTTGATGTCCAGACCCTGCGTGTTTGCGGAGTTGACCAGGGTGCCGTCGCCGGTCCAGGCCGCCTCGCCGATGTCGCCGCCGGAGACGACCTCGATGATGGGCAGGCCGAAGACGGTGGCGAATTCGTAGTCGCGCTCATCGTGGGCGGGGACGGCCATGATGGCGCCGGTGCCGTAGCCCGTGAGGACGTAGTCGGCGATGAAGACCGGGATCTGCGCCCCGTTGACCGGGTTCGTGGCGTGCACGCCCAGGAACACGCCGGTCTTCTCCTTGTTCTCCTGGCGCTCGATGTCGGACTTCGCGGCGATCGAGGCGCGGTAGGCCTCGACGGCCTCCGCCGGGGTGGCGGCGCCGTAGGTCCACTGCTTGTCGACGCCCTCGTAGCTCCCCGTGCCGGCCGCCACCAGCTCGTCGACGAGCTCGTGCTCGGGCGCGAGCACCATGTAGGAGGCGCCGAACAGGGTGTCCGGGCGGGTGGTGAACACGCGGATCGTGCGGCCCAGCGCGCTGAAGTCCACCTCGGCGCCGCGGGAACGCCCGATCCAGTTGCGCTGCATGGACTTGACCTTCTCGGGCCAGTCGAGCAGCTCCAGGTCGTCGATGAGGCGGTCCGAGTAGGCGGTGATGCGCATCATCCACTGGGACAGGTTCTTGCGGAAGACCGGGAAGTTGCCGCGCTCCGAACGGCCGTCGGAGGTGACCTCCTCGTTCGCCAGCACGGTACCCAGACCGGGGCACCAGTTGACCATGGAGTTCGACCGGTAGACCAGGCGGAACTCGTCGACGGCCTGCTGCTTCCCGATGTCCGAGAGCTCCCGGTAGTCCGAACCGTCCTTCGTGGTGCGGGTCCCGGCCTCCAACTGTGCGATCAGCTCGTCGATCGGGCGGGCCTTCTGCTGCTCCCCGTCGAACCAGGAGTTGTAGATCTGCAGGAAGATCCACTGGGTCCAGCGGTAGAACTCCGGATCTGTCGTGGCGACGGAGCGGCGGCGGTCATGCCCCAGGCCCAGGGCGTCCAGCTGGCGGCGCATGTTCTCGATGTTCGCCATCGTCGTCGTGCGCGGGTGCGTGCCCGTCTGGATGGCGTACTGCTCGGCCGGCAGGCCGAAGGAGTCGTAGCCCAGGGTGTGCAGGACGTTCCTGCCCAGCATGCGGTTGTAGCGGGCGTAGACGTCCGTGGCGATGTAGCCCAGCGGGTGGCCGACGTGCAGGCCGGCGCCCGAGGGGTAGGGGAACATGTCCTGGACGAAGAGCTTGTCCTCCGGCAGGGGCTGGTCGGTGGCGAGGTCGCCCACCGGGTTCGGGGCGTTGAACGTGCCGTTGTCCACCCAGTACTTCTGCCAACTACGTTCGATCTCGTTGGCCAGCTGCGGGGTGTAACGGAACGCGGGGGTCGATGCGGTGCCGTCGTTCGGAGTGCTCATGGTCGACCAGTCTAATCGGTGGCGGGGAACCGGCCCGGGATGGGGCGCGGGCCGGGGTTCCGTCGCGCCCCCCTCAGGCGTGCGTCAACTTCCGGCGCCGGCCGAGGACCGCCGCGAACACGGCCCACAGGTACGCCGGCCAGAGGATCACCCGCTCCAGCACGCCGGAGTATTCGAGGGCCTGGAAGTCGAAGATCAGCCACAGGCCGGCCACCAGGCCCACCACACCGATGGCCTGGCCGGCGCGGGAAACCACGCCGCGGAACTGCATCGCGCTACTGAAGACGGCCATGGGTACGGCGAAAAGCTGCGGCAGCGAGACGAATGTGTGCTGCTCCATGCTGATGTCCGCGGGGATGAGCGCGCTCGCCAGGGTGCTCGCCCCGGCCGCCACCCACAACAGACCGGCGAAGCGGTCGAAGCCGGCGGTGCGGGCCCGGACGGTCGCCAGCCCGATCATCGCGAGTCCGCTGACGGCCGTGCTGGCGTTGACCCACTGATGGGCGGGGGAGCACACCTGGATGGCGCGGTAGTAGTGGTTGATCGTGGTGCAGGTGGTCACCCCGAGGTCGCTGACGGTGTTGCTGATCCAGTTGTAGGGGGGCGAGAAGTACCGTGCGGCCGCGATCTCCACCGCGATGCCCAGCACGAGGAGGAGGGCGAAACCGGTGAGCGCGAAGCGCCGTGGATCGCCTCTCATCCCAGTCTCCCCTCATCAGTTTTGCCCGCGAATCATTTCATCCACAATAACGTAGCTACCCATTAGGAACACGTTAATTATGGTCCGGTTTTTGTCCGCCGCGGTCGAGCTGTTGCAGAAGGGCTCAGTCCTTCTCGAAGACGATCACCAGGCCGTCCACCCCGCCCGGACCGACCCTGCCCTTCACCTCCACCGAGGTCATGGACTTGTAACGCCAGCCCTTCCGGGCATGCTCGTTGAGGATGTTCTCCAGCTTCTGGCCGGAGAGCTTGCCGCCGATGAGTCCTTCACGGACCTCCACCACTTTGTATTCCATGACCTGATCCTAGGATGGAGCGCATGATCAGGCTGCTGTTTATCGTTGTCGGCGTCATCAGCCTGGCCCTCGGTGTGCTGGGCATCTTCCTGCCGGTGCTGCCGACCACCCCTTTTCTCCTGCTCTCCGCGTTCCTCTTCGCCCGCAGTTCGCAACGCCTGCACGGCTACCTGGTGAACCACAAGGTGCTGGGGGAGTACATCTCGAACTACTACAACAACACGATGACGCGCTCCCACAAGCTGCGCACCGTCGGCATGCTGTGGTTGAGCATCGCGGTGTCGACGGGCCTGCTGGCGTGGTCGGACCGGATGGTCCCGGCGATCATCCTGCCGTTGATCGCGGCGGCGGTGACGGTGCACATCCTCACCCTCCGGCCGAAACCCACACCCCGCCCTCCCGCACTTCGACCCGGCGGATCTTCGCCGGAGTCCGGGCGGGATAGCGCACCGCATCCCCGCTCCGAAGACACCACAGACCGTGATGGAGAGGGCACTCGATGACCGCGTCGGGATGGACCACGCCACGGCCGAAGGAGGCGCCGACGTGCGGGCAGGAGTCCTCGACGGCGTGAAACTCTCCGTTCAGGTCCCGCACCAGTGCCAGCGGAGCACCCAGGCCGGTGTCCTCCCGCGGAAACACCCGGATGGTGCCGGGGGAGAGTTCATCAACTGCGGCGATAAGAACCAGATGCGTCATAGAACCAGAGGGTAACCTCCCGTTACATGGACAGACCGAGAACTGCCGCGGAGAACCGCCGCGTCGTGGCCGCCACCACCATCGGAACCGCCATCGAGTGGTACGACTTCTTCCTCTACGCCGCCGTGGCCGGCCTGGTGTTCAACCAGGTGATGTTCGGCCAGTTGGACGCAGGCCCGGCGACGATCGTCTCCTTCCTCAGCGTCGGCCTGTCCTTCCTCTTCCGTCCGTTGGGCGCCGTGCTGGCGGGGCACTTCTCGGACCGGTCGGGACGCCGCATCGTCCTCATGGTGACGCTGATCGCCATGGGCGGGGCGACCACCGCCATCGGGCTGTTGCCCACCTACGACTCGATCGGGCTCGCCGCGCCCCTGCTGCTCGTCTTCTTCCGGATCATCCAGGGCATCTCCGCGGGAGGGGAGTGGGGCTCGGCGGTGCTGCTGGCGGTGGAGCACGCGCCCGTCGACAAGCGGGGCCTGTTCGGTGCCGGCCCGCAGTCCGGCGCACCCGCCGGGCTGCTGCTGAGTTCGGGGATGCTGGCCCTCATGAACGTCATGGCGCCGGGGGACGCGTTCATCGAGTGGGGTTGGCGTGTGCCCTTCCTGCTGTCCATCGTGCTGATGTTCGTGGGCTGGTGGATCCGCCGCGGGGTCGATGAGTCGCCCGTGTTCGAGAACATGCGGGGCGTGAGCCGCAGCCCGCTGAGGTCGCTGCTGCGGGACCACTGGCGGAAGGTGCTTGTCGCGGCGCTGGTGTTCGCGGGCAACGGCACGGTGGGTTACATGGTCGCCGGCGGATACATCCAGAGCTACGGCTCCACGCAGCTGGGGATGGAGCGCGGGGTCGTACTGTGGGCCGTGACGGGCGCGGCGGTGGCCTGGCTCTTCTCCACCGTCCTCGCCGGCGCACTGTCGGACCGGATCGGCCGGCGCGCGACCTACCTCGGCGGCTTCGTGTTCCAGTTCGGCGCGGCGGCGGCGCTGTTCCCTCTGGTCAATACGGGGGAAGTCGCGTGGCTATGGGCGGCGATGCTCCTGCTGGGCACTGCGCTGGGGCTCACCTACGGTCAGCAGGCGGCGATGTACGCGGAGCTCTTCCCGGCACCTGTCCGCGGCTCCGGCACCTCGCTGACCTACGCCCTCGGCGCCATCCTCGGCGGCGCTTTCGCACCGACCATCGCCGCGGCGCTGGTGCAGTCCACCGGCTCGACGTACAGCGTCACCGTCTACCTCTGCGTCGCGACGGCCGTCGGATTCCTCGCCGCCGCCTCCCTCCAAGACCGCACCGGCGTCCCCCTCGACACCGACTAGACAGCTTGGTCTAAGTTTTGTTATCCTGGCTCCACGATCAAGAAGCTCAGCCACACGGCCCCCCGGCCGGCTGACTGGCAACCGCCACTCGTAGGACGGTGCCCCCGAGGGAAGATCGGCCCCCGCGCGAACACGCGCCGAGGGAAGATACGAGCACGAGGAGACGACTCCCATGACACACGAATGCACCGGTTACAGCCCCGGCCATGCCGTCCACTGGATCCAGGCCGGACTCACACTGAAAATCCCCGGCGAGATCAAGAAGGTCTGCGTGCTGGGCCACGACGGACACTGGCTCACCTTCGAGATGGACGGCGAGGTGCACCGGGTGTGGAACCACGACCCCGGGCAGATCGGACGCTTCCACGACGCCGCCGTCGATCTGCAGACGACTCCCAACACGAGGTGCGCACCGTTGTTCTTCACGTCGGTGAAACTCCTCCGGATCCCGGTGGGAAATAACGTTATGGACCTCTACCCCAGCTGGGACGGCCCCACGGACTGCTCCCGCCGCGAAGAACGCTAGACCGGCTCGGTCTTCTCCACCTCGCGCACATGCGTGATCCGGCCCTTGGCGAAGCGGTCGACGATCAGTGCGATGGCGCCGTCGCCGGTGACGTTGGCGGCGGTGCCGAAGGAGTCGATGGCGATGTAGGCGGCGATCATCAGGGCCACCTGCTCGTCGGTGAATCCGAGCATGGAGGACAGCAGGCCAACGGCCGCCATGATCGCGCCGCCCGGCACACCCGGGGCGGCGATCATGGTGACGCCGAGCATGAGGATGAAGCCGACGGCCAGGGCGGGGGAGACCTCGAGGTCGGACATGTGGACGATGGCGAAGGCGAACAGGACGATCTTCATCATCGAGCCCGCCAGGTGGATCGTCGCGCAGAGCGGGACGACGAAGCCGGCGACGTCCTGGTCGACCCTGTTCTTCAGCGTGGCCTGGTAGGTGACCGGGATGGTCGCGGCCGAGGACGAGGTGCCCAGCGCCGTGGCGTACGCGGGCAGCATGTTCTTGAATGCGACGAAGGGGTTGACCTTCGCGACGGCACCCGCGACGCCGAACTGGAACGCCAGGAAGACGAACGTCATCGCGATGGCCAGAACGATCACCTTGCCGAAGGTCACCAGGGTGTCGGTGAGGTTGCCGTTCATGCCCGTGGTCAGGAACATGCCGAAGATGAACAGGGGCAGCAGCGGGATGACGAAGGCGCTGATGACCTTCATGATCACGCGTTCCAGGTCCCGCGACGCCGACAGGAGGGTGTCCGACTTCACGGCGGTCATGGCCAGGCCGACGCAGAAGGCGAGCAGCAGCGCGGTCATCACCTCGAAGGGCGGGGGCATCTCGATCTGGAAGTACGGGGCGATGGCGCCTTCCCCGATGTCGGAGACGTCCGTGTCCACTGCCTGGCCGCCGAGCAGCCACGGGTAGGCGCCGGCCGCTACCGCGTAGGCGAGCAGGCCCGACAGGACCGTGGAGGCGTACGCGACGCCGGTGGTGGCACCCAACCACTTCCCGGCGCCCCGGCCCAGGCCCGCGATGGCCGGCGTGATCAGGGCGAAGATGAGGACGGGAACGAAAAAGCCGAGGAAGTTGCCGAACAGGCTGTTGAAGGTCGCGAACACCCGCGCCAGCCACTCCGGGAAGAAGAAGCTGGCGATGATGCCGAGGATGACGGCGACCAGCACCCGGAACAACAGAAATTGCGAGAGCCGCTTGAGGTTCATACCCCGGAATTTACCCCAGCACCCACGGACTACACTGCTCCACATGACCGTCATCGGTGTGATCCTGCTTGTCCTCGCCGCGGCACTCCTCGTGTTCGGCGCACTTTCCTGGGCCAAGAAGCTCCCGGGCAACCCGGTTTTCGGCCTTCGGGTGCCGGAGGTCCGTAAATCGAAGGAGGCGTGGGACACCTCGCACGCCGTCGCCGGCCCGATCTGGACCTTCGGCGGGGTGGCGCTGCTCTTCGGCGGACTGCTCGCGCTCATCGCCACCGGTTGGATGTGGCTCCTGCCGGTGGCAGCGGTATTCGTCGCCGTCGCCGCGGTCGGTGCCGGCGCCAACGCCGGCGCCCGGGTGGCCTCGCTTCTCGACACCGAGGAGCACGCCGAAGGCGGCTGCGGCGAGAACTGCAACTGCGGAGCCCCCGCTCCCGCTCCCGAGGTCGACGTCGACGCCCTGCGCCGCGCCGCCTCGCAGGCCGACCAGGAGTAGACGGGGGAATACCCCCTCCCGAGAAGTTGCGCCCCGGCGTGCCGGGGATTAACGTTTGTGACGTGAACAACTCGACTTCCATTCGAAGCACCCAGTGGTGGTGGCGCGCTTAATCGGCGAGCCACACGTGTTTCACTTCAGTTCCAGGCCCGCCGGCTTCCCAGGAAGCGCTGCGGGCCTTGTATCTTTTTCGGGTACACACCTGGCCGGCAGCGGGAAACCACAACCCCAGGAAAGTAGAATTACCCGATGAACAGCAGTTCACCTCCCGTGGTGCTCACCCGCGAGGTCCGCTACCACGCGGACGCCTCCGGCCTCTTCGCCCACCTCGGCGGCACCACCACCCAGGACTCCGTGCTCCTGGAATCAGCCGACATCACCACCAGGTCGGGCATCTCCTCCGTCGCAGTCCTCACCTCCTCGGTCCGGTTGACCTGCACCGGCCACTCGGTGACGGCGGTGCCGCTGACGGCGTCGGGGGAGGCGGTCGTCGAGAAGCTCAACGAGCGGCTGGCCGACTACGGGCACGGTACCTTCAGGTTCCCGCGCACCGACGCCGTCGACGAGCGCGAGCGCCTCACCGCCGTCAGCCCCGTCGAACCGCTGCGCGCCCTGACCCGCGATGCGGGCTACCAGGATCCGACGCACACCCTGCCGATGCTGGCCGGCGGCATCGCCTTCGACTTCCTGGAGACCTTCGAGGACCTTCCCGCGGTGGGGGAGGGGAGCAACACCTACCCGGACTACCAGTTCGTGCTCGCCGAGATCGTGCTCACCATCAACCACGGCTCGCAGACCGCGCACCTGACCGGGGTCTCCCTCGCGGAGGACGACCTGGCGGCGCGGCTCGACGAGCTCGCGTCGCTCATCGACACCGCCGAGCACTCCTACGAGCCGGAGCACCACCCCGAGGACGTCCTCACCGTCACCGCCGACATCCCCGACGAGCAGTTCCGCGGGCAGGTGGAGGCGCTGAAAGAAAACATCTACAACGGCGACATCTACCAGGTGGTCCCGGCGCGCACCTTCACCGCGCCCTGCCCCGACGCCTTCGCCGCGTACCGCCAGCTGCGCGAAACCAACCCCAGCCCCTACATGTTCTACCAGCGGGGCGTCGGCGCCAACGGGCGCCCCTACGAGCTCTTCGGCGCCTCGCCCGAGTCCAACCTCAAGTTCGACTCCGCCTCCCGCGAGGTCCAGCTCTACCCGATCGCCGGCACCCGCCCCCGCGGCCTCAACCCGGACGGCTCCGTCAACGACGAGCTGGACATCCGCATGGAGCTCGAACTGCGCACCGACGCCAAGGAGATCGCCGAGCACACCATGCTCGTCGACCTCGCCCGCAACGATCTCGCCCGCGTCGCAGTGCCCGCCACCCGCCGGGTCGCGGACCTGCTGCAGGTAGACCGGTATTCCCGCGTCATGCATCTCGTCTCCCGCGTCACCGCCACGCTCGACCCCTCGCTCGACGCGCTGGACGCCTACCGCGCCTGCATGAACATGGGCACCCTGTCCGGGGCGCCGAAGATCCGGGCGATGGAGCTGCTGCGCGGCGTCGAGAAGAAGCGCCGCGGATCCTACGGCGGCGCCATCGGCTACCTCCGCGGCAACGGCGACATGGACAACTGCATCGTCATCCGCTCCGCCTTCGTCCAGGACGGGGTCGCCTCCGTCCAGGCGGGGGCGGGCGTGGTCCGCGACTCCAACCCGCAGGCCGAGGCCGACGAGACCCTGCACAAGGCCTACGCCGTGCTCAACGCCATCGCGCTCGCCGCGGATTCCACCCTGGAGGTCATCCGATGACGCACATTGTCCTCATCGACAACCACGACAGCTTCGTCTACAACCTCGTCGACGCGTTCGCCGAGGCCGGCTACCGCTGCACTGTCTTCCGCAACACGGTCAGCGTGGACGACGTGCTCGCCGCGCAGCCCGACCTCATCTGCCTCTCGCCCGGCCCCGGTTACCCCGCGGACGCCGGCAACATGATGGCCATCCTCGACAGGGTGCTCGGCCGGATCCCGGTCCTGGGGATCTGCCTCGGATTCCAGGCGCTGCTCGAGCACCACGGCGGCACCGTCGAACCCTGCGGCCCCGTCCACGGCGTCTCCGTGCCGATGACGCTCACCGACGCCGGCGTCGGCCATCCCGTCTTCGCCGGACTGGCGATCGACGCCGACCTGCCCGGTGCCGTCGGCCATCTCGTGCCCGTCGCCCGCTACCACTCTCTCGGCTGCCTCCAGGCTCCGGCGGGGCTGCGCTCGCTCGCGACGACGGAAACCCGGATCGGCTATGTCGTCATGGCGGCCGAGACCGAGGACGGCATGGCGGTCGGGCTGCAGTTCCACCCCGAGAGCGTGCTCAGCCCTACGGGCCCGATCATCCTGACGCGCTGCGTCGAACAATTACTCGCTGTCTCCCAGAAGGAAGGTTCCCGCCGATGACCCACCCCGACAAGCTGCAGGTGCTGATCAGGTACCTCGACAAGAAGGCGCCCACCCTGGAGGAGGCCGTCGAGGTCTTCACCCCGATGACCATCGGCGAGTACGACGACGTCCACATCGCCGCGCTGCTGGCGACCATCCGCACCCGCGGGGAAACCTTCGCCGACATCGCCGGGGCCGCCAAGGCCTTCCTCAACGCCGGCCGCCCCTTCCCCGTCCCCGGCAAGGGGGTGCTGGACACCGCCGGCACGGGCGGCGACGGCGCCAACACCATCAACATCACCACCGGCGCCTCCCTGGTCGCAGCAGCCGGGGGACTGAAGGTGATCAAGCACGGCAACCGCTCCGTGTCCTCCAAGTCCGGTTCCGCCGACGTACTCGAGGCCCTCAACATTCCGCTGGACCTCGACCCGGACCGCGCGGTCCGCCAGTTTGAGGCGTCCAACTTCACCTTCCTCTTCGCCCCCGCCTACAACCCGGCCATCGCCCACGCGCAGCCGGTGCGCAAGGCGCTGAAGATCCCCACCATCTTCAATGTCCTCGGCCCGCTGCTCTCCCCGGTGCGCCCCGAATTCCAGATCATGGGCGTGGCCAACCCGGCGCAGGGGCAGATGATCGCCGAGGTCTTCCGCGAGCTCGGCCGCTCCCGCGCCCTGGTCGTCCACGGCTCCGGGACCGACGAGATCGCCGTCCACGGCACCACCACCGTGTGGGAGCTGAAGGCGAACGGCGAGATCGTCTCCTATGAGGTGACGCCGGAGGAACTGGGCGTCGAGAAGCACGAGCTCGCCGACCTCGTCGGCGGCGACGGCGAGGAGAACGCCCGCCACATGCGCGCGCTCTTCGACGGCACCGGCCCGGCCGCGCACCGCGACGCCGTGGCCGTCAACGCCGGCGCGATGTTCTACCTCAACTCACGCGTCGATTCGCTCCGCGAGGGCACCGAGCTCGCGCAGAAGCTCATCGCGGACGGCACGGTCCGCAACTGGCTCGCCAAGCACGAAGGGACCGATTATGGCGTCTGACAACCTCCCCACCGTCCTCGAGGGCATCGTCGAGGGCCGCCGCGGCCACCTCGAGGAGATCCGGGCTCGCATCGCCCACGTGGACCCCGCCACGCTGACCAGGTCGACGCGCTCGCTGCACGACAACCTGCGTGCCGACGGCCGCGGCGGCAACCGCTTCATCATGGAGTGCAAGTCCTCGTCCCCCTCGCTCGGCATGATCCGCGAGCACTACGAGCCGGGCGCGATCGCCCGCGTCTACTCCCGTTACGCCAGCGGCATCTCCGTACTCTGCGAGCCGGACCGTTTCGGCGGCGATTACGACCATCTGGCCACCGTCGCATCCTCCACCCACCTGCCGGTGCTGTGCAAAGACTTCATCATCGACGAGGTCCAGATCCACGCCGCCCGCTACTTCGGCGCGGACGCGATCCTGCTCATGCTCTCCGTCCTGTCTGACGAGGAGTACGCCGCGCTCGCCGACGTCGCCGCCCGCTACGACCTCGACATCCTCACCGAGGTCATCGACGAGGAGGAGGTGGAGCGTGCCGTGCGGCTCGGCGCGAACATCTTCGGCATCAACCACCGCAACCTCCACGACCTCTCCATCGACCTTGACCGCTCCGCCAGGCTGGCGGCCCTGCTACCTGACGACGCCGTCGTGGTCTCCGAATCCGGCATCCGCGACGCGGAAACCGTCCGGCGCCTGGGCGGCCACTCCAACGGTTTCCTCGTCGGCTCCCAGCTGACCTCCCAGCCGGACGTCGACCTGGCCGCACGCGAGCTCGTGTACGGCCCCAACAAGGTGTGCGGCCTGACCTCACCGACGGCCGCCCAGGCCGCCGCAGCAGCGGGCGCGGTCTACGGCGGGCTCATCTTCGACGAGTCCTCCCCGCGCAATGTTTCACGTGAAACAGCCGAGCAGATCATCGCCGCGGAGCGGGGCCTGAAGTACGTCGCGGTCTCCCGCCGGGCCTCCGGTTTCGCCGAACTACTTCTCGACGGCGTCGTAGCGGTGCAGATCCACGCCCCTTACCAGGGATCCGTCGAAGCGGAACGCAACCTCATCGCCGCCGTCCGGGCCGAGGTGGGCTGCGAAGTCTGGCGGGCGGTCTCCATGACCTCCGTCGACGGAGAGGTCGCCATGGCGATCGCCGGCGACGTCGACAAGCTCGTCCTCGATTCCGGCGAAGGCGGCACCGGCACCACCTTCGACTGGGCCAACGTCCCCGCCGAAGCGAAGCAGCGAAGCCTGCTCGCCGGCGGACTCTCACCCGACAACATCGCCGACGCACTCACGGTCGGATGCCTCGGTCTCGACCTCAACTCCGGCGTGGAGTACCCCGCCGGGGCGGGGGAGTGGGCCGGACGCAAGGACGCCGGCGCCATCCGCCGCGCATTCGCCACCATCCGCAGCTTCAGCTACCAATAGGATCGACAGACATGACAACAAGCACCTCACAAAGCGACGGCGGGGCGACCATCCTGCCCGCCTACTTCGGTGAATTCGGCGGACAGTTCGTCCCCGAGTCACTCATCCCGGCACTCGACCAGCTCGAGCAGGCCTTCGTCGACGCGCAGAACGACCCCTCCTTCCGCGAGGAGCTGGCCACCTACCTCCGCGACTACCTCGGCCGCCCCACCCCCCTGACCGAGTGCTCCAACCTGCCGCTGGCCGGACAGGGCAAGGGTCACGCGCGGATCTTCCTCAAGCGCGAGGATCTCGTCCACGGCGGCGCCCACAAGACCAACCAGGTCATCGGCCAAGCGCTGCTGGCCAAGCGTATGGGCAAAACCCGCATCATCGCCGAGACGGGCGCCGGCCAGCACGGCACCGCCACGGCGCTGGCCTGCTCGCTGCTCGGCCTCGAATGCGTCGTGTACATGGGCGCCAAGGACGTCGAACGCCAGCAGCCCAACGTTTTCCGCATGAAGCTCATGGGCGCGAAGGTCATCCCCGTCGACGCCGGTTCCGGCACCCTCAAAGACGCCGTCAACGAAGCGCTGCGCGACTGGACCGCCACCTTCCACGAGTCCCACTACCTCCTGGGCACCGCCGCCGGCCCCCACCCCTTCCCGACGATCGTGCGCGAATTCCACCGCGTCATCTCCGAGGAAGCCAAGGCGCAGATGATCGAGCGCACCGGCGGGCTGCCGGACCTCGTCGTCGCCTGCGTCGGCGGCGGTTCGAACGCCATCGGCATGTTCGCCGACTTCATCGACGAAGAGGGCGTGGAGCTCGTCGGAGCCGAACCCGGCGGCCTGGGCCTCGAATCCGGCAAGCACGGCGCCACCATCAACAACGGCCAGATCGGCATCCTCCACGGCGCCCGCAGCTACCTCATGCGGAACTCCGACGGTCAGGTGGAGGAGTCCTACTCCATCTCCGCCGGTCTCGACTACCCGGGCGTGGGGCCGCAGCACGCGTACCTCCACGACTCCGGCCGCGCCACCTACGTCGGCATCACCGACGCCGAGGCACTGGAGGCCTTCCAGCTGCTCTCCCTCTACGAGGGCATCATCCCCGCCCTCGAGTCGTCCCACGCCATGGCCTACGCCCTCAAGCGCGCGAAGCTGGCGGAGGAGAACGACGAGAACACAACCATCCTCGTCTCCCTGTCCGGCCGCGGCGACAAGGACGTCGACCACGTCCGCCGCACCCTCGAGGAAAACCCCGAGCTCGTCCTGGCCAAGGAGGTCCAGCAGTCATGACCCGTTACGACAAGCTCTTCTCCGCACTCGCCGAGAAGAACGAGGGCGCATTCGTCCCGTTCCTCATGTTGGGCGACCCCACCCCGGCCGACGCCCTGGAGATCGTCCGCACCGTCGTCGGCGCGGGTGCCGACGCCCTCGAGCTCGGCGTCCCCTTCTCCGATCCCGTCGCTGACGGACCCACGATCCAGAAGTCGCACATCCGCGCCCTCGACGGTGGCGCCACCGTGGACGGTGCGCTGGAGCAGATCCGCACCATCCGGAACGAGTTCCCGGATCTGCCGATCGGCCTGCTGATCTACGGCAACGTGCCCTTCACCCGCGGCGTCGAGAAATTCTACCGTGAATTCGCCGAGGCCGGAGCCGACTCCATCCTGCTTCCCGACGTCCCCGTGCGCGAAGGCGAGCCCTTCGCCGCCGCCGCCGAGACCGCCGGCATCGACCCGATCTTCATCGCTCCGGCCCAGGCCGCCGAGAAGACCCTCGCGGGCGTGGCCGCCCACTCCAAGGGCTACATCTACGCCGTCTCCCGCCACGGCGTTACCGGCACGGAACGCGAGTCGGAGACCACCGGATTGAAGGAGGTCGTGGAGAACGTGAAGCGTTTCGGCGGCGCTCCGATCCTTTTGGGCTTCGGCATCTCCACCCCGCAGCACGTCGCCGACGCCATCGAAGCGGGCGCCGCCGGAGCGATCTCCGGGTCAGCCATCACGAAAATCATCGACCGGCATGTCGAAGGCGTCCACCCCGACCCGGGCCGCGTCACCGACCCGGCCGCCCTCGCAGCCGAACTCGGCGAGTTTGTCTCTGCGATGAAAGCCGCGACCGTACGACGCTAGGTTCCCCCGGTGCCCGCCCACTTTCCGTGGGCGGGCATTGTGCTGCCTACCCCTTGCGCAGATAGGACAGATGTTCTAACGTGTTAATCGAACATACAGCCTAAGGGGAAGGCACGTCATGGGGGAGTCGGTCGTCGACCGCGCAATCAGAGAACTTCTGTACCCGTCCAACTTCTACTCGGTCTGCTCGACCACCGATCGCACCGCCATCCAGGGCGCGCGGATACGTCGCGCCGACTACGAGATGTGGCAATCCATTCTTCCTGACGATCTGGAGGACATCGAACTTGTCCTCGCCTCAATTCGTAGTTCCACTGGATTCGGGGAACGCCACATCCAGAGCGCCCTCTTCGCACATCAACGCCTCCGCGACCTGCCCGAGCTCAAGGCGCTCCAGGAACGCCTCTTCCATCTCGATCTGAACCGGTTGAAGGCCATCGACGCGGTGCTCTGCAAAGTGGACGCCGCCAACGCGGAACATATGCGCATCATCGACGAAGGCCTCACCACCTTCCTCACCCCCACCCGGCCGAACCAGAACCTTCCTTCCGCCGGAGCGATCCGCAGGAAACTCAACGCGATCATCCTCACGCTCGACAACACTGTTTCACCCGACGACGCACCTCCGAAAGCGGGGGAGGGGTTCTCCGTCGGGATCGACGGCAACCAAGGCTACGTGGACGTCGTGACCGACTCAGTGTCCGCCCACGAAATCGATGAGCGGGTACGTAAACACGCTGCCGCCCGGGAGATCAGTCTGGTGGAGGCGTTCAAGGAACTCATCCGCGGGGAGGGCTCGACCGACGTGGTCCTCAATGTCTACCGGGCCAATGACGTCGACGACGCCCCGGGCTGGATCTCGGGCGTTGGCTGGATCAGCCCGGAGGCAGCCGATGAACTCACCGAACAGGCCGGCAAAGTTCAGGACATGGATGCCCTTCGCGACAAGGTTTCCTCGTCCTACGCCACGCCCGAAGACATCCGGGCGGTGGTTGTCGGGATGGACGGAGGGTGCGGATACCCCGACTGCGCATGCCACGGAATCCGCTCCCAGATGGATCATCGGATCGACTTCAAAGACGGCGGCCTCACCACCCCGGCTAATCTCACCGCCATCTGCCAACACCACCACAACATCAAGACTGATGGCCGAGTCCGCTACATCATCGACCCGCAGACCCGGGAGAAAGTCTGGCTGTTCGAGAATGGACGATGGGCTACTTCGGAGCCATCCGGCCCGCTGGCCCCCAAGGAGCGCAGATGGCTGCAGACCGTCAGTCAGCGAAGCAGAAAGCGGCGGGAAAGGATCCGCGCCGAATCCCAAGCCAGGCGCCAGGGGGAGTCCGTTCCCCTGACCGGAGAAATAGGAGAAACCGAGGATCGGCCACCATTCTGAAAGGGACTTGGCAAGCTGGGGACATCAAGAAGTTTCACGTGAAACCTAGCGAGAGGAAACGCGATGACGCCCGTCATCGAAATTCATGACCTGGTGAAGAACTTTGGCACCTTCCGCGCCCTAGACGGGCTGAACCTGACAGTGGAAGCTGGGACGATCCACGGATTCCTGGGCCCCAATGGCTCAGGCAAATCCACCGCGATCCGCATCCTGCTCGGGGTCCTCCATGCGACTTCCGGCACGGCCGCCGTCCTGGGGAAGAACCCACGACGGTCGCCGGATGTTCTGAAGCGGGTCGGATACGTCCCGGGAGATGTGTCCCTGTGGCCGAGCCTAACGGGAAGGGAAGTCTTTCGGGCGCTGGAAAGTCTCCGGGGCCGGCCCGTCAATCTACGCAGGGAAGAAGAACTCATAGAAGCATTCAAGTTGAATCCGGACAAGAAGTGCCGCGAATACTCCACCGGAAACCGACGAAAAGTCAGCCTGATTGCCGCAATGTCATCCGGGGCTGAAGCTTTCATTCTCGATGAACCCACCGCCGGCCTCGACCCTCTGATGGAGCAGGAGTTTGTGGAGCAGATCCGCAGAGAAAGAGACGGCGGAGCGACGGTCCTCCTGTCCAGCCACATCATGAGCGAGGTGGAGAAACTATGCGACTACGTGACCATTATCCGAGACGGAAGAACCGTGGAGTCGGGCAGTATGGCGGATTTGAAGCATTTGTCCACCCACGATATTGCCGCGCGGGTTTCACGTGAAACGCCGGCGCTGAAAGCGCTCGCCGACGCCACCATCAAAGGGGGCCAGGTCCACATCACCGCCGCCCGTCAGGACGTGCCCCGAATCCTCCGGATCATCCTCGAAGCCGGGGGAGAGGACATCACCGCGACACCAGCCAGCCTGGAAGAAATGTTCCTCTCACATTACGGCGGCGGAAAGCGGGCGAAAGGATGATACGGCTCAATCTCCGCTTGAGAAGAAGCTACCTGCTGATCTGGTCCTTCGCGCTGTGGACCTTTCTCGCAGTTTTCCCGCCCGCCTACGAAAACTATTACCCGACCCCCGCCGACCGGGCGTCGTTCGTAGCAGGCATGAAGCAAAACTCAGGAATGACCGCCATGTGGGGCCCTCTTGAGGAACCGGGGGATCTGGGGCAGATCGTCATGTGGGAGGCGGGCTCGATGATGATCATCCTCGGATCAGTCATGTCAGTACTGCTGATCGTCGGACTTCACCGGAAGGAGGAGCACCAGGGGAACATGGAATTGAGGCGGTCGACGGGCATCAGGGCGACCGCTCCCGCCGCCGCCGCGATCATCACGACCGCAATCGCCTCACTGATCATGGGTGCCGGAAGCGCCCTCGTACTGTGGACGTCCGGGATGTACGTCGATGAGATGCCCCCTGAGGGTGCAGCAACCTCGGGCGCCGTCATCGCGTTGACAATGATGGGTTCCGCCGTCTTGGCGCAGCTGGTCCTGTTGTTCGTCCGGAACCCTGCTTCCATCACCCGCGTCGCACTGGTCACCGTCGCCTCTTCTTTCCTACTCAGGGCCCTGGCGGATTCCGAGGACATCGGCTGGCTGAACTGGTTTTCGCCCCTCGGGTGGAAGACGATAGTTCAGCCGTATGTAGCCGACAACTGGGGGGCCCTGGGGATCCTCGCTGGGATCTGCCTCGCGGGAGCGACCGTCGCGACGGCCGCAGAACGGTTCCGCGAATACGGGCGACCGCTTGCCGCCCTGCCCGCGTTGCCGCAATCCCGGAACAAACGGATACGAGGGCCGGTGCATCTGGCGATCGTGCTCAACAGGGGCACCGTGATCACCTGGACCCTCGTAATCGCCGGTCTCACCGCATACTTCATCGCACTCACCGGATCGCTGAGTGAATGGATGGAAACACAGGCGAACGTGGGCCAGGTATTCAAGGAGATGTTCGGGGCGGGCGATATGAAGACCGAGTTCATCGCGTACGTGGCCAAGCTCTGCGGCATCCTCGTGGCGACCATGGGTGTTCAGACGATTGTCACCTACCGGGGCGGCGAGCTCGACAGGACCGTCGATCTCCAGCGTTCTGCCGGAATTCGAGGCTGGGTCCCTCTGGGCGTTTCCGGACTAGTGGCCGGGGCCGCCGTACTGCTCGGAACATTGGCGGTGTTTCTGGGCGGCCGGGTCGGGCTCTGGACGCAGGAGTCAACCACCTCAGGTGACTACGCCAACCTTCTTCCCGCCGCCTGGTCACAGCTGGCACCGGCTCTGCTCCTCACCGCGGTCGCGGTCGCGGTCGTAGGGTGGCTCCCGGCGCTGACCCACGTCGCCTGGGTTCCGGTTGTTTCCGCCGCCATGCTCACTCTGTTCGGCCCGGTTCTCGACGCACCCGAATGGCTCATCGACCTTTCACCTTTCGAGTACGTAGTGAAAGTGGATGACGGTTCCTGGGGCATCCACTTCCGCATGGCGCTGTCGGGACTCAGCCTCGCCGTGCTCGGGCTGTGGGGCGCCAACCGCCGGGAGATCAGGTGAGCCCGTACCCACGTCGGATAGCGGAGTAGCCTTGAGGCGCTCAGCTCCGGGGGAGTGGCGGCAGGAACCGCTGACTTCCCTGGGAGATCGCGGTCCGGCGAAAAATATTGGCGCCGGGAACGCCCATCGGGTTAAGTCACAGTGACTTTACACAGGTAAGCATTGATCCCGGTGACTTGAGTAGAGTTTCATCACTAGGATAATAATTCAACAATAGGGAAACCAATTCGTTGATTAAACCTAATATTTCTATCCCCCATACTCAACCTAAAATATTATCGGGGCGGGAAATCTTTTCCCACAACCATCTCACCAACACTGCAGATCAGGGGCATAATGAGGTCATGTCTGAATCTCATTCACTTTGCAACCGACGCATGTTCCTGCTCGGAACGGCCACCACTTTCGCGGGCGCGTTTCTGGCGGCCTGCGGCAGCGAACCGAGCGTGGAGGTTGCGGCCGCGGACGTGCCGGTGGGCAGCGCGGCCATCTTCGATGGTTTCATCATTGCACAGCCCACCGTGGGCACATACGTAGCCTACTCCCAAGCGTGCCCGCACCAGCGTAACCCCATCACCGAGGTGGAGGGGGACACCGTCCGATGCACCGCTCACAACTCGGTGTTCAACATCACCGACGGTTCGGTCGTCTCGGGGGTGGCGCGGGACCCGCTAATTCCGGCGAAGCTGGAGCAGGCGGGCGGCAGGCTGAACGTCAGAAACTAGCGCGGGCGTAGGAGCCCGGGTAAGGGATCTCCTCCCGCCTCAGCCCGAGTTCGTGAGCAGCCCGCAGCGGCCAAGCGGCGTCGAGGAGGGCTGCGCGGCCGATGAGGACGGCGTCGGCAAGCGACTCGTCGAGGATCTCCTGCGCCTGCTGCGGCTCGGTAATCAAACCGACGGCAGCGGTGGGGATGCCTGCGCCCCGTCGGATCTCGGCGGCGAAAGGGACCTGGTAGCCGGGGCCGACCGGGATGTCGGCGCGCGAGGCGCCGCCCGTGGTGACGTCGATCAGGTCGACCCCTTCATCTCTGAGGAGGCCGGCCAGGCTCACCGTCTGCGCGAGATCCCATGCGCCGTCAATCCAGTCGGTGGCGGAGAGCCGGACGATCAGGGGCATGCCCTCGGGGATGGCCGCGCGCACGGCGGCGGCGACCCGACGGATGAGACGGGTGCGGTTGTTGAAGGAGCCGCCCCATTCATCGGTGCGGTGGTTGGCCAGGGGAGTGAGGAACTGGTGCAGGAGGTAACCGTGGGCGCCGTGGATCTCGACGGTGTCGAAACCCGCGCGGACGGCGCGCTCCGCGGAGGCGGCGAATTGCCCGGGGACGGCTTGGATTTCGGCGGGCGTCATTTCCCGCGGGACGGCGAGGCCGTCGTTGGCCACCGCGGAGGGGCCCAGAGCCACCCAGCCGCCGTGGCTGACGGGGATGGTGCCGGTGTCATCGACGGGCTTCTGGCCGGGGCGGGCCGGTACGGTGGAGGCCTTGCGTCCTGCGTGGTTGAGTTGGATGCCCATTTTCGCCCCCTGGGAATGGGCGAAGCGCACGATGCGGGCCCAGGCCTCTTCCTGCCGGTCGTTCCAGAGTCCGGTGCACAGGGGGGAAATACGGCCCTCCGGGACGACGCCGGTGGACTCCGCGATGATGAGGCCGAAACCGCCGGCGGCGCGGGCGCCGTAATGCACGGTGTGCCAGTCCTCGGGCGTTCCGTCGGCGTCGAAGGCGTGGTACTGGCACATGGGTGGCAGCCAGACACGGTTGCGGATTTCCAGGTTGCGGAGACGGAGGGGGGAGAAGAGTGACGTCATATGACCTACCTTAGGTCGGGTCGTACACTTCAAGGCATGTTGTCCCGACTCAAGCGGACTGACCCGCTCATCGTCCTGATTATCCTTGCGGTGGTGGCGGCGATCATCGCCCCGGCGCGCGGTAGCTTCGCGGAGTGGTTCGCCACAGCGACGAACATCGCGATTGCGCTGCTCTTCTTCCTCTACGGCGCACGCCTGTCCACCAGAGAGGCAATCAAGGGCCTCATGCACTGGCGTCTGCATCTCCTCATTCTGGCGTTCACGTTCCTGGTGTTCCCGTTGATCGGGCTGGCCCTCAAACCCCTGACACTGGTCATCTCCGAGGATCTGTACATGGGCATCCTCTTCATGACGCTCGTCCCCTCCACCGTCCAGTCGTCCGTGGCCTTCACGTCGATCGCGCGGGGCAACTTCGCGGGCGCCATCGTGGCGGCGAGTGCCTCGAACCTGGCGGGCGTGTTCCTCACGCCGATACTGGTGATGCTGCTGCTGTCCCGGGGCGACGGGATCAACGTCGACGCGCAGGTCTTCCTCGACATCGCCGTGCTGCTGCTCCTGCCGTTCGTTCTCGGCCAGATTCTGCGCAAGTGGGTGAAGGGGATCGCGGCGAACAAGGCGACGAAGATCGTCGACCGCGGCTCCATCACCATGGTCGTCTATTCGGCGTTCTCGGCGGGCATGGTCGCGGGCGTGTGGTCCCAGGTGTCGGCGGGGGAGATCGCCTTCCTCATTGTCTTCTCCATCGTTCTGGTGGCCATCATGCTCTGGCTCACCCGGTTCACCGCGCTCCGCCTGGGATTCAACCAGAAGGACATGAAGGCGATCCAGTTCTGTGGCACGAAGAAGTCGCTGGCGACCGGTTTGCCGATGGCGTCCGTCATCTTCGGCGGCGCCAGCATCGGCCTCCTCATCCTGCCGTTGATGATCTTCCACCAGGTCCAGCTGATGATGTGCTCCTGGCTCGCGGCCCGTTACGCCCGCCAGGCGCCGCCCCGCAAGCCGGTCACTCTCAGTTCCTGATTGCTTTTCGACGCCCCACGACGCACGATGTTTCACGTGAAACCGAACATCCACGTCCGCATTGAACTGTCCGTCCCCGGCGCCGGCTCCATCATCCACGTTGCCGAGCTCGTCGAGATGGACCCCCACACCTGCGCCATGATCCGCATTATCGAGCTGGACCCCTCGGAAATCATCCGGGGCGCGGCCACCCAGGAGAAGTCGGCGGGCATGGCCAATGCGCCCAGCCCGGTGGTGCCCCACCCCGACACCTATGCCGAGTTCCCCGACATCGAGCACCGCTTCCTCAGCGCGGAGGAATTCGAAGGACTGTGGGCGGAGGCCGCCGCGGCTTTCCCCGAGCTCTAGAAGACGAAGTTCACCAGGCCCATGTAGGCCAGGGTTCCGCCGAGGATGGAGAGCCCGGAGTCCCGCCGCCAGGCGTGCAATCCGAGGGTCACCGCCACCCCGAGCAACGCCGCCGGTACTCCGCCGGGCGCTCCCACCTGGCCGAAGAGCGTGTACACGACGAGCACCGTCATCACACCCACCGGCATCATCCTGCCGAGCAGGGCGAAGAACTGGTTCCCCCGCAGCGCCGAGACGAACGTGAAGGGGAGCCAGCGCAGGGCGAGCGTGATCACGCCGATAGGGATGAGAACGGCGAAGACCTCGGTGAGGGTCACGCCCTCGGGAAGCCCGTACATCAGACCCGCCACTCCAGGGCCTTGTCCAGGCCGGGGGAGACGTGGCGCCCGATGAGCACGAGGAAGTAGGCGCTCAGCGCGACCATGAGCAGCTGGCCCGGCGCCGCCAGGCCCGCCAGGATAGCCAGGCCGCCGGCGAGCAGGATGAGGGAGAGGTCGCGGTTGTTGCGGAACGTCTCCCATGCAAGGACGACGAACAGGGCGACGAGCGCGAACTCCATGCCCTTGATCCCCGGTGGGATGATCAGGCCGGCCAGCGCCCCCACGATGCCGGGGAGGACCCACATCAGCTGGCAGAAGATCTGGACCGTGAGGACGTGCACTCCGCTGGCGGGTCGGCGGGCGGAGGCGATGGCGTAGGACTCGTCGGTGAGCGCGTAGGTGGAGTAGGCGCGCCCCGCGCGGCTGTCAACAAGGTGGCGGGGGAAGGTCAACCCGTAGAAGATGTGCCGGAAATTGACCATGAAACCGGTGATTGCGGCCGAGACGGGGCCGACGCCCGCGGTGATGAGGTTGATCGCCAGGTACTCCATGGAGCCGGCGTAGATGAGCACCGAGAAAATCGGCGTCCACCACCAGGCGAAGCCGACCTGGGTCATCAGCAGTCCGAAAGCCAGCCCCAGGGGAATGAGTCCGAGTGCGACTGCCCAGCTGTCCCGGATTCCCCCGCGGATCTGGTCGATCAATTGTCCGCCAGGTCCGCCGGGAACGTGGAGAACAGCGGGAGGGGCATCTGCTGCCGGCGCATGACGTCGCCCCACAGGTCGGTGCGTCCGGGGACGACGACATCGGTGGGCAGGGCGGGGGTGACGTACCAGTCGCCGCGTTCGATCTCCCCGTCGAGCTGGCCGGGGGCCCACTCTGCGTACCCGGCGAACAGGCGCATGCCTTCGACGAATTCGGCGATGGAGCCGGGGTCGGCGCGCAGGTCGACGTGGGCGAGGCGGTTGGCCAGGCGGTTGAGGTGCGGGACCTCGTCCATGTCCACCCCCGCCTTGGTCATGGCCAGGCCGACGACGGACTGCTGGTTGAGGGGGCCGCCGATGTAGAGGGCCTGGGGCTTGGCGACGGCGGGCAGCCACTCCGGCATGACGTTGAACACCGCCAGGTCGCTCCGCGACGCGAGGTTGACGCCGAAGGTCAACTGCTCGTTGTGCTCGATGATGAGCACCACGGATCGGTTGAACTCCTCGGACAGCATGCCGGGGGCTGCCACCAGCAGCATGCCCGGGGCGGGATCGTTGCGCTCGAGGGCGTTGAAGAGACGGTCGGCGTAGAAATCTGACATGGACACAGCGACTACCTCCTGTTAGCTCTTGCCCTGTGACTGTTCAGCTTCCCACCACGTGCGCAGTTCCGCAATTGCATCGTCGCGTTCGAGCGGGCCGCGTTCCAGCCGCAGCTCCTTGAGGAACTGCCAGGCGCGGCCTACGGCGGGCCCGGCGGGGAGGTCGAGGATGGTCATGATCTCGTTGCCGTCGAGGTCGGGGCGCACGCGGTCGAGGTCCTCCCGGGCGGCGATGTCGGCGATCCGCTCCTCCAGGTGGTCGTAGGTGCGCTGGAGGCGGGCGGCCTTGCGCTGGTTGCGGGTGGTGGAATCCGCCCGGACGAGCTTGTGCAGGCGGGGGAGCAGCTGACCGGCGTCGGTGACGTAGCGGCGGACGGCGGAATCGGTCCACTGGCCTTCCCCGAAGCCGTAGAAGCGCATGTGCAGGTACACCAGCTGGCTGATGTCCGCGACCATCTGTTTCGGGTACTTCAGTCCGCGGAGCCGCCGCCGGACGAGCTTGGCGCCCACGACCTCGTGGTGGTGGAAGGTGACGCGGCCGTCGTCGTTGAAGGCGCGGGTCTGCGGTTTGCCGCAGTCGTGGAGCAGCGCCGCCCAGCGCAGGACGAGGTCGGGTCCGTCCTCCTCCTGCTCCATGGCCTGGCGCAGCACCTGCATGGAGTGCGCGTAGACGTCCTTGTGCTGGTGGTGCTCGTCTTTCATGTCGCGCATGGCGGGGATCTCGGGGAAGATGTGCGCGGCGATGCCGGTGTTGACCAGGAGGTTGAGGCCGGTCCACGGGGCGGCGCCCGTCATCAGCTTGTTCAGCTCCAGCTGGATGCGTTCGACGGTGATGCGGTTGATCTGCCCGGACATGTCGGTCATGGCCTTCTTCACCCGGTCGGCCACGTTGAATCCGAGGTGGGAGACGAAGCGGGCGGCGCGGAGCATGCGCAGCGGATCGTCGTGGAAGGAGATCTCCGGGGTGTCGGGGGTGTCGAGCCGCTTGTTCACCAGGTCGTCGAGGCCGCCGACGGGGTCGTGGAAACGGCCGGTGAGGGAACCGCGGTCGTCGAGAAGCAGCTCGACGGCCATGGCGTTGATGCGGAAGTCGCGGCGGACGAGGTCGCCCTCGAGCGTGTCGCCGAAGACGACCTCGGGGTTGCGGCTCTGGCCGTCGTAGGTGTCGGCGCGGAAGGTGGTGATCTCGACCTGCTGGCCGCGGTGCTGGGCAGAGACGGTGCCGAAGTCGATGCCGGTGTCCCACACGGTGCCGGCCCAGGACTCGAGGATCTCCTTGAGCACGTCGGGGCGGGCGGGGGTGGTGAAATCGAGGTCGTCGCCGAGGCGGCCGAGGATGGCGTCGCGGACGGAACCTCCGACGAGGTAGAGCGGCAGGTCTCGGGCGGTGAACTCGGCGACGAGGTCGGCGAGCACATCCTCCAGGGACGAGATCGCCTGCTCGGCCTTCGCCAGGAGTGCCAGGGGAGTCAGAGATTCGTCGGGATTCACACCTGTGGAGTCTACCGGGGACACGCGGTACCCAGGGAATTCGGAATGGTCGTCGCAGCGGATACGATCATGGGGATGACTGAGAATGATCCCCAGGGCCCCAAGCGCCGGCGACGCCGCCGGTCGCGTCGTCGTGGTTCCGGAAATCAGTCGGGCGCGGCCCAGCAGAAGCCGGCCCAGAGCCCTTCCGAGCAGAAGGAGACGAAGGGCCGCCGACGCCGCCCGCAGCGCAACCAGCAGCGGAACCCGCAGCGCAACCAGCACAAGGCCCAGCAGAACCGCATGGTCACCCGGGACGAGACGTCCGCGGGCGGGCTCGTGGTCTCGGGTCTCGCGGAGGCCGTCAACGACGCCGGCGAGGTCGATCTGGGCCGTATCTATGTGGCGCTCATCGGGCGCCTGGACCGCCGGGGCCGGCTGCTGTGGTCGATGCCCAAGGGCCACGTGGAGCCGGACGAGGAGCTCGGCGCCACCGCGGAGCGCGAGGTCTGGGAGGAGACGGGCGTCTACGGGGAGACGTTCGCCGATCTGGGCGTGATCGACTACTGGTTCGTCTCGGAGGGGGTGCGCATCCACAAGACAGTGCACCACCACCTGCTGCGTTTCGTCGACGGGGATCTCAACGACGAGGACCCGGAGGTGACCGAGGTGGCGTGGATCCCGGTGTCGGAGCTCATCGAGCACCTGGCGTACGCGGATGAACGCAAGCTCGCGCGCACCGCGCACGATCTTCTGCCTGAGCTGGCGCGGGAGGAGAAGGCCGCAGGAAGGGCGACCCCGAGGTGATCCGGGCCCGGGGCCTGGCGGCCGCCGCGGCGCTGTTGTGCTTGTCGACGCCCGCGTACGCCCTCCCCGCCCCCGTCTCCCCCTCGGATCCCGCTGTCGCCGACCAGTGGGCCAACCCTTCCGTCCGCCCCGACGAGCACGGCGGCATCGGCGCGGACGTCCTTGAGGCGGACGCCCGGCGGGTGGTCCTGACCGTGTTCAACGACTCCGACGAGGTGGTCTCCGGCCTGACGGTGACCCCCCGGCACGCGGACGCGGTGCCCACGGTGGGGGAGGCCCGCCGCATCCTCTCCCTCAGCGGGGAGGCGTACCCGTACTACGGCACCTCCCGGGAGGTGGGGGACCTGGCGCCGGGCGAGCGCCGGGAAGTGGCGCTGAACCTGGCGCCGCTCGACCTGCCGCCGGGCACGACGCCGCTGATGTTCGCGCTCACGGGCGCGGTGGGGGAGTCGGGCGTCGATTACCTGGGCAGCGAGCGGATGCTCCACACCGTCGACGGCGACCCGCTCGAGGACGCGCAGACGCCGGGTGTGAGCCTGGTGGTGCCGGTGACCGCGCTGGTGGACATCGTGCCCGGGGAGACGGGCCAGGCTCCGGCGGATCCGCCGCTGATCCTGGAGTCGGAGCAGCTCGCGGGGCAGCTCGCCCCCGGGGGTCGGCTGACGGAGCTTCTCGACGCCTACGCCACCGCCACCACCACCGGCCCCAACGCAGCGGAGCTGCGCCAGGGCTCGTGCCTGGCGATCGACCCGGCGCTGGTGGACACGGTCTCCCGGATGACGGAGGGGTACACCGTCGCGGAGGAGCGGCCCTCCCTGACGAAGAAGGCGCAGCGCCTGCGCGACAGCTGGGGCTCGGACGAGGAGTCCGACGCGGGCGAGCCCGGCCGGGGCGCGGCGGACGCGCAGGAGTGGTTGAGCCGGCTGAGCGCGACCGCGGCCGCCGGGTGCACGGTCGCGCTGCCGTGGGCGAACGGTGACGTCAACGCGGTGGCCGCCACGGAGGACGAGTGGCTGTTCCGGGAGCTGGTGCAACGCGGCCCGGCGACGCTGCAGTCCGAGTTGGGCGCCGCGCCCGCCGGCAACGTGGTCATCCCGGCCTCCGGCTACGTCACCGAACAAGCCGCCACCGCCCTGGGCTGGGCGGACCAGACGGGCTCAACCGTGCTGGAGCAGGGGATGCGGGCGGCGTGGGAGGCCTCGGCGGCCGCCCGGGCCCCGCAGCCGGCGGCCGAGGAAGGCACCGCCCTGGAGTCGACCGACCTGCCGGACATCTCGGGCGCGCCGGCGCCGCAGAACCCGGTGCAGGTGCTCGTCGCCGACAACACGGTGTGGGGGGTGCCCGGTTCGGGCAACTTCGCGCGCCTTTCCCCCGGCATCACGGCGGTGACCTACCCCGGCGCGCTGGGGGCCCTGCTGGCCGCGACCGGACCGAGCCCGCAGACCACGGGGTACTCCAACCCGGACTCGCGCTTCGACTACCGCCTCGACTCCGCCGCCGCCCGCGCCTCCACCGCCGGTTCGGCGCTGCGCCTCGCGGTTGCGGAGCAGACGCTGCCCGGTGACTGGGCGCAGGCCCCGGAACCCGTGCTCGCCCTCCCGGCCTCGCTTGTCGACGCCCGCACCGCCGCCGCCCTCCTGTCCGCCGCCGCAGAGCTCTTCGCGGCGGACGCCGCTACCCCGGTGCCCCTGGACCGGGCAGTGACCCCGGAGCCGGAGCAGGCGGAGGAGCTCGACTCGCAGCCGCTGTCCCCGCAGACGCTCGGGGTCACACGCTTCGGTTCGCCCTACGCGGACCCGGCCGCGGTGAGCGACACCGAGGTGCTGCGCGCAGGCCAGCAGGCCCGCTACACCGACGACCTCACCCGCATGACGGTCAACGACCCCGGCATCAACCTCTCCCGCTACGGTTTCACGCTGCCGCTGCGGCGGGATGTGCTGACGAGTCTGACGGCGACGTCGAGGAGCAGCATCGGCGGGTACGGGGACGTGGTGGCCGCGGCGGACCGGCGGCTGGACGCCAACCGGCGGACGCTGCAGGATCTGCGGGGTTCGGTGGCGCTGATTCCGCCGGGCAACGTGTACACGCGGGCGTCGGAGAGCTCTCCGCTGCTCATCGTCGCCGAGAACGGCCTGCCGCTGCCCGTGGACGCCGAACTGGTGTACTCGGGGCCGGAGGGCGCGACGGTCGACGTGCCCGGGCGGGTGCACATTCCGGCGTACGGATCGATTACGGTGCAGATGACCGCCGACCTGCCCGCCGAGCAGGACCAGACGCAGCTGACGCTGTGGCTGGCCACCCGTGACGGCTCCCCGATCTCGACCCCGGTGGATATCACGGTGCAGACGCGGGCCGGTATCGTCGGCACCTACGGCATCGCCCTGCTCTTCGTGGTGGGGCTGTCCCTGTTGCTGCTCTTCCGCGTCGGCCGGCACCGCCGGCGTCAACGACAGCGCCCCTAGAACCTCAAGAACGGCTTTGTGAGTGAACTCCACCGACAACCTCTCATCCGGCCAGCGCTCCCGCTTCGTCGCACCGACCCCTCCGGCCCCGGTGCCGGAGCGGCGGGCGCCGGCACCGGAGCCTGCGCCCGACCGCTCCCGGCTGACGGCCGTGCCGACGGAGGTGCCCGCCGTCTCCGGCGTGGCCTCCGACTCTGACGTGGTGCGCGCCGGCGGCTCGATGGCCCTGGCGACGCTGATCTCGCGCATCACCGGTTTCCTGCGCAACCTCCTCATCGGCGCGACCCTGGGCCCGGCCGTCGGCTCCGCCTTCAACACGGCGAACACGCTGCCGAACCTCATCACGGAGATCGTGCTCGGCGCGGTCCTCACCTCCCTGGTGGTGCCGGTGCTCGTGCGCGCGGAGAGGGAGGACCCCGACCGGGGCGAGGCCTTCTTCCGCCGCCTGTTCACCCTGTCGGCGACGCTGCTGGTCGTGGTGACGCTGCTGGCGGTGATCGGCGCGCCGCTGCTCACGCGGATGCTGCTCAACGCCGAGGGCCAGGTCAACATCGTCCAGTCGACGTCGTTCGCCTATATGCTGCTGCCGCAGATCCTCTTCTACGGACTGTTCGCCCTGTTCATGGCGGTGCTCAACACCCGGGGCATCTTCAAACCGGGCGCCTGGGCGCCGGTGGCCAACAACGTCGTCTCCATCACGGTGCTGCTGGCGTACATGACGCTGCCGGGCTCCCTGCTCGACGACGCCCCCTCCGGTATCACCGACCCCCACGTCCTCCTGCTGGGCCTGGGCACCACGCTGGGCGTGGTGGTGCAGGCGCTGATCATGGTGCCGTACCTGAAGAAGGCGGGCATCAACATGCGCCCCCTGTGGGGCCTGGACGCCCGCCTGAAACAGTTCGGCGGCATGGCCGTCGCCATCATCGTCTACGTGGCGGTCTCCCAGGTCGGCTACGCGGTGACCACCCAGATCGCCTCCCTCTCGGACAAGGCGGCCCCGCTGATCTACCAGCAGGCGTGGCTGCTGCTGCAGGTGCCCTACGGCATCATCGGCGTCACCCTGCTCACGGCGATCATGCCGCGGCTGTCGCGCAACGCCGCCGACGGCGACGACCGCGCGGTGGTCGCCGACCTCAATCTGGGCACCAAGCTCACCTTCATCGCGCTGATCCCGATCGTGGTGTTCTTCACCGCGTTCGGCCCCGAGATCGGCGTGGCCCTGTTCTCCTACCGCAACTTCGACACCGAGTCGGGCACCCTGCTGGGCCTGACGCTGAGCTTCTCCGCCTTCACCCTCCTGCCCTACGCGCTGGTGCTGCTGCACCTGCGGGTCTTCTACGCGCGGGAGGAGGCATGGACCCCCACCTTCATCATCGCCGGCATCACCGCCACGAAGATCGTCCTGTCCCTGCTGGCCCCGTTGGTGGCCACCTCGCCGTCGCGGGTGGTCATCCTGCTGGGCGCCGCCAACGGCTTCGGCTTCGTCGCCGGCGCCGTGATCGGCGCGCTGCTGCTGCGCCGCAAACTCGGCCACCTGGGCACCCGTTCCCAGATCCGCACGACGATGTGGGCGACCGCGGCGTCGCTCATCGGCGTGGCGGTGGCGCTGTTCGTGGACTTCCTCCTGCGCACCTTCGCCGGCGGCCTGCTGGGCGGGTTCGGCTCCTTCGGCGTGCTCGTGCGCGTGGGCGTCGACGGCGTGGTCTTCCTCATCGCCACCGGCATCGCCCTGAGCTTCTCCGGGCTGCCGGAGGTGCAGAACCTGGGCCGCGCCTTCGCCCGCATCCCGGGCATCTCCCGCTTCGTCCGCCCGGACGCAAGCAAGGAGATCCGGGTGGAGGAGCCGGACGCGCAGGAGGTCTCCGCCCAGCTGCTGGCGCTGGACCCCTTCAACTCCTCTCCGCCGCCCGCCCCGATGTCGGCGGGCGTGGTCCGCGGGCCGCGCCTGGTGCCGGGGGCCCCGGTCTCCGACGGCCGGTTCCGCCTCCTCGTCGACCACGGTTCGGTCCCCGGGGCGCGCTTCTGGCACGCGAAGGAACTGGCCACAGGCCGCGAGGTGGCCCTGACTTTCGTGGACACCTCCGGCAACGCGCCCCTGGCCCCGGCCTCCCCGGCCGCGGCCGCCGGCGCCGCCGCCGAGGTCGTGCGCCGCACCCGCAACATCGCGGGACTGCCGGGTGTGGCGCAGAACATCGAGGTGCTGGCCTACCGCAACGGCTGCCTCGTCGTCGCCGACTGGGTCCCGGGTTCCTCCCTGCGGGCGGTCGCCGCCGAAGGACCCCTCGATCCGACCGCCGTCGCCGCCGCCGTCGCCCCGCTCGCCGCCGCGGCCTCCGGCACCCGCCCCCTCGGGCTGGACAACCACGCACGCATCCGCATCTCCTCCGACGGTGAGGCGTTCCTCGCCTTCCCCGCCGTGCTCGCCAACGCCACCGTCGAACGCGACCGGGCCGCCGTCACTTCCGCGCTGAAGCTTCTGGCGTCCGCCAGCGAGGGTCTGGCCGGGTTCGTCGAGGAGACCGACATGAAGACCCTCGCCGGCCGTCTGCGCGCCTTCGCGGGGCTGGAGGCCCTCGTCGTGGAGGTCGACGACGAGCAGCAGCCCGACGAACGGGCCGGCTTCGGCGCAAAGTCCTACTCGGGCCGGTCGACCGCGCTCATCGGCGTGTCCGCCATCGGCGCGGTCGTCCTCGTCGCAGCCCTGACCGTCTACCTGGTCAGCGCCATCAGCGGGGACCGGGAAGAGTCCCCGGTGGACTCCGAGTCCATCCAGGGCTCCGCCACCGAGACCGCCCCCCGCCCGCTGGGCCGGGTGCAGGAGGTCTCGTCCACCGTCCCCGCCGTCGTCGACGGGGACCCGGCCACCGCCTGGTCGACTCCGGCCGTTCCCTCCGGCGTGGTCCTCACCCTCGGCGGGCCGGTGGAACTGCAGCACGTCGTTCTCGAGGTTGCCGCGGGCGACGTGGACGTCGAGGTCTACGGCGTGCCGGAGGGCTCGGACGCGCAGGATCCCGCGGGCCTGCCGCTGCTCGCCGACGCCACGCTCCACGAAGGCCGCAACAGCCTCGAGCTCGACCGCCTGACCGGCGGGGGAGTGCTGGTGTGGTTCACCGACCCGGCCGAGGTGGCGGAGATCCAGGTGGTGGGCCTGGACTAGCGCCCACTGAGGTGGGCGCCCTTGCGCTGCCGGACCTGGGGGAATGGGGTCCAATGAGTGTGTCAGCGAAATTTTCTGGGGGGAAAATTGGCACACACAGACGGTCGACTCGTCGAAAATTACATCGGCGGGGATCTCCGCGCATTCACCGAGATCGTGGAGAGACACCGGGCGCGCCTGTTGTGGGTCGCCCGGAAATACGGCCACAACGAGGACGACGCCCAGGACATTCTCCAGGAGGCGCTGTTCAAGGCGAGCTGCAACCTGCACACGTGGCGCCACGAGTCCTCGCTGAGCACCTGGCTGCACCGCTTGGTGATGAATTCGGGCTGGGACTTCCGCAACCACCGCCGGCAGTTCGAGGTGCCCACCCTCGACGACGACTCCCTGCCGCACGACATCAACCCGCACCTGGCCGTCGACCCCATCGGGGAGCGCGACCGGATGCTGCAGCTGGAGGAGACCCTGGCGTGCCTGCGCCCCGACCAGCGGACTGCGTTGTGGCTCATCGACGTCGAGGGTTACAGCGTCAGCCACGTCGCCGAGCAGGAGGGGGTGCAGCCCGGAACGATCAAATCGCGGCGCTCCCGGGCGCGTGAGGCGCTGCGCGAGCAGCTGCTGGCGGAATATCCGCCGGTGGCCGGTGGTTGACCCTCAAGTGAGCCCCCGGAGCGGGGAACTAGACTTGGTGTGACCGCACCCAGAACATCGCAGGAGAATTCATGACAGCCCAGGACACCATCCACGACGTCGTCATCATCGGTTCCGGCCCGGCCGGTTACACCGCAGCCGTCTACGCCGCCCGCGCGGAGCTCAAGCCGCTGGTTTTCGAAGGCTACGAGTACGGCGGCGCCCTGATGAACACCACCGAGGTGGAGAACTTCCCGGGCTTCCAGGACGGGATCATGGGCCCCGACCTCATGATGGAGATGCGCTCCCAGGCCGAGCGTTTCGGCGCCGACCTGCGCATGGAGATGGTGGACTCCGTCGAACTCGAGGGCGACGTGAAGAAGATCCACGTGGGCGACGAGGTCTACTCCGCCCGCACCGTCATCCTGGCCACCGGCGCAGCGGCACGCCTGCTCGGCGTCCCCGGCGAGGACAAGCTCATGGGCCGCGGCGTCTCCACCTGCGCGACCTGCGACGGATTCTTCTTCAAGGGCGCCGAGATCGCCGTGGTCGGCGGCGGCGACTCCGCCATGGAGGAGGCCACCTTCCTGACCAAGTTCGCCGACAAGGTCACCCTCATCCACCGCCGCGAGGGCTTCAGCGCCTCCGCCATCATGCTCGAGCGGGCCCGCTCCAACGACAAGATCGAGTTCGCGCTGAACAAGGTCGTCGACCACGTCGTCGAGGGCACCGGTGAGGGCCAGGGCAAGGTCGCCGGGCTCGTGCTGCGCGACACCGTCACCGGCGAGCTGACCGATCTCCCTGTCGCCGCCATGTTCGTCGCCATCGGCCACGACCCGCGCTCCGGGTTCCTCGGCGGGCAGGTGGAGCTCAAGGACGGCGGCTACGTCAAGGTCGACGAGCCCTCCACCGCCACCTCCGTCGCCGGCGTCTTCGCCTGCGGCGATCTGGTCGACGACCACTACCAGCAGGCCATCACCGCAGCCGGCTCCGGATGCCGCGCCGCGACCGACGCAGAGCACTTCCTCGCCGCCCTTTAAACCACACGTAAGGAGAATCACATGAGTAACGTCATCGAGGTCACCCAGGACAACTTCCGCGAGATCGTGGTGGAATCCGACAAGCCCGTCATCGTCGATTTCTGGGCCGAGTGGTGCGGGCCGTGCAAGAAGCTCAGCCCGGTACTTGAGGAGGTCGCGGAGGAATTGGGCGACCAGATCACCGTGGCCAAGGTCAACGTCGACGAGCAGCGCACCCTCGGCGCGATGTTCCAGATCATGTCCATCCCCTCGGTCCTGTTCTTCAAGGGCGGGGAAAAGGTGGACGAGTTCGTGGGCGTCCGACCGCGTTCCCACATCATGGCGAAGCTGGAACCCCTGATGTAGGTGGTACCGTTGGGTCGCGACAAGCAGCACCGGCCGACTCTCTACGGCTCGGATAGGATCTGTATATCTGACCCTCGAAGGGAGCCTCCTTGACCAAGAGCTTTGGTGTCGGTGACCGCAGCCCACGGGTGGCGGAGGCACGCTCCACCCTGGCCCGGCTGGGGTTGCTCCCCGGTTACGAGGCCGCCCTCTCCGACAAGTACAGCGAAGAGGACAAGCTTTTCGACGCCTCCCTCACCGAAGTTCTCAAGGCCTTCCAGCAGTCGCGCGGCATCGTCCCGTCGGGCACCATCGACGAGATCACGCTGCGGGAGCTGCGCCACGCCTCCTACCAGCTCGGCGCCCGCGTGCTTTCGTACCAGCCCAACAGTGAGCTCATCGGCGACGACGTCTCCCAGCTGCAGGACCAGCTCCAGGAGCTGGGTTTCTACGCCCACCGCATAGACGGCCACTTCGGCGAGAGCACCCACGCGGCACTCGCCGCCTTCCAGCTCAACTCTGGGCTGCAGGACGACGGGGTCTGCGGCCCGGACACCATCCGCGCGCTCAAACTCCTCGGGCGGCGCATCACCGGCGGCAGCCCGCTGGCCATCCGCGAGCGGGAGAAGGTCCGCAACGCGGGGCCGAAACTGGCGGGCAAGCGCGTGGTCATCGACCCGGCGCTCGGCGGCGCCAACAAGGGCCGCTCCGTGCGGGGCCTGCACGGCGACATCACCGAGGAGGAGATTCTCTGGGACCTCGCCTCACGCATCGAGGGCCGCATGATCGCGGCGGGCATGGAGACCATCAAGTCCCGCCCCCGGATGGACGACCCCTCCGCCACCGCGCGCTCGGAGATCGCCAACGCCTTCGGCGCCGACCTCGTGATCTCCCTGCAGACGGACAGCTACCCCAACGAGAAGGCGCACGGCGTCGCCACGTTCTACTTCGGCTCCGAGACGGGCAACAGCTCGCTGACCGGGGAGACCCTCTCGGGGTACATCCAGCGCGAGATCGCCGCCCGCACCGATTTCCAGAACTGCGGCACCCACGCCCGCACCTGGGATCTGCTGCGCCTGACCCAGGCGCCGACGGTGGAACTCGTCGCCGGCTACCTCTCCAACCCGGGGGACGTCTCCCGGCTGACTGACCCGGCCGTGCGCGACGCCGTCGCCGAGGCGGTGGTCGTGGCCGTGAAGCGCCTCTACCTGCTCGACCGGGACGACCAGCCCACCGGCACCTACAAGTTCTCGGAGCTCCTGCGGGCCGAACTGGGCTGACCGTAGCTCAGGAGACCGGCATCCGGTCTTCGAGGAACTCCAGCGCCGCGGCGCTGATGAGGTCATGCTGGGGCGGCAGATCCAGCCGCAGGCGGGGGAGCACCGGGTGGTCGGCGACGACCTTGAAGCCGGCGGATTCGAGCACCGAGACAGACATCAGCCCGATCTCGGAGGCCGAGCGCAGGACAGCGCCGACGGGGCCCTCCAGCAGCTCGTCGACGTCGGCGCGGGCGAAGAAGTCGGTGCGCCAGCCGAAGGCCTCGACGGCCGGCACGTCGCGCTCGACGAGGGACATGATGGCGGCGTCGAGAAGCAGGGACTCCAGCCCGATGCCGGCGAAACCGGGTTCGATGAACAGGGAGGTCAACACCTCCGCATCCTCGGAGACCGGGGCCGTGGGGAGCGCGACGACGCCGGGGGCGCCGTCGCGGGGGCAGAACAAGATGGTGGCGACGGCGCGTTCCTGGCTGCTGCGTTCGAGGGAGAAGCCGCAGCAGCCGTACTCGAGGAGTGTCGTGGTCAACCACGCCTCCTTCTCGAAGCCGGGGTCGCCGGAGGCCTGCACGACGGCGGCGGTGTCCGGGTCGAGTTCCCAGAAGATGCTGCGGCCGGCCTGAGGGTGGATACGGCCGATCTCCTCCGGACTCAGGGGGCTCACTCTGGCGAACACGGCCGCGGGTTCCTAGTCGCGGCCTTCGATGAGGGCGAGGATACGCTCGAAATCCTCGGGGTCGCCGAATTCGACGACCATGCGGCCCTTGCGCTTGCCCATGGTGACGGTGACCTTGGTCTCCCACGCGTCCCCGAGCCGGTCGGCGGCGCGGATGAGCGCCTCGGGCTGCTCCGGGGGCTCAGGTTTGGTGCGTTTCTCCTCTTCCCCGCCGCGGTTGAGCAGGGTGACGGCCTCCTCCGTGGCGCGGACGGACATGCCCTCCGCGATGATGCGGGCGGCCAGCTCCTCCTGCGCGACGGTGGTCGCCTCCCCGAGTTTGAGGCCGAGCAGGGCGCGCGCGTGGCCCGCGGAGAGCACTCCGGCGGCGACCCGGCGCTGCACGGGCAGCGGCAGGGCCAGCAGGCGGATGGTGTTGGTGATCACCGGGCGGGAGCGGCCGATGCGCTCGGCCAGCTCTGCCTGGGTGACGTCGAACTCCTCGAGGAGCTGCTGGTAGGCGGCGGCCTCCTCCAGCGGGTTGAGCTGGACCCTGTGGATGTTCTCCAGGAGGGCGTCGCGCAGCATGACGCCGTCGCCGGTGTCGCGGACGATGGCGGGGATGGTCTGCAACCCGGCCCGCCCGGCGGCGCGCCAGCGGCGCTCGCCCATGATGAGTTCGTAGCCCTCGCCCGCCGGGCGCACCACGATCGGCTGCATGAGCCCGAATTCCCGGATCGAGTGGACGAGTTCGGCGAGTGCCTCCTCGTCGAAGACCTGCCGCGGCTGCTGCGGGTTGGGCACGATCTGCCCGATGGGGATCTCGCGGTAGGTGGCGCCGACCTCCGCCGGCTGCTTCTCGACGCCCGTGCCTGTGCCGGTGGCCGGGGTGGGAGTGGGAATGGGAGTGGGAGTGGAGGAGGTGGTCTTATCCGTGCTCCGGCCCCGCGCCCCCTTGCTGCCGCCCAGGATGACGTCCGCGGCCCCTTCGCCGAGCTTGGGGGAGCCGTTGGAGGGTCCGGCGGGGATCAGGGCGGCCAGGCCTCGACCGAGGCCGCCCTTACGCGTTTCCTGGTTCATGACACTTAACTTTCTGATTCTGCGGCGAGCCGCCGGGCGGTCTCCGGGCTGACGCCGATGGGTCCGGTGGAGTCGACGGGCAGGTAGTCGCCGCGGGTGGCGAACTCCGTGACGGCGTCGAGGTAGGCGCCGGCGCCGCGGGAGTGGGGGTCGTAGCTCAGGACGGTCTGGCCGAAGCCGGGGGCCTCGGAGACCTTCACCGAGCGGGGGATGATGTTGCCCAGGACCACGTCGCCGAAGTGCGCGCGGACCTCGGTGGCGACCTGCTCGGAGAGCTTGGTGCGGGCGTCGTACATCGTCAGCAGGATGGCGGAGATGTGCAGGTTGGTGTTCAGGTGCTGGCGGATCATGGAGATGTTGTTCAGCAGCTGGCCCACCCCCTCGAGGGCGTAGTACTCGCACTGGATGGGGATGAGCACCTCGTCGACGGCGGTCATCGCGTTGATGGTGAGCAGGCCCAGCGACGGCGGGCAGTCGATGAGCACGTAGTCGAAGTTGTTGTCGGCGAGGAAACCGGAGCCGCGGAGGGCGTCGTAGAGCCGGTACTCGCGGCGCACGAGACTGACCAGTTCGATTTCCGCGCCGGCCAGGTCGATGGTGGCGGGGATGCAGAACAGGTTCTCGCTGGCGGTGGAGGGCTGGACGGCGTCCTCCGCCGTCGCTTCGCCGATGAGCAGTTCGTAGCTGGACGTGGTGCCGGCGCGGTGTTCCGCCCCCAGCGCGGTGGAGGCGTTGCCCTGGGGGTCGAGGTCGATGACGAGGACCTTCGCCCCGGCCATCGCCAGACCGGCGGCCAAGTTGACGGAACTCGTGGTCTTGCCGACGCCGCCCTTCTGGTTGGCGACCGTGATCAGACGCGGCGCTTCCGGCTTCGGCAGTTGGTCAACCATTGCTGCGACCTGACCTCTTCCTGGTTCAAATGTTGTAGTCACGGGCTTTTCCCAACCTTAGTGCACCCGCGGGATGCGGATGACCGTCGTCGGTTCGCTGAGGTGTGTCGTGCCGACGCTGAGGATCTCCGCGCGGCCTCCGCCCGCGCGGCGGATGTCCGCGGCGTCGCGTCCGAGTTCCTCGGTGACCGAGGATCCCTTCATCGCCACCATCATGCCCCCGATCTTCGCCAGCGGCAGGGACCAGCCGACGAGTTTACCCAGCGGGGCGACCGCGCGGGAGGTCACGACGTCGACGCCCTTGCCCAGCGCCCTGCGGACCGGCTTCTCCTCCGCCCGGCCGCGGATGACGGTGACGTTGTCCAGGCCGAGCAGTTCCACCACCTCGGCCAGGTAGACGGAGCGTTTGAGCAGCGGCTCGATGAGCGTGATGTGCAGGTCGGGGCGGGCGATGGCCAGGGGGATGCCCGGCAGGCCCGCACCGGAGCCGACATCGGCGACGGTGGCGCCGGGCTCCATCACCTCGCCGATGACGGCGCAGTTGAGGATGTGCCGGTCCCACAGCCGGGGAACCTCCCGGGGACCGATGAAGCCGCGGGTGGAGCCGTCGGTGGCCAGCGACCGGTGGTAGGCCTCGGCCAGGGGGAGGCGCGCGCCGAAGATGTCGGCGGCTGCCGAGGGGGCAGGTGCCAGCTCAGGGGTCTCGCTCATGTCACACAACGATACAGCCACCGTGTTCCCGGGAGGGGAACACGGTGGCTGGACGGGCGCCGTGGGGAGGAGCGGCTACTTCTTCTTGCGCTTCTTCTGCACGGTCCGTGCGCCCGGCGCCGGGGCGGTGGTGCGCTTGAGGGCCTTGCGGGCCTCCTCCTCGGCCTCCTCTTCCTGGTCCATCTTGTGGAAGAGGTAGCGCTGCTGGAAGAAGGTCCAGATGTTGTTGGACACCATGTAGAACAGCAGGCCGATGTGCCACAGGAAGCCGGTGAACAGGATGGTCAGCGGCATGAACCACAGCATCATCTTGTTCATCATGCCCATCTGCATGGCCATCATCTCGGCGTTGTCGCCGGTCGGGGCCGCCTGCTTGCCGGAGGCGATGCGCTCCTTCTGGCGGTCGATCGACATGCGGGCGTTGAAGTGGGTGGCCACCGCGATGGTGAGAACCAGCGGCACGGCCACCAGGATGGTGTCCATGCGGGTGAATTCGACGTTGGGGAACGCCGCGTACATGTCCGAGGGCATGGAGATATAGGCGGAGAGCGGGACCCCGAAGAACGTGGCGTCCATGAAGGACTGCACGTCGTCGACGTTGAAGATGTAGTTCGAGGTGTTGTAGTTCTCCTCGATCGACAGACCGAGTTGGCCGACGCCCTCGCCGGTGCGGTTGAAGGACCGGAGGACGTGGAACAGACCGATGAAGACGGGGATCTGGACGAGCATCGGCAGGCAGCCGAGGACCGGGTTGACGCCCATCTCCTTCTGGAGCTTGCGCGTCTCCTCCATCATCTTCGTCTGGTCGTTCTTGTACTTGCTGCGGATCTCGGCCATCTTGGGCTGCATGTCCTGCATCTTGCGGCCGGAGCGCAGCTGGTTCATGGTCGGCTTGAACATGATCGCCTTGACCGTGAAGGTCAGGAAGATGATGGACAGCACCCACGTGATGCCGAGGTCTGGATCGAGCACAAAGCTGAAGACCTTGTGCCAGAACCACAGGACGGCCGAAATCGGCCAGTAGATGAAGTTGAGCACTGTGTGTCAGGACTCCTTGGTGTCAGTTGGTGTCGGGCCCGGGCCCTGCACAGGGTCGTAACCGCCCGGATGCCAGGGGCCGCACTTGCTCAGCCGAGCCAACGCCATGGCAGTGCCCTTGACCGCCCCGTGGCCGCGGACGGCATCGAGTGCGTAGGCGCTGCACGTCGGTTCGAAACGGCAGGTCGAACCCATCTTAAGGGGCGACAGGTACTTTTGGTAGAACGTGACCGACGCGGCCAGGCCGCGTGCGGCGGGTGAGAGTTCACGCACCGGCGACTCCCAGCTTGCGCAGCGCCTTCCGGATGTCGCGTTCCAGATCGGCTGTCGACGCCGCACCCGCGGGCGGCAGCGCCCGCACCACCAGGTCGGTGGTGGCGGGCATGAGGCCGAAGAGGCCGGCGCAGACATGCCGAAGCCGCCGGGAGGTGCGGTGACGTATCACAGCGTTCCCGACGGCTTTGGAGACGATGAGCCCGACGCGGGGGCCGCCCTGATGGGCGATCTCCGCGTCGGGCCCGGTGCTGCGGTCCACGAGATGGACCACGACGGTGCGAGTCCCGGCACGGCGTCCACGCTTGATCGTCCGACTGAACTCAGCCGGAGACGTGAACTTGTGCTGCTTCGGTAGCACCGCTGAAACCGCTTTAAGCGGTCAGCTTGTCGCGGCCCTTGCGACGACGGGCCGAGACGATTGCGCGACCCGCACGGGTGCGCATACGGGTACGGAAGCCGTGCACGCGTGCGCGACGACGGTTGTTCGGCTGGAACGTCCGCTTGCCCTTTGCCACGGTGTTCTCCTCTGTGTGAGGCGGCGGGCCGGTCGGGACCGGTCAGCCGCTGTTTAAGTTTCTTGACGGTTTGAGATGCCTCTACGGACGGGACCCGCTGTCGGGGCCCTGACTGTGGTGGCGTGCAGGTCCGCACAGACTCGCGGTTGGATACCGCGGCCCGAAAATCCGGTGCCGACGCTGCTCTCACAACACATCCGCCGGAGCGGACCCTTCGAGAGGGTGCATCCGGCGGTGTGACAGACCATCACAGACTACGCGATCCGACTCTGCCCGAACAAATTGGCGCGCGGCCCGGTCTGCGAGGCAGAGATGGGGGCACCTGAAATGACAAGAATGGGATTTACCCGCACCCGACCGGCGGGTTTGCCGATCCGTCCTGCGGAGCACCCCGCGGCGCGGGGCCCGGCCGGGCCGGTTCCACGAAATCCCAGGTTCAGGCAATGGACACGGGCGGTCCGACTTGGGTAACAATAAAGGAACTCACACAGAATCACAGAGCACCACCAACACCCTGTGGATAACCATCTTTTTCACGAGGGCTATCCCCTGGGGCGGCGACATTTATGCAGGTGGGAGAACTTTCGGCGGCGAATCGATTTATCCACAGGTCATGAGATAGGCTGTGGAAAGATTTTTCGCACGGAGTTGTCCACACCTGTGGATAACTCTGTGGATAGCGAGGTTGCGGCCATATTCCCCATGGGGATAAGGCCTGTGAATAGACGCGGTGCGCGACCTCCCCGGCCAACCGGCCGGCTGACCACCGACGCCGCGTCACCCGCAAGTCCCCGGCAGGCACCGATACCTGATCTCCGATCAGGTCCGGCCGCGCCCGAGCGAACCGGACCGAACATGTAAGGAGACACACCAG